>JBBQQJ010000061.1:0-13619 GCA_038216165.1 Gemmatimonadales bacterium | reverse complement strand
GGATTGACAGCGTCCGGGTCACTTCCCCTCCCCGCCACAGCGTCGTGTCACCTGGCGATCTGCAACAGCTCTTCACGAACGAGGAAGAAGAACCCGGGGTCTACCAATTGCAGCCGCCGCTCCCGCCGCCGGGACCGCCGTGGACCGGTCGGTAGCCGCAATGCGCACGCTGATCCTCGCCCTCTCGTTTCTGTCCGGCGTCGCGGGCCTCTTTTACGAGTCAGTATGGACCCGGTACCTGGGGCTCCTGGTCGGCCACGACGCCTACGCGCAGGTCATGGTGCTGGTGATCTTCCTCGGGGGGATGTCGATCGGCGCCTACCTCCTCTCCGGTTGGAGCGCCCGCATCCCGCGACCACTGCTGGCGTACGCCCTCATCGAGGGGGCCATCGGGGTCATGGGCCTCTTCTTTCATGACGTCTTCGTGGCCACAGCCGGCCTCGCATACGACCGCCTCTTTCCGGCACTGGCTGGGAGCGCTGCGCTCGGGCTGGTCCGCTGGGGCCTCCCCGCGCTGCTGATCCTGCCGCAGTCGATCCTTCTAGGGGCGACCTTCCCGCTGCTGAGCGCGGCGGTGTTACGCCGCACCCCCACGCGGCCGGGGCAGGTCCTGGCCTGGGTGTACTTCACCAACGCGCTGGGCGGCGCCGTGGGCGTGCTCCTCGCCGGGTTCGTGGTCCTTCGGCTCGCAGGGCTCCCCGGCGTGGTGGCAGCAGCCGGGACGATCAACTTGGTGGTGGCGCTTGGGGCGCTGCTCCTGGGTCGGCAGCGGGCGGGCGCGGTCGCACCGACGGCACCCGCACCCGTGCCCATGCCCGTGCCCCCCCCGAGCGAGGCGCTGCCTGCCGCTCGGCTCGAGCCGCTGCTCCTCACCGTGGCGTTCGGAACCGCAGTCGCATCGTTCGCCTACGAGATCGACTGGATCCGGATGCTCGCCCTGGTGCTCGGCAGCGCCACCCATGCCTTTGAGCTGATGCTCTCGGCGTTCATCCTCGGGATCGCGATCGGCGCGCTCTCGGTGCGGCGCATCGACCGGCACCGCGCCCCTCTCGCGCTCCTCGGCCGGGTCCAGGTGGCGATGGGCGTGCTCGCCATCCTCACCCTGCCGGTCTATGTGGCCTCGTTCGACTGGTTCACCACGTTGATGGCGATGGTCACGCGTACCGACGCCGGCTATGCCGGCTTCTCGGTGCTGCGCTACGGTCTCTGTCTGGTGATCATGCTCCCCGCCACCATCTGTGCGGGGATGACACTGCCGCTCATCACCCGGGCGCTCTTCGTGGGCGGGATGGGCGAGCGCGCCATCGGGCGCGTGTACGCGTGGAACACCTTCGGCTCGATCGTCGGCGTGTCCCTCGCGGCATTGGTCTTCCTCCCTCTCCTCGGCTTGAAGGCGATGCTCCTGTCGGCGGGGGCGCTCGATATCCTCCTGGGCCTGCTCATCCTCTGGCGGCTGGGGGCCCGGCGACAGGTGATCGCCGCGAGCGCAGTGGCCGTGAGTGTGATAGCGGCGGTGGTGATTCTCGTCCCGCTCGACCGGGCCCTGCTGACGAGCGGGGTGTTCCGCACCGGGACGGCCGCATGGCAGAATCGCGCCGCGGTGCGCTACTACGCCGATGGCCGCACGGCGACGGTCTCGGTGGCCGAGGGCTCCGCGGGTGACCGCGCGATCTCGACCAACGGAAAGCCCGACGCGTCCCTCGGCCCATGGTGGCGGTCGCAGTGCGAGGATGCCCTCCCCCGACGACTCGGCGGTGACGAGAGTACCCAGACCCTCCTCCCGCTGCTCACCGCGGCCTACCACCCGGGGGCGCGCACCGCGGCAGTGATCGGCTTCGGCTCGGGAATGTCGTCGCACCTCCTGCTCGGGTTGCCCTGGCTCAAGAAGGTGACCACGATCGAGATCGAGCCACGGATGGTGGAGGGTGCCCGCGCCTTCCTGCCCGCGAACGCGCGGGTGTACGATGACCCGCGCTCCCGGATCGTGATCGGCGATGCCAAGGCGCACTTCACCACCTCCGCGATCCGCTGGGACCTCATCCTCTCCGAGCCGTCGAACCCATGGGTGTCGGGTGTGGCCGGGCTGTTCACCGTGGAGTTCTACGCGCGGGTGCGGGCGAGCCTGGCCGACGGCGGGGTGTTCGGGCAGTGGCTGCACACCTACCAACTCAACGACGCCTTGGTCCTCAGTGTGCTCGCCGCGATCGACCGGGTCTTCCCGTCCTGGACGCTGCATCAGGTCGGTCCGGGTGACCTGCTCGTGGTGGCGAGCGCCGCGGCCACGATGCCCCCGCTGGCCGCTGCCACCGTCCTGGGCTCCCCCCCCCTGCAGGATGACCTCTGCCGCTTTGTGCCGTTCGCCCCGAGCGACTTCGCTGCCCTCACGCTCGGCACCCCCGCCCTGCTGCGTCCGCTGCTGGCGCGGGTGGGCCAACCGAACTCGGACTACTACCCGGTCCTCGACCTCGGGGCCGAGCGCACCCGCTTCGGCCTCACCAGCGCCTCCGGAATGCTCGCCCTTGGCACGTCTTGGTGGAATCTGGCTCAGGCTCTGGCGGGAGCGGCTCCGAGTCGCCCGGCCCCGACCGCGCTCCCGGCGGAGGGCCTCGGGCGGCTCGACCAGGGGTGGATCGCCCAGCAGCTCGGGCGCGAGCCGGAGGCCGTCGATGCGGCCGGATTGCAGGCCCAATGGAGCCTGCAGCAGTGGGAGCTTCTGCGCGACAGTCCGGCGCCTCCGCGTATCTGGCGTGCTTGGCTGGACGCCATGGCGCACGCGAGTGCCTTGGTGCACGGCGGCGCGGCTGGCGTGGCAGACAGTGGGTTTTTCGCGGCAGCCGAGGCGGCCGCGCACCGGCTGGATGCTCCCCCCGGCGTCCACTCGGTGATTGCCTTCCGTCACGCGGTCGCTGCTTGGGACGCGCCGACCGCGCTGGCCGCAGTGGCGCGCCTCGATGCCGACGGTGCCCTGAGCCAGTGGCTCCCGGTGGCTGAGGCAATGGACGGCGCCGTGGTGCTGGCGCTCCGGGCCGGAGATCAGCCCGCGGCCGACCGCTGGCTCACCGCGCTGGCGCCGCGGAGTGGGCGGGCCCCTGACGACCTGCGGATGCTGCTGCTTGGGGCGTGGGTCGAGGCCCGGCGTTAGGGGGTGGGGGGGGGTATCGAGGACCGGATCACGGCCATTTCGACCGCCGGCAACCGGGCGAGTTCCGGGCTCCAGTACGCACCCCGCACTTGGTGCCACTTGATCGCAGCGATATCGCGAGCAGCCCGGAGGGCATCGCGCACCGGCCGGACGGAGGAGGATTCGTTTCGGCGCAGTCGCACGGGGATGCGCTTGACATCGAGGCCGTGCTTCAAGGCGAGGTAGATCACCTCCACATCGAAGGCAAACCCGGTGATGCGGACCAGCGGGAACAGGGCATCAGCGATGTCACCCCGCATCGCCTTGATGCCGCACTGGGTATCGTGGAACCCGCCCGTCACAAGGGATCCGATGATCACCGCACCGAGTCCGGAGACGAGACGGCGCACCCCGGATGCTGGTGCGTAGGCAGAACCGGGGAGCGTACGGTCGCCGACCACCAGATGGAATCCCTGCACAGCGATGTAGTGTCGCATCACCGCAATCAGCTCGCGGTCGTAGGGCAGGTCGGCATCCGTGAACACGCGCACGTCGCCCCGTGCAGCGAGCATGCCAGTGCGCACGGCCGCGCCCTTGCCGAGATTTGTGTCGTGCCGCAACAAGCGTATGCGTTGGTCGTCGGGCAGGGGATCACGGTCGAAGGTGTTCGCTCCGTCGTCCACCACCACCACTTCCCATGTCGATGCGACGGTCGGCAGAAACTCGAGCAGGGTCTCCACGGTGCGATGAACGGTCGCCGTGGCGTGGTGGCATGGCAATACCACGCTGAGCGCCAGGCGGGCTGCGCCGCTCACGTCGCGTGCGCCCGCACGAAGAGGTCGTAGTAGGGGTTGACGCGGATCGGTGCGGCAAGGTTGCCGGCGAGGCCCCAGCGATCGAGTCGAAAGCCAAGCAGGTCACGTCCGCGATCAAGCAGGTACCGGCGGCTCACGATGAGCGGCACATAGTGCATTGCGTCGACCCGGAAGCCTGCCTGCGTCAACAGCTGACGGAGTGTTCCGCGATCGAAGTGGTAGAGGTGCTCAGGGATCTTCCGCCACCCGGGCCAGCGCCGACCAAGCAGGCGCGCGACGAGGCTGCCAGCGTCAGGGGTCGACAGGGCGAGCGTCCCCCCGGGACGCAGGATGCGGCGAATCTCGCGCAACTCCTCGAGCGGATCCGGCACGTGCTCGATCACCTCCCACATCGTTACCATCTCGACGCTCGCCGCCGGAAGTCCCTGCGCCGAGAGCACCCCGGTCACGACTGGCTGGGCGTGCACATCGCGTGCATGGGCCGCCGCCCAAGCGCTCGGTTCGACCCCGGTGGCATCCCAGCCGCGGGCGCGAGCCCGCTCCACGAACAGCCCGGTGGCGGCCCCGACATCGAGCACCAGGCCACCGTCCCGCGGCGAGGGCAGGAGCCCCAAACGGTGTTCGAAGGTCCGGCGATGGTTCTCGGTCTCCTCAAGATACTGGTCGTATCCGGGCTGCTCCGGGTGCTGGCGGGCGAAGTATGCCTCTCCGTATAGCGCCGCCAGTTCCTCGGCTGTGGGTTGCGGATCGAGGTAGCGCAGCCCACACCCGGCGCACGCCATGATCGTGAACCGACCATCCCGGACGAACGGAGAGGCCTCCTCCGAGGCACAGACCATGCACCGATGCGTTGCCACGTCACTCTCCCGGATGATTCACGAAATGGTTCCAGAGGCGACCCTTTGCGCACGAGACCACGACCCGCCTGCAGTCTGGGCGTGCGTTCTGGCGCTCGTCGCCCCCATGCTGGCCTTGTGCGTGATCCGGCCGTGGGTGGTCGGTGCGTTTCCGGTCTGGGACTTCATGGACATGCTCCCTCTGCTCGATCGCGCCACGAGCCTGCCCGACGCCGTCGCGGCCTTGGCCGAATTGACCCGAGCCGATGGCCGGGCGAATTATCTCACGTACCTGCAAGTCGCCACCACCTGGACCCTGGTCGGAGAAGTCCCGGTCGGCTGGCAGTGGCAGCGTGCAATCCTCATGCTCATCCTTGGGAGCACCCTCGCCTGGACGGTGCTCCGACTCGGTGGGACTGCCTTCGCCGCCGGTGCCGTGGCCCTGATGTTTGTGCTCACGGTGCCGGGCACCGAGGGCTGGCTCTTCCTGGTGGGGGAGCCGCTGGCGGCGCTGCTCCTCCTCGGCATTGTCCTCATGGGACAACGGGCGACGCGCATAGGGTGGACCACCGCAACCATCACAACCATCGCACTGTTCGCGCTCGGGGTGATGCTCGCCAAGGAAGCGGTCGGCGTGCTGATCCCCGTCGCCCTTGTCCTGGGCCTCCTGTGGTGTCCGGGCAGAGGATTCCATCGACCATTGCCCTCCCCACCACACCGTGTTCGACTGTTCGTCGCCTTGGCGACGGTACTGCTGGTCGAGCTGGTGGTGCTGGGGTCAGCGCTCGGGGATGCCAGCCCCGGAGCCTATGCGACCGCGTTCCGACCGGACGCCACCAGCCTCTCACGCGTGCCGGTCCTACTGCAAGCGATGCTGCTCCCTGTCCGCTTCGCCACCGGACCCACCTCGAGTCTGCTCTATCCAGCGAACTTGGCGTGGCTCGCGTTGGCGATGCTCGGGATAGGGCGCGTCTGGCGTGCACCTAGTGCCCGGTGGCGCCATACCCACCTGGTAGCCGTGCTAATTGCCGCCCCCGTTCTAGGTGCCATGGTGTATGCCCTCTGGCCCCGTTACGCCGCCTTCTACGGCCTGCCGTTTTCGCTCGGCTCCGCCGGCCTCCTCGCCGGTGCTCTCAGTCTGCTGCAGCGCCAGGGGCGACTCGGAACGATCATCGCGGTGTTGGGGGGTGGCATCGTGCTCGGCTACACCGCCATCGCGAGCCATCGCACCGCCGGGGAGCGCCGCGCGTTCGCCGACCTCGCGCTCGCAACCGTGCGCGTACTGGCCGACTCCCCCCCCTTGGACACGTTGCTGGTCGTGAAACCCTCACCCGGAGCAAACCGCTGGCCCGTCAGCGGCCCCGAGTTACGGCAGTACGGGATTGCCATGCATGTTGCGCCGAAGCATTTGCCGGTGATGCTCGACGTACCCTGCGATCTGGTCGCCCAAAGACTGGCCCGTCCGCTCGATCGTCTCGGCATCCTGAACGACCAGAACAGTTGCGGACCGCTGCCCAGCGCGACGGTACGCGTGGTGGCCACCGCGCCCTATCGTGACTGGTGGACCCTCGCCCCGGCAGTAGACACCCTCGCGATCCAGCTGCTACTGCCCGGGCATGTCCAGCCCTAGCCCCCCGGATACCGGCGCCAGATCCGCCACAACTCCAGCGGGGCCGTGAGGAAGTCGGTCAGCCCCAAGGTCGACCCGCCCGGATCCTCCCACACCGGCAGCGGGACTTCCCGCAACCGCTCCGCACCCACCGCGTCGCGGAGTCGCGCGATGAGCTCGACGTCGAAAAGCCAGCGCGAGAGAAACGGCGCCGCCAGCACCGGCGCCGCCAGCTCCAGCCGCAGCAGCTTGGCCCCACACTGGGTGTCGTAGACCGGCAGCCCCAACGCGAGTGAAGCGAACGTCGCGAACACGCGCCCGAGATAGTGCCGACGCGCTGATCGGGTGATGCGCCAGCCGAGGAGCTTCACCCGCGAGCCGATCGCCATCACCACGCGTGGCTGCGCCTGCAACACCTCGCGCAGCACCAGCATGGTGTCGAGCGGCGCCGCCAGATCGGCATCAAGGTAGCCACCGAGGGCATAGCCCTCCGCCCCCCCCCACCGAAGCCCCGCGCGTACTGCCTCCGCCTTGCCGCCATTGACGGGCTGTCGCAATACCCGGATCCGGTCAGGTACCGCAGCGGCCAGCGCCTCGAGACGGGCCCGGGTGTCGTCGGTGCTGCCGTCATCGACGAAGCAGAGGTCCACGTCGGCCTGCCCCGCCACGAACGCACGGAAGGCGGCATCATCCAAACGACGCGCCTCGTTGTAGCAGGGGACCACCACCAGCATCCGGTCATCACGGGGCATCAGGGTCCTCCCAGGCGCGCGTGAGCGAGTCCGCCGACAGGGGCAGGAGCTCGAATGCGGCACCGACCGCGTTGGGCTTGCGCAGCAGGAAGTATGGCTCCGTCGACCCCGGAGGCCGACGATGCAGGTCCTTCACGAAGCGTGGCCCGTCCGGCCGCACCAACAATGCCGGTGGATACACGGCAAGGCCCTGCTGATCGTCGCGAAGGCGCGTGCCACACGCCGCACGCCAGGCCGCACCGGGCAGCACCCGGGCGGTGGTGTCCGGCATACCACGGAGTCCCACCAAGCGCGCTGAGTCGGCTCGGGCCAGCGCCACACGGTCGGCAAACGGCATCGTGGGCGGTGCCTCCCGCTCGGCGGCGTCCAGTGCCGCGTCGAGTGCGCACGCATCCGTGGTGCGGTAGATCCCTTCCGCCTCGGTCCGGCTGACCCCGGCAGCCCAGAGCCGGGCAATGAGCTGCGCTCCCCAGCTCTCGCGCACCAGCACCGTGCCGCGCGTGACACCCTGTGCCGACGCGAGGGCATCGAGATCAACCCGGAGGTTGTACATCCCATTCCGGTACTGCCCCGCCCGGATCGGCGCCAGCATTGCCCCCCCCATCACCAGCGCCGCAACGCCGGCCGTCACCACGCCCTGCCGCGCCCAGGGCGCCACACCACGGTCCGCAAGCACCGCCGGCAGGCGCACGGTCCAGAGCGCCAGCCACGGCGCGAGCGGCAACAGGAACCTCGGCCCGAGGTAGAAGCCGTCGTGCCAATACGCCCAATAGGACACCAGCAGCAGTCCCGAGCCCGCCAGCATCCAGCGATCCAACGCACTGCGCCGTCGCACCAAAAGCAGCGCTGCTGTGGCGAAAAGGAGCGCCGGTGCCGGCGTCTCGAGGAAGTAGGTCTGGAGCCGCAACAGGTAGAGGTTCACCAACTCCAGACCGCGGAGCGGCGTGTGGGCCTCGCCCCAAGGCACCTCGTGGAATCCGAGTGCGTGACTCTTCCCCCAGAGCGCGAGGTACCCGAACAGCAACGGGTCGCCGGTCTGCTGGGCATTCACGTAGAGCAGCGCCGCGAGCGGCACCGCGACACCCACGCCGCTAGCCAGCAGCGGTATGAGGTGCGCACGTCCGGCCCGCACGCGCCAGAACAACCACGCCGCCGTGGGGAGCGCGAACGCCGCGGCATCCATCGGCCGGATGGTCGCGGCAACACCGAGCGCCAGGCCGCACGTGAGCGCAACACACCAGCGGGCGCGTTCGTCGCGGACGGCCGTCGCCAGCGCCCACGCGGCCACCAGCAACCAGGCGGTCACCGTGACGTGGTTCATCATCGACCCGCCGAGAAACAGCCAGAACGGAGCGAAGGCAAAGAGCAGCACGGCGGCCAACCCCACCCCGGCGCCCGGCTCGATGTGCCGGAGCAGCCGTGCGAAGGCGAACACCGCCACCGCCGCGAAGAACGGTCCGACAAGCCATTCCGCCCCGACGAGCGTCCCGAGCATGAGCATGGCGGGACCGCCAACCGGGAATTGCCCAAAACGCCGGCCAGCAAGGTCCACCAAGTGCATCGCCGCGGTGAACTCGGGATGCTCCGGCGTCGGGACCCACAGCCGCCCGCTCGCGAGGACCCGCGCCTGCCAGACCTGGATGATCTCGTCAATCAGGAGCGGCTTGGCCGACAGAATGAGCTGACTCACGGTGCCGTAGGCAACGAGCCCCACAACGGCGATGGCGAGGTCCGCCTTCCACCCCCCGGCCTGCCAACGCAGCCCGAGACCATGCCAGAGCCCCGGGCGCCAGAGGCTTGGGCGACGTCGAAAGACGATCGCAGCGACAACCGCGATACCAAGCAGGATCGCCCCGCCGCTCGTCCAGAGCGCGAGGCGCTCCCCGTACCACGGGGCCTCATGCCCCCCGGGGATCCAGTTGGCGATCGGCAGCAGGCCGAGCACCAGCAGCAGGAGGCCCGCGAGGCGCGCTACCATCGCCCCGCCCGGAGGTCCCGCACGCGCGCCCAATCGGCCAGCGCACTGTCGGCGTCCAGGCGGACGAGGTGCGGCGCCCGGGCAGCCGACCAGCCACCGGGCTCCCATGACAGCACCCAGGTACGCTCCCGCACGGTGGTCTCATCCATCCAGGAAAGATTGTCGGCTCCCCGGTCCCGCACCACCAGTCGCGTGGGGGTGGTGCCGAGGAGGATGGCGGCCGAGCCATCGGCACCGGTCAGGTCGGCATCACTGCCCTCCCCGCAGAGCTGGCGCTCGAGCGCGGCAATGGAGGGCAACGTGTCCAACTCGGCCGGGAGGGTGTCCGCCCGGGCGGCCACACGCGATGCGCACGGATCCGCCGAGCCGAGGGCCCGCGCGCGCACGTTGGCGACGCCAACTGCGCGCAATTCCGCGGACGCCACCCGCCACGGTTCCTCACGCACCAGCACCACCCCGTCGCGCACGCCAGCCCCGTTGAACAGCGCACGGACGTCGGTCCGGAGGGCCGCGTTGACCCTGCGGTGATCCGCATACTGCCGCGGCACGCCAGTGGCCGTGCCCAGGACGACCATCGTCACGATTGCCCATCCCGCCACCCGACCCGCGCTGCCACCCAAGGCACGCGGGAGCCGCGCGGTCCAGAGGGCGAGCACGGGGACGAGCGGCAGATGAAAGCGCGGGCCGAGCCAGCGGCCATCGTGCCAGTAGGCCCAATACGCCACCACGAGCAGACCGGAGGCGACGAGGAGCCAGCGGTCGGCGGCGCCCAGCCGACGGCGCCACGCCGCGAGCGCCAGCAGCGGGGCCAGGAGCGCCGGCACCACGCCACCATGCAGGAGGTCCTGCAGGTCCTGCACGTTGCGGAGGGTGTTGCGGAGCCCGAGGGCCGGCGTGTGCGCCGGCCCCCACGGCGCCGCATGGAAGCCCGGCGCGTGCGCCGGGCCCCACACCGCGATGTAGCCGAACTGCAGCGGATCCCCGGTGTGCCATCCGTTGAGGGCGGCCACGACCGCGAGCATCACCGCCATCCCCCCCCCTGACACCAGGAGCGCCAGAAGGTGTGGTTGCCCCCGACGCGCCCGCCAGAGCAGCGCCGCCCCCGCGGGGACGGCGAATGCGGCCGCCTCGAGGGGTCGGATCACGGCGGCCGCCCCCAACAGGCATCCCATGGCGAGCGCCGTGCGCGGGCGGGCCGCGTCGTCCTGTACCGCTGCCGCGAAGCAGACCCCGCCAGCCAGCAGGAGCGTGACCGTGGGGACATGACCCAGTTGACTGGCGGCGAGCGCCGCCCAGAACGCGGAGAGCGCCAAGAGGACCACGGCCCCGAGCGCCGTCGCGGGATCCGGCTCGAGTCGCCGCACGAGGCGCGCCCAGACATAGACGCCCCCCCCCCCCCAGATCGGCACCACGAGCCACGGGAGTCCTGCCCAGACACCCGGGACGAGGAGCAACGGACCGCCCGGGTGATACTGCCCCATGAGACGGCCTGCACGCTCGGCGGTGTAGGGGGTGAGGATGGCGGCAAGCGGCGCGGTGAGCGGGCCGCTGACGTGGCCACGCGCGAGCCATTCCGCCTGCCACAGCGCGACCACCTCGTCAATGACAGCGGGACGTCCATCGAACAGGACGTGGGAGAGGATCGCATACGCCCCTATCGCCGCAACCGCCACGAGCAGGTCGGCCCGGCGGCCGCCGGTCCACCAGCGGTCGGCCAGTGACGGGAGCGGTCGGTGTCGTGTGAGGCGCGGGGCGAGGGCCGCGAGCACCGCCCCCACGGCCACGGCGAGGGTAGTCCCGCCGAGCCACTCGAACCACCGCCCCCCCGAGGCGGGGGGGAGGAATGCCAGCGCGAGGATCACCAGCGCAGCACGGCGGGCCACCTACTTGGCCGCTCCCTCGCCTCCCTCGTACCGACTGAGCTTGCGGTACAGTGTGCTCGGGTCGATGCCGAGCACCTCGGCGGCGCGCGTCTTGTTGCCGCCTTCGGCCTGCAGCACGAACATGATGTAGGCGCGCTCGATCAGGTCGAGTGCCGGGTTCGGCTGCGACCGCTCCGCCACCAACGGCTCTTTCTTCTGACTGGTGATCCGAGCCGGCAAATGCTGCGGCTCGATCAGCGGGCCACGGGAGAGCACCACCGCGTGCTCGAGCGCGTTCTGGAGCTCACGCACGTTGCCGGGCCACTCGTAGACCATCACCGCATCGAGTGCCTCGCTGCTGAGGGCGCGCGGTGCCTCGCCCGCTCCCGCCATATCCTCGAGGAACCGATCGATCAGGAGGATCAGGTCGTCCCGGCGATCGCGCAGCGGCGGCAGGTCGACCGCGATCACGTTCAGCCGGTAGAAGAGGTCGGAGCGGAAGTTGCCGCGCCGCACCTCCTCCTCGAGGTCACGGTTCGTGGCGGCGATGATCCGCACGTCCACGGGGATGGCATCGGTCGCGCCGACCGGGATCACCTCACGCTGCTGCAGGACGCGCAGGAGCTTGACCTGCAGCGAGGGGGGCATCTCGCCGACCTCGTCCATGAAGAAGGTGCCCCCGCGCGCGGCAGCAAACAGGCCCTGCTTGTCGCGCACCGCGCCGGTGAAGGAGCCCTTCACGTGACCGAACAGCTCGCTCTCGAGGAGGGTCTCGGGCAGCGCCCCGCAGTTGATCGACATGAACGGGCCGTCCGTGCGCGCGGAGGCCTCATGGAGGAAGCGGGCGAGCACTTCCTTGCCGGTGCCGCTCTCCCCGCCTATGAGGACGGTCGAGTCTGTCGGTGCCACCAGCTCGGCGAGGCGCAGGACATCGAGGAAGCGCCGCGATTTGCCGATCGGACGGGTGACGTGCCCGTTGCCCTTGCCACCACCGGCGCGGCGGATCTCCTGCTTGAGCTGCTTGTTCTCGACGCGGATCTGGCGGAACTCACATGCCCGCTTGAGAATCGCGAGGAGCTCGTCGTTGGCGAATGGCTTCTGCAGGTAGTAGAACGCGCCCACATTGACTGCCTGGATCGCGCTCTGCAGCGAGGCCTGGGCGGTCATGAGGATGACCGGCGTCATCGGGTCATGCTCCTTGACCGCCTGCAGGATGTCGAGCCCGGTCACCTGGGGCATCCGTACGTCGGTGAGGACGATGTCGGCCCCCGCGGTGCGGACCGCCTCCACCCCCGCCTTGCCGCCCTGGGCGGTCACCACCTCGTAGCCCTCCTTCTTGAGGAGGATGCGGATCGTGTCGAGGATCCCGCCCTCGTCGTCGATCACGAGGATGATCGGCTGCTCCTGGCTCATGCTGCGTCCTCCCGATCCATGGTGGCCGGCAAGAAAATGGAGAAGGTCGTCCCCCCCCCGGGAGGGGAGTCCACGATGATGATCCCGCGATGCGAGGCGACGGCCCGCTGGACGATGGCCAGCCCGAGCCCGCTGCCCCCCACGCGCCCGGTCACGAACGGTTCGAACAATCGCTCCCGCACTGCCTCAGGGATGCCCGGCCCGTCGTCGCGCACCGTCAGCTTGACGCTCCGCTCGAAGAGGCCGCTCGGCGCCTCGCCCGCCCGCGCCCGGCCCACCCCGATCACTACGCGCCCGCGCCCCGCCATCGCCTGCGCGGCGTTGAGGGTGAGGTTGCTCACGATCCGGTGCAGCAGGTCGGCATCGGCATCGAGCGCAATCGATTCGCCCGTGACCTCGATCGCGGTCCCCCGCGTCTCGGGGTGCTCCGTGAGCACCCGCGCCACGTCCTCCGCCAGGGTCAGCAGGTCGAGCGTCTCGAACGCGGTGGCCCGCACCCGGGAGAAATCCAGGAACTCGCTGAGCAGGCGGTTGAGGCGTGCGCTCTCGCGCATCACCAACCGGGCCAGGACCTGGTCGTCGCTGTCATCGCTCGCGTTGCCGGCGAGCTGTTCCACCGCACTCCGGATCGCCGCGAGCGGATTGCGAATCTCGTGCGCCAGCGATGCCGAGAGCGCCGCGACCGCCTCCATCCGCTCGGCACGCAGACGGAACTCCTGCAACCGCTTCAGGTCCGAGATGTCGGTGAAGATGGCCGTGACGGAGGGTCGCTCGCTACCCGGCCGCAGGAACGTCGTGGTGCTGACCCCGACCGGGAAGAGGGTACCGTCGGCCCGGCGCACCGACGCCTCGCCCCGGGAGATACGGCCGCCCGAGCGGATCCCCCGGTCGATCGCCGCATGCAGGTCGCGCGAGCGTGAACGGAGCGACTCCAACACCGGGGTGCCCGCCACGAAGGCGTCGCCGGCGTCGCCGAGGATGCGCCGCGCGCGCGGGTTGATGTACCCCAGCCGCCCCTCGCCATCGACCGTGATCACCCCCGACTGAATGGTGGCCAGGATCTCGTCGGCCTCAAGGCGGACCTGGGCCAATGCCTCCGCGAGCGCATCCTGTTTTTCCGACGCGCCGGCCAGACGTCGTCCGAGCACGGCAATGAGCCCCCCGACGCCGGCAATGACGCCCACCTGGGTCCAGAATTCGACCGGCGGCCCCTCGCCTTCCGACTGCAGGGTG
>JBBQQJ010000060.1:0-13639 GCA_038216165.1 Gemmatimonadales bacterium | reverse complement strand
ATGCCGCGGCTGCAGCGGTGGCTGCGCGCAGCCGCGTGGTGGCGCAGCGCGACGAGCTGCGCAGTCGGCGGACCACGGTCGAGGCGGAGCTTGCGGCGCTTCCCGACACCGCCGCCGTGGCGGCGCTGGTTGCGGCGCGTGCCGCGGCCATCCAGGTGCGCCAGGAGGTTGAGGGACGCCTCGCCGAGGCGCGCACCCACCACACGCAGAATGCCCAGGAAGCGCGCACCAAGCTCGACGCCTTCCGCGACGAATACCGAGGCCTCCGGGAGCAATACCAGGCGATCGAGACCGCGGGCCCGGATGGCATCTGTCCCACCTGCAATCGGCCGCTTGGCGAGGACTACCGCCGCACCTTGGCGCTCCTGCAGATCCGTCTGGATGAGGTCCAGGCCAGCGGTGGATACTTCAAGCAGCGGGTGGAGCAGCTCGCCACGCCGCCCGAGGAGGTGCACACCCTGGAGGCGGAGCGCCAGGCGGTCGACCAGACGGTGCGCGCCGCCACCGAGGCGACCGCCGAGGGCGAGGCGAAGGCCCGCCGGGCCGCCAGCCTGCGCACCGACCTCACGCGCATGGCCGAGTTGCTCGCCAGCCTTGAGGCGCAGGTCACCGGACCGGCCGCCACGTACGATGCGGCCCGTCACGATGCCGTGCGCCGGACCTTGGCAGCGCTCGAACCGCTCCGCCGCGAGCACGACCAGCTCCAGGGCGTGGCGGCGCGCGCGGCGTTGCTCGGCACCGAGGCCGCCGAGGCCGAGCAGGTGGCGACCATCGCGGAGCAGGCGCTCGCCGACCTCGACGTCCGGCTCGCCGCGCTGGGATGGGACCCGGAGGCGTTCGCGGCGCTCGAGGCCCGGGTGCGTGCCACCGAACAACGCGTCCAGGCCGTTGCGGTCGAGGCGACCCGCAGCGCCACCGCGATGACCGGCGCGGAACAATTGCGGGCGGCGGCCCTCGCGCGTCAGGCTGACCGCTCAGCCAAGGCCGATCGTGCGCGCGCGCTCGGGGCGGAGCTCACCCGCCTGCAGGAACTTGATCGCGCCTTCGGCGACCTCCGCACCGAGCTCAACCTCCAGTTGCGGCCCGACCTCGCCGAGCGGGCCTCCACGTTCCTCCGCGACCTCACCGCGGGGCGCTATGCGGACCTCGACCTCAGCGAGGACTACGTGGCCACCATCGTCGAGGATGGCGAGGCCAAGCCGGTCATTTCCGGCGGGGAGGAGGACGTGGTCCATCTCGCCCTCCGGCTGGCGATCTCGCAGATGATCGCGGAGCGCGCGGGCCAACCGCTCGCGCTCCTGGTCCTCGACGAGGTCTTCGGGTCGCTGGACGATGAGCGGCGCCAGGCGGTGCTCGATCTCCTCCGGGCCCTCAGCGACCGCTTCCCGCAGGTGATCATCATCAGCCACATCGAGGGGATGCGCGACGCCGTCGATCGCCTCCTGCGCGTGTCGTACGATGTCGAGCGCGGCGTGACCACGGTGCGCGATGACCGCGTGGAGGTGGGCGATGTGGCGGCGTGAGGCCGAGGTGACGGCCCCCACCCGGCCCACGTCCCGTGACATCACCGCCCTGAACCGGCTCTTCTCCGAGGCGTTCACCGAGCGCTACCGGCGTGACGGACTGACCGGCGTGCGCGTCCCCCACCTCAGTGCCGCGATCTGGCAATACGCGATCGACCTCGCCGACGCCGGTGCGATGATCTGGCGCGACGAGCGCGGCGACCTGGTCGCGTTCAACATGGTGCACCGCTCCGGCCGCGAAGGCTGGATGGGGCCGCTCGCGGTGCGCAGTGACCTTCAGGGGGGGGGATTCGGGCGCGAGGTCGTCCTGACCGGCATCCGCTGGCTCCGCGAGAGCGGGGTCCGCACCATCGGCCTGGAGACGATGCCCCGGACGCTCGACAACATCGGCTTCTACTCGCGCCTGGGCTTCCGGCCGGGGCCGCTCACCATCACCCTGCAGGCGGAGGTGCGGCGCGGCCTCGCGCCGACGGCGCCCAGGGCGGGGGAGGTCGATGGCGTGCAGCGGCGGCTCGTGCTGCAGGAGTGCCGAGAGCTCACCGAGGCGGTCGTGTCCGGCAGCGACTTCACGCGGGAAATCGAGCTCACCCTGCAGATCGGGTTGGGGGATGTCTCTCTCGTTCGCGACGCCGACGGCCGGCTCGCGGCGTTTGCGCTGTGGCATGTGGCCCCGCTCGCGGCAGGTCGCGCCGCTGAGGACCTCCGCGTCCTGAAGCTCGTGGCGAAGGACCTCCCCTCGGCCCGCGCGGCAATCGCGGCGGCAGAGGCGGAGGCCTCCGTGCGCGGCCTGGGCGGCTGTGCGGTGCGGTGCCAAGGGCGTTTCCCCGACCTCTATCGGCGGCTGATTGATGATGGCTGGCGCGTCCAGTGGACCGACCTGCGCCTCACCCTCGAAGGGCATGAGGAGGTCCCTGCCCACGGGATCGCCCTGACCAACTGGGAGATTTGAGGGGATGTTGCGGCGCGCTGCGCCAGGGAAGGGGGGTGCTTGACAACCCCCACCCGCGCTGGGTAAGCTGAGGGATCATGATCCGCGCCAACGCCTGGTACTTCGCCTTTGACTTTACGGCCTATCTCGATGAGAGGGCTGGGGGTCGGCGCACGCAGTAGTCAGGACAGGCGCACCGAACACTCCACGGCCCTCTCGCTCAGCGATAGGGCCGTTTGCGTTTCCACCAGCCAGGAGCTCGACCGATGCGTATCGCCTTTCAGGGCGCCCCCGGTGCCTTCTCCCACCTCGCTGCGCTGCAGCACGATCCGCGTGCCGTGGCCCAGCCGCACGCCGATTTTGCCGCTGCCGCCGCGGCGGTGTCGAGCGGGCGAGCCCAGATGGCCATCCTCCCGGTCGAGAACTCCATTGCCGGGCCTGTGCATGAGGCGCTTGCCGCCATCGCGGCGCGGCCGGAGTTGGAGGTGATCGGCGAGCTGGAGATGCCGATCACGCTCTGTCTCCTCGCGCTCCCCGGTGCCGACCTGGCCTCCATCCGGCACGTGGAGAGCCACCCCATTGCGCTCGCGCAGTGCGCCCGCTGGCTCTCGGCGCGCAAGCTGGTGCCGCGGGGCGCAGAAGACACCGCCGGCGCGGCCCGGGAGCTGGCCGCAGATCGCGACTGGACGCGCGCCGCGGTCGCGCCGGCCGAGGCGGCCGAACGCTATGGCCTCGAGATCCTGGCGCGGGACATTGCGGACCATCCGGGCAACCGAACCCGGTTCGTGCTGGTGGCCCGCCGTGCGGTGGCGCAGGAGGTGGCGGCATGACGCTCGGTCGATGGTTACGCGGGGCACTCCGCGTCCCGACCATGCGGGCGATTCGCGGTGCCATCTCGGTGCCGAGCGACGATCCGACCGCCATTCGTGAGGCGGTGCTGGAGCTCGTGGCCGAGTTGCGGGCCACCAATGACCTCGCCGACCACGAGCTGGTCTCCGCCATCTTCAGCGTCACGCCCGACTTGGTGAGCGCCTTTCCCGCTGAGGCGGCGCGCGTTGCAGGCTGGCACGACGTGCCGCTGCTCTGCACCACCGAGATCGCGGTGCCGAACGGCCTGCCGCGTTGCCTGCGGGTGATGCTGCACGTCCAGCGACATTGGGGCGCTCGGCGCGCGGTGCATGCCTACCTGCGCGATGCGGCGCGGCTCCGTCCCGATCTCGTTGCTGGCTTGCCAACCGGGAGCCATCAGGCCAAGATCCCCGCGCTATCGAGCCCCTCTCGCCGCGCTGTCGGAGATGTCACGTGCCCACTACCCCCGCTCTCCTCCGTGTCGTCCAGCCCTACGTCGTCACGACGCTGATCGCCCGCAAGCGCGTCATCGAGGCGGCGGGGCATGCGGTGCTGGATCTCTCCCTCGGCTCGCCGGACCAGCCGATGCCTGATGCGCTGATCGAGGCCGTGGCTACGGCAGTGCGGGACAAGCGGGCGCATGGCTACCCGGCGATGTCAGGTGAGCGGGCCTTCGGTGAGACCTTCGCGGCGTACATGCACCGCCGCTTCGGGGTCACCCTCGATCCGGTGCGGGAGGTGGTTCCCACCGCAGGGGCCAAGGAGGCGCTGGCTCACTTGGTGCTCGCCTATCTGGAGCCGGGTGATGCGATGCTCATCACCGATGTCGCCTATCCCGTCTACGAGCGCGCAGTGGCGGCCGCTGGGGCAGATCTCATCCGGCTACCTGTCACCGCCGACACCGGCTATTGGCCGGACCTCGGGGCGATCAATCCTGCGGTGGCGGCGCGCACGAAGTTCTTGCTGCTCAACTTCCCCAACAATCCGACCGGGGCGGTCACGACCCGCGAGCGCTGGGCCGAGGCGGTCGCCTTCTGCCGCCGGCACGACATCATCCTGATCAGCGACATCGCCTACAGCGAATTGGTGCAGCGCGGCGCACCGGCACCCAGCGTGTTCGAGGTGGAGGGCGCGCTGGAGGTGGCGGTCGAGATCCACTCCGGTTCCAAGAACTTCTCGATGGCTGGCCTGCGGTTGGGTGTGGTGTGCGGACGCGCCGATGTCTGCGCCGCCCTGAACAATTATCGCACCCTGGTGGGCTACGGGGTGCCGACGGTCGTGCAGCGCGCCGGCGCGTTCGCCTTCGCCAACGCGGAGGCCCTCTCAGCCGAGTTGCGGGTCGGGTACGCGGCGCGTTTCGAGGCGGCGGTGGCCGGCTTTGCCGATGCCGGCGTGACGGTGACGCCACCCGTGGCGGGGATGTATCTCTGGCTGCCGGTGCCCGCCGGGATGACCGACTGGGAGGTGACCGACCAGTTGATGGCCGACGAGCGGATCGTGATCACGCCGGGGAGTGGCTTCGGGCCGGGCGGGGCAGGGTACGTGCGGATCTCGCTGGTCGCCCCGCCGGCAGTGCTGCGCGACGCGTGCCGCCGGGTGGCGGCGCCGTGGGTTGGGGCTGCTGTGGCCGGGTGAGTCAGCCGACCGATGGCCGCGCGGCGTCGCGGACCACGATCCCCCGAATCACCACGACCACCCCCGCGATGAGCAGCACGTGGATCCAGCCGGTTGCCGGCTGCACCACGAACTGGAGCACCCCCCACGCGGCGATCAGGGCGAGGCCAGCGAGCAGCTCGAACATGGGATCCACTCCGGGGTAAAGGTGATGTCGCACGGGACCGCTCCTGATTGACTGGCCCGGTCCCGGACGGTATTATAGCCGTGGCCGTGCGATGGCGGGGAACCATACGTACTTGAGCCAACAGGTCCGAGGACGGGCCCACATTCCATGTCCGACGCCATGCCCCAGAGTGGGAAGGCGGGAGACGGGGAGAGGGTGCCAAGCGTTTCTCCACGGGCTTCAAGACATCCTCCCCGCCGTCGTCACGGTCCTGCGGCGCCGCTCCGATCTGCACGGGCTGCGCCGCTCGTTTTTCCGCCCCACATCCGGACTCGCGATGCCCCGCGCCCTTGTTGTCCGCCGCGCCCACTTCAACGCCGCCCACCGGCTCCACAATCCGGCCATGTCGGACGAGTGGAACCGCACCACCTTCGGGCCGTGCAATCACCCCAACTACCACGGCCACAATTACGAGGTCGAGCTCTGCGTCGAGGGCGAGATCTCGCCCGAGACCGGGTACGTGGTGGACGTCGGCGTCGTGAAGATGCTCTTCGACGAGCACGTGCATGCCGTGCTCGATCATCGCAACCTGAACCTCGACGTGCCCTGGTTCCAGGACCACCTGCCCTCGGCGGAGAACATCGCGATCTTCATCTGGGAGCAGCTCGCGCCGCGCATCCCGGCGGGCCGGCTCGCGCGTGTCCGCCTCTGGGAGACGCCGCGCAACTATGTCGAGTACGAGGGCGGCTGACGTGACCTCCCCCCCCCCTCAGGTGGCGCTGGTCACCGGGGCCTCCCGGGGGATCGGCGCCGCGGTGGCCGCCGCCCTCACCACCCGGGGGTGGACGGTGCTCCGCATGGCGCGCTCGGTGATGCCCGCCCTGCCCGGCGCGATCGATCTGCGCGTGGACCTGGCCGACCCCGCCTCCCGCAGCGTGGTGCTCGCCGGCCTCGGCACGGCCCATCCGCTCCCGGATCTGGTGGTCAACAACGCCGGTGCCTTCCTGCTCGCGCCGCTTGAGGCCACCAGTGATGATCTCCTCCGCGAACAGCTCGCCATCAACCTTGAAGCACCGTTCGCGATCGCCCGACACGTCCTCCCGCGCATGCGTGCGCGAGGGCACGGGCGGCACCTCCTGGTGGGCAGCATCGCCGACTGGCGCGCCTTTCCCGAGAACGCCGCCTACGCCGCCTCGAAATTTGCCGTGCGCGGCCTGCACGAGGTCCTCCTGGAGGAGTACCGCGGCTCGGGCGTGCAGTGCATGCTGGTCTCGCCCGGGCCGACCGACACCGCCGTGTGGGACCCGGTGAACCCCGACGCCCGCGACGGCTTCCTCAACCGCGCCGACATGCTGCGGCCGGGCGACGTGGCCGAGGCGGTGGTGTGGGCCGCGACCCAGCCTCGCGGGGTGCACATCGAGCTGGTGCGGATGGGGCCGGGGTGAGGAAGCCCTGATGAACGGGGAACAGCAACCGGAGGTTCTGATGGTGAGTTCTATCCCAGGGGCGAGGCGCAACCTGTTCGGTCGGATGCGCTCGCGGCTCGCGTGGCTCCTCGTATTGTTCCCACTTGCGCTCCCGGCGCAGTCCATGCCGACGGAACTCGACGGGTGGCCGGTGATCGAACTGGTCCGGGTCACCCGACCGAACGGGGAGACGTGGGTCGGGACGTACGGGCACGGTGTGCTCGTGCGACCGGCCGGCGAGGGTCGGCAGCCGTGGCGGCGGATCCGGAGCGACACCACCGACACCTCGCTCTCGTGGGACTTCGTGCACGCCATTGCCTTCGGACCGCGCGATCAGGTGTGGGTCGGCACGATCGGCAACGGCTGGGGGCTCTCCCGCGACGACGGGCGCACCTGGAAGAACTGGACCTTTTCCCAGCTCGGCCCCGAGTGGCAATACGTCGCTCCGCAGGGGATCATCACCGTGGGCGACACCACGGTGATCGCCACGGCCGACGGGATCCAGGTCACGTCGGATGATGGCGCGCGCTGGGTGGCGCTCGTGGATGGGGTGGGACCCGCCGCGAAGGGGCCGGCCGCCACTGCCCTCGCTGTGCTCGGCGGCGAGTACCTTACCCGACTCGGCCTCGTCGACCAGCACGGGCATCAGGCGGTGGTGCAGGGTGCCCGGTGCCAGCTTGGCCAGAGCCGGGCGATGGATCTCCTCGTGCCGATCACCTGGATCTTCAGCGGTACGAATGTGTCCCGCGATGGCGAGGGGCGACCGAGCTTCGGACTCCGTAATCCGGAGCCCACCCCCGCGGCCATGCCGCTCCCCGGTGCCGGCCGTCCGGCCGCGCCCGACACCCGGCCGTGGAATCCACCGTTCGTCCGTCCGATCCGCCCGTGCGACAACGCCCACATTGATCAGACCTATCGCTTCGGCTCCACGATGGGCGGCAACTTCCAGCCGCACCAGGGGATCGAATTCAACAACGCCGACGGCACGCCCGTCCTCGCCATCGGTGACGGCGTGGTGGTCTGGGCCGGTCCCGCCGAACAGGGCGCGCTCACCGTGGCCATCCGCCACGACGATCCGCTGTTCCTCATCGGCGGGGAGCAACGTGTCGTGTTTTCGGTGTACTACCACAACGTCGGCCTCGACGCCGCCGTGGGCGATCGGGTTCGTACCCGTCAGCAGATCGCACGCGTCGGCAACAGCGGGCGCGCCACCAACGATCACCTCCACCTCGAGGTGCATGCCTCGCCGATGGACTCGGTGCGCACCATCGTGGATCCCGCGGTCCGCTTCCCGCCCTACGCGACCAATCCCGAGCTCTGGATCGAACCACTGCCGGGCACCGGGGCGATTGCGGGCCGCGTCATCGATGCCACGGGTGCCGCGGTGCCGCAGGCGCGCATCTATGGCATCACCAAGCCACTGCCGCGCGAGACGCCGTTCGCCTTCGCCGAAACGTATGGCCCGCGCAACGCGCCGAGCCCAATGTACGGCGAGCACTTCGCCATCAGCGATGTCCCGGCCGGGACGCACCGGCTGCGGACCACAATCGGCGGCGCATGGATCGAGCGCGAGGTGATCGTGGCGCCTGGGGTCTTGACCTGGGTGGAGTTCCGACCCTAGTGCACATTGAGCTCACCGATCATCTGCGCTGTCCGATGTCGCACGAGGAGTCGTTCGTGGTGCTGCTGCCCGAGCGGATGGACGACCGCCGGGTGCTCGCCGGCCACCTCGGCTGTCCGGTCTGCGGGTGGGGCACGGCATGGGAGAACGCCATTCCCGCCTTTGGGGGGGGGACACCCGCCGAGGGTGCCCCTCCCTTCGATGCGGAGGGCGCTGTGGCACTGCTTGGTCTCGATGGACCGGGCGGTTGGGTCGTGGTTGCCGGGCGTGCCGGGGCGCTGGCCCCCGACCTGATTGCGGCCCTCCCCGGGGTGGGGATCGTGGCCATCAATCCACCGGACGCGCTCCTGCCTGGCGCCGCGATCAGCGTGCTCCGATCCGCGGTCTGGCCGATCAAGCGTCACGCCATGCGTGGCGTGGTCCTGGGGGCAGATGCGGCAGCGATGGCCATCCCGGCGCTGGGGAGCATCCTTCCGGGTCTCCGGCTCGCGGGGGAGGGGACGCCCCCGCCCCTCGGCATCGGTGATGCATTGCTCGCCGAGGCGGGTGGCGCGTGGGTGGTGCGGAAGGGGTAGGACACTTCACTCCACCGCGTACAGCGCCTCGATCTCCGTGGCGTAGTTGGCCTCCACCACTTTCCGTTTGACCGATAGCTTGGGCGTGAGCTCGCCGGTCTCGATCGAGAAGTCGCGCGGGAGCACGAGGAACTTCTTCGGGGTTTCGTACTGGGCCAGGTCCCGGAGCGACTTCCGCGCCTCGCGCTCGAGCTTGTCCTGCACCTCAGGCACCCGTACCAACTCCTCCTGCGCGAGCATCGGCAATCCCTTGACCCGGGCCCACGCCGCCACGGCCGTGAAGTTCGGCACCAGCAGCATGATCGGGAAGGGGCGCTTGTCGCCCAACATGACCACGTTGACGAAGAACTTGTTGGTCTTCAGCATCGCCTCGATCGGTTGTGGCGCGATGTTCTTCCCCCCGGCCGTGACGATCAGGTCCTTCTTCCGGTCCGTGATGCGCAGGCAGCCGTCGGCGTCGAGGATCCCGATGTCGCCGGTGTGAAACCACCCGTCGCCATCGATCGCCGCGGCGGTCGCCTCGGGCTTCTGGTAGTAGCCCTGCATCACGTGCGGCCCGCGCGTGAGGATCTCGCCGTCGGTGGCGATTTTCACTTCCACCCCCGGAATCGGGCGGCCCACCGTGCCGGGCTTGAGCATCTCGAAAGTGTTCACGCTGATCACCGGCGAGGTTTCGGTGAGGCCGTAGCCTTCGAGGATGGGGAGGCCGGCAGCGAGGAAGAAACGGCAGATCTCCGGGTTGAGCGGCGCCCCGCCGGAGACGAAGAACCGCAGGCGCCCACCCATGCGGGCCCGCAGTTTCCGGAACACCAGACGGTCGGCGACCCGGTGTGCCAGGGCGAGACCGGGCGGGACGCGCCGGCGCGCCAGCACGTAGTCGAGCCGCTTTTCGCCGGTGGCCCGGGCCCACTCGAAGATGGCGCGCTTGAGACCGCCGCCCTGCATCGCGGCCTCCACCGCACCGCTGTAGATCTTCTCGTAGAGGCGCGGCACGCTCGCCATGACCGTCGGGTGGACCTCGTTCATCTCGACCAGGAGGGCGTCCATGCTGGTGGCGTAGTTGATGACGGTGCCGGCGTAGAGCATCGTGTAGTGCCCGACCATCCGCTCGAAGATGTGCGACAGCGGGAGGAAGGAGAGGCACTCGTCGGTGGACCGCAGGGCGAGCACCTGCAACGAGGCCACCACGTTGCTGGTGATGTTCCCGTGCGAGAGCATCACTCCCTTCGGTTCCCCGGTGGTCCCCGACGTGTAGATGAGTGTGGCCAGGTCGTCCGGCTCCGCGTCTCGTGCCTCGCGTTCCCAGTCGGGATACCGATCCGCGGCGGCGGCGCCGCGCGCCTCCAACGCACGGAACGCGAGGACGCCCTCGGGCAGGACGGTGGCGTCGTCGAACAGGATCACATGCTGCAGCTCGGGCAGCTCCTCGCGGATCTCCAGCACCTTCTCGAGTTGCGCCTGGGTGGAGCAGAAGATGGCCCGACTGCCCGAGTCCTTGAGGATGTAGGCGATGTGCGAGGCCGGCAGCGTCGGGTAGACGGGGACGTCGGTCATCCGCGTGGCGAGGCACGCGAAGTCGGCGATCGCCCACTCCGGGCGATTCTCCGACAGAATCGCGACCCGATCGCCCTTCCCCAACCCGAGGTCCCGCAGCGCCGCCGCGACGTGCCGCACCTCCGTCAGGAGTTCCTGATGAGTCAGTGCCTGCCAGCGACCCTCCACCTTCCGGCGCATGGCGACGGGATGGGCGGCGTGCAGGGCAATGGCGTCGAAGAACAGGGCATTCAGGGTGGTGGGCGACATCCGGGCTCCCGGGCGGGGCGATCGAGCGGGGTCAGGGGCCGGCACGAAGGCCGGTGGGGGGGGGCTGGAGCGTAAACGTGATCAGGTTGGAGCTGAGCGTACCGACCGCGGCCTGCACGCGGCCGACGCCGCTGCCCGTCACCCCGGTAACCACGCCGGACGCGGACACGGTCACCGTCGTGTCCGGCGTGGACCACTCGACCGCTGCCGCCACCGGCTCCCCGCTGGCGTCCAGGGCCCGCGCCGTGAGGGTGACGGACTCGCCCTGCCGGAGCGTGAGGGTGACGGGCGTCGTGATCTGGAGGGCGACGACACCGTCCCCGGTGACCGGAAGGTCACTGCACGCCGCGCCACCGAGCAGCAGGAGCGCTGTGGCGAGCTGGGCCCTCATGCCCCCTCCTCGGCGCCCGCCGGCGCCCCCTCAAGGGCCGCCAGTTGCGTCCGGGCGTGCTGCACCCACCGGCTCATCTCGCCGTCGCGCGGGGGTTTGGCCAGAAACGCCCGGAGGTGTTCCGCCGCCGGCACCGTGTCGCCCCGACGCAGCAGGAGGAAGGCCAGTCCGTAGTGCGCGCCGGCCAGGTCGTCGTGCAGCTCGAGGGCACGGCGGTAGTGCCGGATCGCCTCTTCGTAGCGCGCGGTCTTGGAGAGGGCGATCGCGATGTACTGGAGGATGCGCACGTCGTGGGGCTGGTCACGGAGCGCCAGCTGATACGACGTGATTGCCCCATCGAAGTCGCCCTGGCGCTCAAGGGCAAGTCCCTCGTTGAGGTAGTCGAGGCGTCGCGGGGCCGGGGCGTCATCGTCGCCGGCCAGGATACGCTTCCACCAGCTCACTGGTGCGCAGCGTCCGGAAAGGTTGGCATCGGGGAAAACTAGGCCCCGCCGGCACGCCGGGCAACGCGTGGCCCTTCCGTGTAGCCCACCTCGGGGGCCGGGTGTACCTTCTGGAGGTCCCCCATCCGCCGGAGTTCCCATGTCCCGCTTTGCTCCCGATCCCCAGCGTGACCTGCTCGAGGTGGACTGGCCCTTCTTCGGCGAGCTCTGTCGCGCCCTCGCCGTGCGGGTCGCCCGGGGCTATGACCCGGAGATCGTTCTCGGCGTCGCCAAGGCCGGGGTCATCCCGGCCGCCATCATTGCCACCATCCTGCGGCGCGACCTGGCCACGATGACGATCGCCCGCCCCGAGGCCCTCGAGGACCCGACGCTGGTGGTCGCGCCGCCCCCCTCGATCCGCGGGCGCCGCGTGCTGATTGTCGACGAGACCTGCGACTCCGGCGCCACCATGAAGCTCGCGCTCGCGAGCGTGCGCGCCCTGCAGCCCGCGGACGTCCGCAGCGCGGTGTCGTTCCGGACGGGGGCGTGGGCGCCCGACTACCACGCGTTCGAGACCCCCAAGGCGATCGTGCTGCCGTGGGATCGGGAAGTGATCGTGGATGGGGAGCTGGTCCTGCGTCCCGACCTCGAGGAGCGCGTCGGCGGGAGCTAGGATACTGGGGGGGGGACGTCCGCGCCTGGCATGGCGTCGCGCCAGTCCCCCCCCGCCACCTGCAGATCGATCACCTGCGCGAGCGTTGCCTCGCCCGCCGCCAGAAAGCGGCACGCCGCATCACCCGCCGTGCGGCACTCCACCTCCAGCACCCCGAGTGGTGCCCCTGCCTGCTCGGTCAGGAAGGCGGCCAGGCACCCACAGCTGAAGTGGCACCCCGGTGACCCGGCCTGTCCCGGCTCGGCTTCCGCCCAATCCCCACTCTCGAGCAGCATGACCGAGTCGCCCAGGGAGGTGACCGCGAGCGAGCCGTACCCGAGCGTGACGCAGAGTTCGTCGAGGAGGGGCCCGAACCAGCGGGTATCAAGCAGGGCGGGGTCCTCCAGGCCGGTGCGTTCGGCCACGCGGTTGCGCCATGCGGTGGCGAGTGCCTCGCCCGTGGCAAACCCGGCCTCCTGGAGGATCGCTGCGCCCTCGGCCGGTCCCAGCGGGGCGAGTCGGCGGCGCAGACGATGCAGGGAGGACGGGGCGATCCGCATGGAGGACATGGCGGCCAACCTACGCCGCGGACCCGACGCGCCGCAAGAGCTCGGCTTCGTCGATCACCGCGACACCCAGCGCCTCGGCCTTGGCGAGCTTGTCGCCCGCGTCGCTCCCCGCCACCACCAGCGAGGTCTTCTTCGACACCGAGGACTTGACCGTCCCCCCGGCCCGCTCGATCAGCTCGGCGGCCTGTCCGCGCGTGAGGGTCGGGAGCGAGCCGGTCAGGACGAGGATCATCCCGGCCAGCGGACGCGGTCCGTCGGGCGCCACGGCGGCATCCGCTCCTTGGGCCACCTCCAGCGTGGTCAGCCGGTCGAGCAGCGCGCGGTGGACCGGGTCGGCCCAGAACTCCTGCAGCGCCCCCGAGATCGCCGGGCCGATACCGTCCAGGGCTTCGACCTCGTCCGCGGAGGCCGCGCGAAGGGCGGCGAGAGAGCCGAACCGCCTGGCGAGCAGCTTCGCCGCCGCGCTGCCGACATGCCGGATGCCGAGGGCGACCAGGAGGGAGCGCAGCGGTTTGGCCTTCGCGGCAGTGATCGCCTCCACCAAGCCGGTGGCGGCCGTCTCCGCGAACCGCTCGAGCGGGAGGAGTTGCTCCACGGTCAGCGTGAAGAGGTCGGCCGCAGAGGTGATCAGGCCCGCCTCGAGGAGCTGGCGCAGTCGCTCGGGACCGAGCCCGACGATGTCGAGGCCGGCCCGCGAGACGAAGTGCACCAGCGCTTCGTAGCTCCGACCGGGGCAGTGCGGATCGGGACAGTAGCGGTTGACCTCTCCCTCGAGTTTTACCAACACCGTGCCCGAGAAGGGGCAGGTGATCGGCGGGACCCACGCCACTTCTGCCCCGGTCCGCCGGGCCAGGTCGGGACCGAGCACCTTCGGGATCACGTCGCCAGAGCGGATCACTTCGACGATGTCGCCGATCCGCACGTCACGCGCCGCGATGATCTCCTCGTTGTGCAGCGTGGCGCGCGAGACGAGCGCACCGCCGACGCGCACCGGCGCGAGGATCGCCGTCGGGGCGAGCGCGCCGGTGCGGCCGATGGTGACCTCGATGTCGAGCAGCCG
>JBBQQJ010000059.1:0-13924 GCA_038216165.1 Gemmatimonadales bacterium | reverse complement strand
TGGCAGTTCGCAGGTCCACATGCACGGGATCGCGACTCCGTTCGCGATGAGCCGGCGTCACGGCGCGCGTGTGCGCGCGATGCTGGCCTGACGTGAGGTCTCGATCGCATCTCGCCTGCGCGGCCGCGCTCCTCGCCGCGGGGACGCTGCCCGCGCAGGCCCCGACGACCGACACGCTCACCGCGAAGGTGGCGCGCGCGCTCGTCGAGGAGGGATTGGTCGGGGTCACCTGGTCGCTGGTCACCCCGGCGCAGGTCACGCTCGGAGCGGCCGGTGTCCGCGACCTGGAGACCGGCGCACCGTTGTCGCCGTACGACCGCGTCCAGGTGGGTTCGGTCGCCAAGACGATCGTCGCCGCCGGGGTGCTGGTGCTGGTGACCGCGGGGCGCGTCGATCTCGATGCCCCGGTGTCGCGCTACCTGTCTGGACTCCCGCTCGAGAATCGGTGGGCGTCGGACGCGCCGTTGCTGGTACGCCACCTGCTCGATCACACCAGCGGCCTCGATGATGTGCATCTCTGGCAGGTCTTCACCCTGCGCGGCGAGCCCGACGCGCCGCTGCGTGACGGGCTGGGCAGGGCGCCGCTGCGGGTGCACACCCGCCCGGGCACCCGGTTCTCCTACTCCAACATCGGCTACCTCCTGCTCGGCATGCTCATCGAAGCGGTCACTGGCGAGCGCTACGAGGCGTGGCTGGATCGCCACCTGCTGGACCCGCTCGGGATGATGCAGAGTACGGTGGCCTTCGTCACCCAGGTGGGGCCGGCGGGGGATCGCGCCCTCGCGATGGGGCACTTCGAGGACGGGGCACGCGGCCCGTCGTATCACGTGCCGGTGCGCCCCCCCATGCAGTTCACCACAACCGCCGCCGACATGGCGAGGTTGGCGCGTTTCCTCATGGGGGACGGCATGGTCCATGGGCGCCCGCTGATTGACGGAGCGTTGCTGCGGGCGATGGCGGTGCCGACCACCACGGAGGCGGTCCGCGCGGGACTCAGGGTGGGCTACGCCCTGGGGCTGCTGCAACGCGAGCGCTGGGGGATCACCGGGCGGTGCCATCTGGGCAACAGCGGCACCTTCCGGGGGATTCTCTGCCTCTACCCGGACCACCAGCGAGCGTTCTTCGCCTCCTTCAACAGCGATCCAGAGAACGCGAACTTCGATCGCATCGATTCACTGCTCGGATCCTCGCTCGGCGTGCCACCCACCCCCGCGGTGCCCGGTGCGACCCCAGGAGTCGATCCGGGGGCGTGGGCAGGCTGGTACGTGATGAGCCCGATCCGCTTCCGGCAGTTCGCCTACCTCGATGCGGTGGCCGGAGTCACCCACGTTGCCTGGAACGGCCACCACCTCGTCCTGCGGCCGATGCAGGGCATACCCCGGGAACTGGAACCGGTGGGGGGGGCGCAATTCCGGCTCGAGGGCCGTCGGGCACCGACCCATGTGCTCTTCCACTCGGCCGCAGGGGTGCCGCTGATCAGCGACGGCCTGCGGACGCTTGCGCGGGTCTCACTCTGGCGCGTGGTGCCGCTCTGGATCAGTGCGCTGGCAGGCGTGTTGGCGCTGCTCGGGCTGCTCGTGACCAGCCTCGTGCGCACCGGGATCGCCTGGCGGCAGCGGCGGTTGCGCACCGCCCCGCTTCGCTGGACGGCGGGGGCGCTCCTGCTGCTCCTTGGCGCACCGCTGCTCTATCTCACCGAGTCGTTCCTCGCGATCGGTGATCCCACCCCGGCCAACCTTGCGGTGGCGCTGGCCACCGGCCTGCTGCCTGTCGCTCTGGTGGCCTCCCTCGCGGGGCGGGTGCGGGGGGGACTGCGGACCTGGACGGCTCGACTCGAGGCCGTGGCGCTCGGCGCAGCCCTCCAGTGGTGCCTCGTGCTCGCCGCGTGGGGACTCTTGCCGCTGATGTTGTGGCGGTAAGGCCTGAGATCACACCCGCCCGTGCCGCGTCGCCGATGCATCCAATCGACACTGGTAAGTGACCGGCGAGCGGAGATGGGTGTCACGTCACATCCGTCATCCCGAGCGGAGCACGGATCGTGTCGCACTCCATATGGCGGAGCGGGCCAGGAGCGCCACAAACGAACAGTCGCTGATACGCTGCCGACACCGCAGGGAGGGGTCGCGCATGCCTTTGCATGGATTCAGGGTGGCTGCGCTCATCTTGGGGCAATCGACAGTGCCGGCGATCTGCATCTGGTGTGGCGCGAACGTATCGGTCTGTATGGCCACCCCGACGGCGGACGCACCGTCTCCCGGCGCGGGCATGGAACGCCCCTACGCTGAACGGCACCCCTCATCGTGACTGCAAGCGGTACCGGCACGCCGCAGGTCGGTGTGATCGGCGAAGGCGTCCACCGCTTCGCCGGCCCCCGCCTGCAACAGTGGTCGCTGTCAAGCGGCCGCGACGCTTTCACCGACCTTGGCTACGTGTGGCGGGGAAAGCCGACTGCCGCCATGCTGGACGCCATCGCGATCGCGGACCATATCGCCATCGTCTTCCTGACGTCGCAGGCGAGCGACCAGCCGGGGATCGATGCGCTGTTGCTGAGCGCTGCTGGCCCCCTGTGGGCGGGTAGCCGTGGTCCGACAGCCTGGACTGGTTCAAGGACGATGTCTTCGTCGCCACACACATGAGCCTGGACAGCGATCGGGATGCCGCCCCGACAGTGGCCGTGCGGGTCACCTCGGATGCATCGGTTACCAGCCAGATCGATGTCGCGCAGCGCGATGGTGCGCTGATCGTTCTCTGCGCCGGCCACGCCAGCGTGCGCAAGGCGCCCGGTGATGTCGGCGCCCCGCCTTCGGTCTTCGAGTGATGGATTGCCCGCGACTATGCAGCAAAGGGGAGTGCTACGTTCACGTGGTTCACCGCGGCGATTTAAATGGCACCCCTGATAAGCGTGAGGTCGGAGGTGGGGCTCGTCCGCGCTGCGGCCTCCCCGATCATGATACCTGAATCAGCTTCCGGGTAGCGGGTCGGTGCGGCCCCCAACTCACCGTGCCGTGTGCCGCCGGAACTCCACCGAGGGTAATTCGCTGAAATCCTCGTCCTGCGTCCAGAGCGTGCCGCCAACCGCCTGCGTCGTCGCGGAGACGATGCTGTCCGCGAGGGCGCGGACGTGCTCGTGTTCGGTCTCATCGATCTTGCGCTCGGCGTGCTCTTTCTGCTCGCGTTCCGGGCGACGCGAGCTTCTGGGGTGAGCAACCGGGCAGCGAGCTGACACTCTGCACCGGGTCGTCGTCGCCCTCGAGCGGGGTGGCGAGGAAGAGCAATCATCGGCCGAAGCGATGGCTGCTCCCGCTGGCGCGCCGCTTCATATCCTGCCATTTGTCAGCTCCCGAACAATGCGATCGAGGTGATAGACCGCCGTCAACGCGGCCTGAATCGCCCGGACGTCCACCATCACGTTGCGGCCACGATCCGGGAGATAGACGTAGTCACGGATCATCGCGTCGATGTTCCGGTCAAAATTGAGCCCGATGATCCGGAGGTCCTTGGTGACCGCAGGCGATCCGGAGTTGCCGCCGTAGCTGTCCACCGTGGAGACGAGGTTGAGCGGCGTGCCCAGGTCGAGGCCCGCCGGCGGGGTCTGCCAGCGGGAGGGGAGGGCCCAGTCACTGTCATCGCCGTGGCTACGGTTTCGATCATAGACGCCGTAGAAGGTCGTGTAGGGCGGGGCGAGCGTGCCATTGTAGGGATAGGACTGCACGACGCCATCAGCAATCCGGGGCGAGGAGGAACCGTCGGGGGGAATGCTGGGCCCGTACACCTCGAATCGCGCCCTGCCGATCTGTGCCGCGATGGCTGCCTCCTCGGCGTCGAGGCGATCCTGCGCGGCCTCGTACGGCAACAGCGTCGGCATGATGACGTCCATCAGCCGCATGGCGGGATGCTCCGAGAGTTCTCCTGCCGCTGCCCGCCGCCGCCCGGTGGTGTCGACCAGCTCCATGCGGGCGGGCCCCGCCTGCGGGAGCGTCTGACGGGCTGCCAGCGTGAACGGATGTGCGGGGCCGTAGGCACGGGCGATATCGTCCGCGGCGAGTGCGAGGAAGGCGCGTTCCAGCGCGGGTGGGATCGTCCGGACCGCAGCCAACCGCTGGCGGAAGCGAGGCACGGAATCAGTCGGGCCATGCTGGATCCGCCAGGCCCAATACGCGACCTGCAGCGTGGTGCTCCCAGCACTCGTATTGTGCAGCTGCGAGAAGGCCGCGAAGGGGACCGCCGCGAGCGTCCGCTGATGCTGCACCGCGGTCATGTCGGAGAAGAGGGTGCTGTATCGCGCCTGGAGCGTGGGACGAGCCGCAATCGAATCCGTCAGTGCCCGTTCGATGGCCACGCGTCGCCCCATCACCGCAGGATCCTGCAGACCTTCAATGCGACGCGGAATCGGCTTCCAGCGATTGGACAGAGAAAGCGTCTGTACCAGGAGGGCGCTGCGCTCGGTCGCATTTGTGCTGGCGTTCCGGTAGGCGGTCAACGCGGCGATGCGCGATTCGTGGAACTGCAGTTGGCTGGGCAGGGCGATGTCACGCTGGAAGATGAGCTGACTGACAGTGGTCAGGCGCCGTGTTGCCCCGGGATTGCCGATGATGAAGACGGCCTCTCCCTCCTGCACGCCTGTGGTGCCGCCCCACGCGAAGAAGTGCGGGGAGACCACCGGCCGGCCGGCGGCATCGTAGGCACGCATCATGGCAAAGTCGAGCGCGTAGCGGGGATAGGTGAAGTTGTCCCAATCCCCTCCCAGGTTCGCCATGCCCAGTTCGGCTGCCACGACGAGTCGAATGTCGGTATAGCGGCGGAAAACATACGCCGACATCCGGGCCCCATTGTAGAGCGGAACCGACTGGACCCAGATCGAGTCGCCAGCAGCGGCGTACTCGGCCTTGAGACGGGCGACCGCCGCGGACGTGCCGGCTGCCCGGCCCGCCTCACCGGCCCGGTCCACCTCGGCCGTGATGTCGAGGGCGGCGAGCATCTGGTCGGCGATCATGTTCGGGATGGGTCGTTCATCAGCAAGCGTCGCTGCCACGAATCCCGAATCGAGCAGCGACTCGCCAGCGCGGCTGATCGCGTTGACTGCGCCGCGCACGCAATGGTGGTTGGTGACGATCAGCCCGGTGGCCGAGACGAAGGCCGCGGAGCAGCCGGGGATGCGGAGCGCGGCCATCCTCGCCTTGGTGAACCAGGTGGAATCCGCCGAGAATCCGTAGGTGCTCGAGAAGTATTCGGCGGGTGGATATTCGAACGTCCACATCTTGCCGAGGTCAAAGCGCCCGGGACGGGGCACCTCGGCAGACGGTTGCTGGCCAGCGAGCAGGACAGGGAGGAGGCTCAGGCCGCACAGCAGGCGGAGATGGCGCATGATAGATCCTTCCATCGAACTGGGGCCCAGGGGGGCACGGCGCGACCCCGTGAACCTAAGGGCACCGGAGGGGAAGGGCGACCGTGCCACGCGCCAGCGGTCGGCGGCGACCACGCTCGTTGGCCCGGGCGCAGTAGATTGCCACAAGCCTTGGCGGGCCTCGGCACGCCCCCCGCAGCCACGCACCATACGAGGTCGCTACAGCATGCTTCACCGATGATCCCATTCGCTCCCGCTCCGCAGATGGCTGACTGGCCCACCCGCGTTCCGAGTCCCTTTGACCGCAGCGCGGTGCACCCGCTGGCGCGGCGTGCGGCCATGGAGCTCGTGGATTCGGTGGAGGCGCACTACGCGCGTGCGTGGCGTCTGGACGATCCGGGCAACGGCAAGATGTTCGGGGTGCTGGTGGTCGCCGATCCCGACGGGACGATCGGCTACCTGCGCGGTTTCTCCGGCATGGTGGATGGGCAGTGGGAGGTCGACGGCTGGGCGCCCCCCACCTTTGATCCGGCGGTGCGGACCCCGGTGTGGGTTCCGGGTGAGGCCGAAATGCGCAACTTCGCGGCGCAGCGCGCCACGCTGCTCGCCGCCATGCCCGATCACGAAAACACAGCGGATGCGCATCGTGTCGCTGCGGCACTCCGCGCACTGGACGAGACCCGATCCGTCCGCTCACGCACGTTGTTGCGCCAGATCCAGGACAGCTACCACTTCCGGAGCGCGCGCGGCGACGTACGGTCGCTGCGTGCGCTCTTTGCGCCGGTGGAGCCACCCGGCGGTTCGGGTGATTGCGCCGCGCCGAAGCTGCTCGCACACGCCTATCGGCTTGGGTTGCGGCCGCTCGCGCTGGCCGAGTTGTGGTGGGGCGCACCTTCGCCCACGGGCGACCGCCACGCGGGTGTGTTCTACGCGGCGTGTCGCGGCAAGTGCCTGCCCATTCTCACGCACATGCTCGACGGGCTGCCGGTCGATCCGCCACCGTTGTTCGGCTCGGCGGCCATTGACCCGTCCGAGCCCGCCGTGGTCTACGAGGACGAGCAGTTGCTCGTGGTGGACAAGCCCAGTGGTTTCCTCACGGTGCCGGGACGCAGCGCCGTGCTGCAGGATTCGGTGGTGACGCGCCTTCGCGCGCGCTATCCCGATGCCACGGGCCCCCTGGCGGTGCATCGCCTCGACCTCGACACATCGGGGTTGCTGCTGGTCGCGAAGGACCGTGCCACCGCCTCGGCGCTGCAGCGGCTGTTTTCATTGCGCATGATTGACAAGCAGTACGTTGCCTGGCTGGACGGCAACGTGGCGGCAGATCATGGGCGGATCACGTTGCCGCTGCGCGTGGACGTGGATGATCGACCCCGACAGATCCACGATCCGGTGCACGGCAAGCCGACCGACACCGAGTGGGTGGTGGTCAGACGGGTGGACGGGCGCAGCCGGATCCGGTTCACACCCCGCACGGGTCGCACGCACCAACTGCGCGTGCACGCGGCGCACCCGGATGGGCTTGACGCGCCCATCGTGGGCGATCGGCTGTACGGGCGCATTCCGCCGCTCGACGGGGAGCGGTTGCAGCTGCACGCCGAGCGGTTGGCGTTCATCCATCCGGGGACGGGAAAGGCGCTTGTGCTCGAGCGACCGGCGCCGTTTTGATGCGAGTGCGCTGACGGTCGAACCGTTACGACAGCCCCACGCAGCGCGCACTCAGCTCCCAGAGCCGCTCGGCGAGGGCTACTTCACTGGCACGGGCTGTGAGCGGTTGGGCGAATGCCGCACGCCCCTCCCGCTGCCGGTTGCCCCAGCTCCAGTGCACCCCCGATTGCGCAAACTCCCCGTCGACGACCACCTGCGCCACCCGCTCGCCGGAGAGCTCCTGCGAGACGTAGCCCTTGGTGATGTGCTTCTGGAACCAGGGGAAGATGCGCTGGAACGCAGGCGGCGTATGGCGAAAGAGCGGCGTGTCGGCCACACAGCCCGGGTAGAGCGTATTGAAGACAATGCCGGTGCGTTCGTGGTGGCGTCGGTGCAGTTCGCGGCTGGTGATCATGTCGCACAGCTTGCTGTCCTTGTAGGCCTTGCCGGCCTTGAACGGTTTCCCGTCGATCATGGACACGGGGGCGAGAAAGCCCTCCTGTAGTCCGGCAAGGTTCCCGAGATTGGCGGGGGCCGGGATGGGAATCTTGCCACCGAACTCCGCGGCATTGGCTGTGACCGTCCCGAGGATGATCAGGCATCGCGATGGCCACGTGGAGCGTTCCAGATCGCCGAGGAGCATGTTGGCGAGCAGAAAATGGCCGAAGTGATTGGTGGCCACGCTGAGTTCGTAGCCTTCGGGGGAGCGGGCCGGTTCCGTGAGGCGCGGGAGGTACACGGCGGCGTTGCACACCAGCGCGTCGACTGGTCGCCCGGTGGCGCGCACCGCCGCCACGAATGCGCGCACGCTCGACTGCTGGCCCAGATCGATGGGCAGCAGCGTGTACTGATGGGGATCCACACCGCGCGCCGCCGCCGCGCGCGCCGCCTTGTCCAGATCACGACAGGCCATGATCACATGCCAGCCACGCCTGGTCAGCGCATGCGTGGCGTGCAACCCGACGCCGGAGGAGGCGCCAGTGACAACGACCGTTGGGGTGTACTCCGCGGCTGCACCGGGAGAGGGGTGGTCTGCGGACGCGGTGGGGTGAAGAACATGGCTCATGCCGGCGGCTCCATGTCGCAATCATCAAACGGGAGTGTTGCTCTCCGAAATATATGTACTGATTGCTGTGGTGTCGGCCTGGCGCGGGGTGGGTCGTGCCTGGCAACTGGTGGGTAACGGGCGCACGCAGCGTCGCGAAGACGCGGGGGTTGCCGACGAAGGACCTCCTGCGCGACACCAGAGTGACGGCACGAGCTCGGCCGGAACGTCACGTCCATCCGCATGAATATCACCGCGAGTCGCATCGTGCCGCAGCACGCCTTACCCGAGCGGCAGCGCGCCTGCCGTCGCCTCGAACGAAGCGGCATGTTCGTCCGCCCAGGCGTTGCACGCCGCTTCCTCCGCTGCGCGGAAGCCCGGTGACAGGATATACCCCACGAGATAGCGGGTGATCTGCCCTTCCTGCCGGATCAGGTGCGCCACCTCGTGCGCCAGCAGCCACCCCGAAGGCAGCGTCCCATCGTGCAGCTCCAAGTGCACCACACGACCCACACCAATTCCCGCGTGACGACCGGGTCGGGCCGGGTTGATGAGACGATTCAACCAGGTGTTGCATCGAACGCGGTACACGAACGGGGGGTCCCCCGGACCGCAATGGACGCGCGGATACCCGTGGTCGGACCAGAAGAGGTCGAACCAGGCAGCGAAGAGTCCCGCGGCGAGCAGGGTCAACAAGAGCATGCTGGATCCTCACCTTCACCGGCCTCCAAGTTCAGGGCCGATGTCCCTACTATTCCTGTGTGCCTTCCCACCTCTCCACCGACCCTGCGGTCCGCCAGGCCTACGCGGCCGATGCCTCCGGACTGATCCTCACACCCGACGCGGTGGCGCGCCCCACCTCGGCCGCCGAGGTGGCCGACCTCCTCTCGCAGGCCGCCGCGGACCGTACCCCCGTGACCCCGGCCGGCGGTCAGAGCTCGATGACCGGCGGCTCGATCACCGATCAGGGCATCCTCCTCTCACTCCGCGCCATGGATCGGGTCCGCGACCTCGACCGCACCGCCAGCCGGGTGTGGGTGGAGCCGGGGATCAGCGTCGGCGAGCTCAAGCGCCGTCTCGCCGCCGAAGGGCTGCTGTTCGCCCCTGATCCCACCAGCGAGGAGGAGGCGTCGCTTGGCGGGGCGATCGCCTGCAACGCGTCCGGCGCACGTTCGCTGCGCTACGGGGCCACGCGCCAGCATGTGACGGCCCTTTCGGTGGTGCTCGCCAGTGGCGAGACCGTCGAGCTGCGCCGCCCCGCGCTGGAGAAGAACACCGTCGGCTACGCTGCGGTGCACGATCCGGTGGACTGGTTCATCGGCAGTGAGGGGACGCTTGGCGTGGTGGTGGCGGCGGAGCTGTCGCTGCTCCCACTGCCCGAGCGGGTGACCGGGCTTGGTATTCCGTTCGCCGATGAATCCGATGCGCTGCGCTTCGTGGTGGCGGCGCGTGAGGGGATGCGTGCCGGGACCATCGCGCCACGGTGCCTGGAAATGCTCGATGCCCGCGCGCTCGAGTTGGTGCGTGCTGGTGAGGGGGGGGCACAATGGTCGGGGCAGGCCTTCGTCTACACCGAGGAGGAGCACCCCGGCGACCGCGACCTCGACTTCGATACCTGGTTGGCGCTGGCCGAGGCGCACCGGGCCGGCACCGACGACATCCTGGTTTTCGACGATGACGCCAAGATCCGGACCGCCCGGCTGCTCCGGCACGATGTGCCCGCCACGATGGCCGAGCGCGGCAATGCCTTCGTCGCTGCCGGTGGACGCCGGGTCGGCACCGATTGGGCGGTCCCCTACCGGCGCCTCGCCGAATCGATCGGTCTCGCCCGCGCGGCGATCGACCGGCACCAGCTCCCGCTCCCCGTGCTGTACGGCCATGCCGGCAACGGGCATCCGCACATGGACTTTGTCGCGCACGACACGGCCGAACTCCACCGGGTGGAGGCCGCCATCCGCGAGACGCTCGAGCAGGTGATCGCCATGGGCGGCACGGTGGCAGCGGAGCACGGCATCGGGAAGATCAAGCGGCAGTGGCTCCCGCTGCAGCTCTCGCCGATGCAGCTCGCGGCGCAGCGCGCACTCAAGCATGCGCTGGACCCGCACGGACTGCTGGCGCCGGGGAATGTGCTGGAGGGGTGAGGGGGGAAAGTGGGCCGTGTGGCGAGACGCTGTGGCCGAACGGGCCCAGTGGTCCCCCTCACCGCTTCACCGACTCACCGCTTCACCAACGGCAGCAGCGCATCGCGCACCCCGGCCCACATGAACTGGAGCAGGGTCTCGCGCGGGACCCAGCGATGGCGAATGGCGCCGTTCCGGGGCGGGTCGTCGCCGCCGGTGGTGTTCTCCGCCTGGAGCATGAACTCGTTGGCGGCGAACTTGGTGAGGGCGCGTTTGATGCCGCCGAGGATGCCCCCCCCACTCTCCTTGCGCTGCACCACATCGATGAACAGCGAATCCCAGCGGGGGCGCACGGTCCCGCGTGCCACGCCGTCCCGCACCGTCGCCTCGAAGCCGATGCCGAGCACGCGGCCCTCCTTGAACTGGGCCGGCGAGATTCCCACCAGGAACGGGTTGAGGGCAGTCGCGGGCATCCGTCCGAGCGTCCCGGCATAGGTCATCCGGAAGTCGGGGGCCAGCAGCGGGAGCTCGGCCTGTATGCGCAGGGCCCCCGACCCCATGAGGCGGGCCCGCGCGTCGACCACCACCGGGGTGGTGTCGGTCATCCGGGTCGGATCGGTCGAGAGGTTCGTCAGCGTGACCAGGACGTCCTCGAACCGGAGCACGCCGGCCCGGGCGGCCTCCGGCCCGCGCTCGCGGTACTGGAGCCGCCCCGCGACCCGGACCGTGTCGAGATGGAGTGGGGGGGGGACTTCCCGTGCCCACGCCTGCGGACTCCGGTGGCCGACGCCTCGCCGGGACGGGAGCCGCTTGTCGGTGCTGATATCGAGGTCGACCCCGTGCAGGTCGAGCCGCCGGGCGCGGTAGGCCCCGGTGCGGACCCACGCGGGTGCGTCGAGTCCGCGCAGCAGCAGGCTGTCCACCGCCAGCGCGGTCCGGTCGGCGCGCCAGCGCCGGCCACGGAGCCAGGCGGCGTCGCTCCCTGCCGCGCCGGCCCGGAGGGAGTCAGCGCGCAACACCCCCGTGGCGAGGTCGAGGGTGAGCGCTCCAATCGCGAGACGCTCCCCACCGCCGTCGCGGAGCACGTCGCGGAAGGCGACCTGCACCCGCCCGATCGGGAACGGTCCGGTCCACGTGCTGTCGTTCGATCCGACCGCCATGCCCGTGACGGTCAGGGCGCCGAGGCGGGTGTGCACCGAGTCACTGCGGCCCGATTCCACCAGGGTGAGGTCACGGACCGCGAGGGTGTCGAGGGCCATCGCCCGGTCGATGGCGCGCAGCACCCGCTCGGCGGTCATGCGCCCGGCGGGGGTAGCCAGGGTGTCCGCGCCGGGCGCCGTCTCCCGTGGGGGGGGGAGGCGCATGCGGCCGCCGGCGAGCACGAGGCGGCGCACCCGGATGTCGCCCGCGGTCAGGAACGCGCGCCAGTTGATGCCCGCCACGCGCAGCGAGTCCACGGCGAGGGCGGTCAGGCCGAGGGAGTCGGCGAGGGAGCCGGCCAGCGGCTCCCACTCGAACCCGTCGAGCGCGAGCGTGCCGCTGGCCAGGTCGGCCCGGAAGCGATCCACGCGCAGACGGGTCGCCGCGTCCCGGCTCCCGTCAAAGCCGTCGAGAGCGAGGGCGGCGTTCCGCGAGAGCAGGGTGCGCCGCTCCTCCGCCGGTTGGTCGGGGTCGTAGTGCAGGGAGTCGAGGCGCACCGCGAGGCGATCGAAGGCGATCGTGGTCCGGCGAGCACCGCGCCCCGCGATGCCCAGGGCCACGGTCACTGCGGGGAAGACCACCGAGTCGACGCTGATGTACGGGACGTCACGGCCGAGGTCGAGGTTGCGCTGCAGCGCCAGGAACGCCCCCTCGCCGCGGCCGGCGGTGCCGGACGCGGTGGGTGCTGGTACCTCGGCACTCATGGTCACACTGTCGCAGCCGCCCCGGGTGGCCTTCAAGCCACGGCGTGCCGTAAGCCGGTCCAGATCGATCCCCTCGAGCGCACAGTTGTGGAAGCGGAGCGTCATTGATGGCAACGGGACCTCCCGTGCCGCATTTCGGGCCCGGTCGGTGATCATCACGATGGTGTCGATCCCGACCCGCTGGCGCTCGGTATCCACCCGGATCCGGGAGAGGGTCAGTTCGTAGGCGCCGTCGCTGAGCCGTACCACCTCCTCCCGGGCCCAGCGCCGGACCACCGGATCGAGGATCTCCACGGTCCGCTGTCCGATGCCCCAGCGGAACTGCCACGCCAGTGCCACGCCGCCCACGATGACGGCCAAGGTGATCAGGAGGGTGCGGGGGGGCAGGCGGGGCAGGCGGGGCAGGGACACGGGCGGGCCTCGGCGGGGAGATGGTGGAACCTCGGTGAGCGCGTACCGGACCACAAGGCGACGGCCCCGCCACCTTGCCCATCCCGGGCCATGGGCCGATTTTTGGCCCGCGGCACGGGACGGGTCCGGCCGCTTCACGCCGTACTGCAGGGAAACCGATGAAAGCCAATGACATCCGCAAGGGGAACGTCATCTATTACGAGGGGAAGCCGCATCTCGTGATGGACTTTACCCACCGCACCCCGGGCAACCTCCGCGCGTTCGTGCAGGTCCGGCTCCGCAACCTGACCACGGGCACGTCACTCGACCATCGCTTCAGTGCCACGGAGACGATCGAGGAGGCGCGCCTCGACACCAAGGCGATGCAGGTGCTCTACGCCGACACCAACGGGGTCCACGTGATGGACGCCGAGACGTACGAGCAATTCACCCTCGATCCCGATCTCGTGGGCGACGATGCCGCCTGGATGCTCCCCGAGATGACTTTCGACGCCGTCTGGCTCGAGGGGAAGCCGATCTCCTTCACGCTCCCCAGCTCGATGGAAATGGAGATCACCGAGACCGCCCCGGCGATGAAGACCGCCACCAAGAGCTCCTCCGCCAAGCCGGCGACCCTCAGCAACGGGGTCACGATCAATGTGCCGGACTTCGTCGAGTCGGGCGAATGGATCCGCGTCAATCCGCGGGAGCGGGCCTACATCGAACGGGTGAAGTGACCCGGCTCCTGCTCCTGCTCCTGGCGGGCGCGCCGACGGTGGCCACGGCACAGGTGGCCATCGCCTCGACCACGCTGCGCTTCGGGATGGCGTATTTACAGGGTACCCCTACCGGGAGCTTCGGCGACGTCGTGCGCGGGGCCGACGGCTTCGCCACCTGGTTCGCCCTCCCGCTCTCGCGCACCTCGCCGCTGGGGATCCGGGCGGAGTTCTCGATCCTGACCATCCCCGAGGATCAGGCCACAGTGCCCTTCGCCGATGACACGGAGCTCGCCTTTACCCTCCGCTCGACCGTCGGCTTTACGGGCGTCGGGCCGCGGCTCGAGACCCGGGTCGGCCCGCTGATCGTGGCCGGCGCCGTCATGGGCGGCTTGACGCGCGTGATCGCCGATGTCAATGGCGTGCTGGAGGTCGGGCCGCAGGTGATTTCGGTCGAGCTGAGCGAGTCGGAACAGGCCCTCTCGGCCAAGGCGGTGCTCGACGCCTACTTCCCAATCCTGCACGGTGCCCGGGGGGCCGCGTTGGGGCTGGTTGCTGGACTCGACTACCAGCGCTCCACCGCCGTCAACGTGATCCGCTCCGGCTCCCTCGAGTTCGTCCCGCCCGGGGAGGTGCGCGTCGATGTTGCAACCACGCCGGTGTCGCTGTGGGGATGGCGGGTCGGGGTGGGGGTGTATTTCTGAGGGCGGCGCCTCATGAACGGTGAACGGCGAACGGTGAACGGTGAACGGCGAACG
>JBBQQJ010000058.1:0-13985 GCA_038216165.1 Gemmatimonadales bacterium | reverse complement strand
GATGCCAACAACACACCGCTCACCGGGGCACTCGTGACCTGGACGTCGAGCGCCCCGGCGGCGGTGTTCGTCAACCAATTCGGCACCGTCACGGCGGCGGGGCCCGGCCCCGCGACGATCACGGCGGCCTCGGGCACCGCCACGGCCCAGGTGGCGATCTCGGTGAACCTCACCTCGCCCGTTGGTGGCCCGCTCCTCGGCGCCACGGTGCCCTGCGCCGGCGGGATGGCGGGGCCCTTCCCGTGCCAGGGGATCGAGCTGCTCGCCTTCCTGCCGGTGAGCGGGGTGGGCGGGGACATCGGGATCACGCTCAACGACATCTGGGGGTGGACCGACCCGGCCAATGGCAAGGAGTACGCGATTGTGCTCCGTCGCAACGGCGCGGCCTTCGTGGACGTCTCCGTTCCGACCCGCCCCGTCTACCTGGGCCAGCTGCTGATCACGCCAGGGGCCACGCCCAACGTCTGGCACGACGTCAAGGTGTACCAGAACCACGCCTACATCGTGGCCGATGGAGCGGGGCCGCACGGGATGCAGGTGTTCGACCTCACCCGGCTCCGAGCCCATGCCGGGGTCCCGCGGACGTTCACGGCCGACGTTGTCTACCAGAACGTCAACAGCGCGCACAACATCTTCATCAACGAGGCCACCGGCTTCGCCTACATCGTGGGGGCCAGCGGGGGGGGGACGACCTGCGGCGGCGGGTTGCACATGGTCGACATCCGGGCGCCGAAGACACCGACCTTCGCGGGCTGCTTTGCCGATGCGGGCTCGGGTCGCTTCGGCACCGGCTACACCCACGACGTGCAGTGCGTGACCTACACCGGCCCGGACGCCACCTACCAAGGGCGCGAGATCTGCTTCGGCAGCAACGAGACGCACCTCAGCATCGCCGACGTGACGAGCAAGACGGCCCCCAGCTTCGTGAGCCGCGGCACCTATCCGCAGGTGAGCTACACGCACCAGGGCTGGCTGACCACCGACCAGCGCTACTTCTTCATCAATGACGAGCTCGACGAGCAGCAACGCGGCCTCCCCGGCACACGCACCCTCATCTGGGACGTCATGGATCTCGACGACCCGATCCTGGTGGGGCAGTTCATCGGGCCCAACCCCGCCACCGACCACAACCACTACATCCGCGGCAACCGGATGTACGCCTCGACCTACCAGTTCGGATTGCGGGTGGTGGACGTGAGCAACCCGCTGTCGCCGGTCGCGGCGGGGTTCTTCGATACCGCACCGAACCTCGCCAACGTGCCGGGGTTCGGCGGGTCGTGGAGCAACTATCCGTTCTTCCCGAGCGGGATCATCGTGATGACGAGCGGGACCGAGGGCTTCTTCGTGCTCCGGGTGCCGTGACGCAGCGGGTCGGGGTCAGTCGACCGACCCCGACCCACCCGCTTGCACCGACAGGGTGAAGCGGCGCGACTCGCCCTGTCGGAGCGCACCGACCCCCACCAGTTCCCGCGCGATCTCCTCCCCGCGCTCGTTCCGGATCGTCAGCAGCATGGTGTACTCCACCGCCTCGCCACCGGCCGGGCCTTCGAGCGTCCCCTCCACGGTGAGTGCCTCCGTCGTGGGTGCCTCGCGCCCGACCGTGGGGCCGGTGAACCGCAGGTGGTGCCGACACGCGGGGCAGACCCCTGAACTCTCCAGGATGGTGGCACGACAGTGCGGACACATCCGTGTCGCACCGGGGGCGCCGGGACGAGCCGGGGTGGTCACGCGGCCGAGGCGGTCGGGGCCGTGCGCGTGGCACCGCGCGCCGCCACATCGTCCCACCCGAACTCGACATTGCCGCGCATCTTGCTCCCTGCAGCGACCGTGAGCGACCCTGCCGTCACGTCTCCGGTGATGCTGCCGGTCTGCTGCAGTTCGACGCGCGTGGCGCCGTCGATGTTGCCCTCCAGCTCGCCGGCCACCGACACCGTCGCGGCACGCACGCTGCCGCTCACCTTGGCGCCCGCTTCGATGGTGAGGTTGCCCTGGACGTTGATGTCGCCCTTGAATCGGCCAGCGATGCGCACACTCCCCTGCCCCGTGATCGTGCCCTCGATGGTCAAATTCGTGGCCACCACCGACTCCGCACCCTCGCGGGCGGCCGCGCGAGGCGTCGACTCGACGGGGGGGGCGACATCGAGGCGTGTGGGCGTGGCGGGTGGGGTGGGCGTCGGCTCCTTGGACGGAGCCTGCTCCTTCCAGATGGGCATGATGCATTGCTCCCGTGAATGGCTGCGGAGGACGTGAGATGAGGGGGAGACGCCCGGCCCCCGACGACAGGCACCCCGTCAAGCAGTATCGACCAGGGGCGCCAGCACCGTGGGGGCCCGAAGAAGATACCGCCTGCACCCGGTTCAAGGGCGGCGGATCCGTACCGGCCATGCCACAGCGGCGTTGCGGCGCCGCCACGATGGTGCCTCGCCGATCCCCCACCCCGAACGTCCCCGCCACGCCGAAGCCGGCAGAATGCGGCTTTCCGGACGCCCGGACCCGCCGCGGGCCAAGGCCCGGGATCTGCACTTCCTCTCCGGGCCGCCCCCCCGGCGTGCCTTGAGAGGATTCGATGCGGACGTGATCGAGACGGCGACGGTAGTGGAATATTGGGAGCTCGGGTATCTCCCCGCCGCAGGGCTCCTGGACGGGGCCGAGGCCGCGGCATGGGCCGAGGCGGGTGCACGTCTGGTGGCAGACCGCGGCGCGCCCGGCGGCGCGGTAGATGTGGTGCAGCACGCCCCAGCCCTCGCGGCGGTGGCGAGCGACCCCCGGATACTGGAGGTCGTGACGGACCTCTTCGGGCACCATGGTGAACTGCTCGAGGCCTCCCTCCTCCGCGCCGGTCCGGCGAGTTCCGCTGCTCCACTGAAGCGCGTCCACGCCGAATGCGCCGATTTCGGGATCGCCCCGGACCAGATGGTGGTGGCCTACGTCGGGCTGGGCCTTCCCGGTGAACCGCCGGGCACCGTCGCCCTGGTACCGGGCCACCATCGCCCCCACCCGCGGACCGGTACGGGCGTCCCCCTCGACAGGGACGGCGGACGGGCTGATCTTTCGCGCGTCGTGGTGCCCACCCTGCAGGCGGGCGACCTCCTCTTCGTCCACAGCCTCACGCCGCACCGGCCCCGTCCGGTCGGCTCCGCCCAGCCCTGGCGTCCCCTCCGCCTGACCTACGTGGTGGATCCGCGCGGTGGGGCCTACGATCGCTATCGCGCCTGGCGAGGCTGACGCCGCCGGGCCCCACCGACAGGTGACCATGCCCGACCGACGTCAATTCCTGCAGCAGAGCTCGGCGACCCTCGCGGGTGTCGGCCTCATCCCGCCACTCCGCTGGCCCGGCACCCCGCGCTTCGAGATCTCGCTGGCCGAGTGGTCGCTGCACCGGGCGCTGCAACAGGGCCGGCTCGATCATCTGGACTTTCCCGTGGTGGCGCGGCGCGAGTACGGCGTCGGGGCCGTCGAACTGGTCAACTCCTTCTTCAAGGACCGCGCGCGCGACGCCGACTACCTCGCCGAGTATGGCCGACGGGCCGACGGCGAGGGGGTCCGCACCCTGCTCATCATGTGCGACGGCGAGGGACGCCTCGGCGATCCCGATTCGATCGCGCGCGCGACGGCCGTCACCAACCACCATCGATGGGTCGATGCCGCGCGGGTCCTTGGCTGCCACGCGATCCGCGTGAACGCGGCGAGCAGCGGATCCTACGAGGAGCAGCAGCAGTTGGCCGCCGATGGGTTGCGCACCCTCACGGAGTACGGCGCCACCCAGCAGATCAGCGTGATCGTCGAGAACCACGGGGGGCTGTCAAGCAACGGCGCCTGGCTCGCGGGCGTCATGCGCTTGGTGGACCACCCCGGCTGCGGCACCTTGCCAGACTTCGGAAACTTCTGCGTGCGCCCGGGAGCGAGTGGCGAGCCGTGTGCCGAGATGTACGATCGCTACCAGGGCGTCGCCGAGCTGATGCCGTCGGCCAAGGCGGTCAGTGCCAAGTCGCACGACTTCGATGCCGAGGGCAACGAGACCGGCACCGACTACGCGCGCATGATGGCGATCGTGCTCGATGCCGGGTATCGCGGCCACGTGGGCATCGAATACGAGGGATCGCGCCTCGACGAACCGGAGGGGATCCGGCGTACCAAGACCCTGCTTGAGCGGTTCCGCCGCGCATGAGGTGGCCTGCCACCTGCGCCCTGCCTGCCACGGCCACCACGTCCGGAGCACCCTGATGTCACGCACCACCGCACGTCGTTCGGTTCTCGTCCTCCTGCCGGTCCTCCTCGCGGTCACACCGCTGGCGGCCCAGGGCCCCGCCACGGCACGCGCCGTCTTTGTCGACGGGCTGGCCCAGGTGGTCCCCGCCTTCGCCGACTCCACCGAGTGGATCCGGGAACAGCTCTGGGTCGAGACCGCATTTGATTCCGACGGCGATGGCCAGCGCGACCGCGTGCACGTAGATGTCACCCGTCCACGCCAGACAGCGGCGGGGCTCAAGGTGCCGGTGGTGTACGAATCGAGCCCGTACTTTGCCGGGACCGCGGGCGGACGCGATTTCCTCTGGAACGTGCGCCAGGAAGTCGGGGCGCCTCCCCCCCCCCGCGCCTCGCAACCGGAGATCGCCTACCAGCCGGACCGCACGCGGGTGAGCAATTCGCAGGTACGCGACTGGGTGCCGCGGGGATTCGCGGTGGTGCATTCGGAATCGCCAGGGACGGGCCTCTCGGACGGCTGTCCCACGGTGGGCGGGCGCAACGAATCGCTCGCGCCGAAGGCCGTGATTGACTGGCTCAACGGCCGCGCCCGCGGTTTCACCACCCGCGACGGCAACGAGCAGGTCCGTGCCGATTGGGCCACGGGCAAGGTCGGCATGACCGGGACCTCGTACAACGGCACCCTCCCGCTGGCCGCGGCCACCACCGGGGTGGCCGGGCTCGAGGTGATCATCCCGATTGCGCCGAACACCTCGTACTGGCACTACTACCGATCCTTCGGTCTGGTGCGACACCCCGGCGGATGGCTCGGTGAGGACATCGATTTCCTCTACGATTTCATCCATTCCGGCAATCCGGAGCGCCGCGCCTGGTGCAACACCACCGTGCGCGACGGCGAAATGGCGGCCAATCGTGACCGGCAGACCGGCGACTGGAATGACTGGTGGGCCGGGCGCGACTACCTGCCCCAAGTGCGCGGCGTGAAGGCCGCGGTGCTGATGGCGCATGCCTGGAATGACTGGAACGTGATGCCCGAGCACAGCGTGCGGATCGTCGAGGCGCTGCAGGCGCAGGGGACGCCGGTGGCGGTCTACTACCACCAGGGTGGCCATGGCGGACCGCCGCCGCTCGACATGATGAACCGCTGGTTCACGCGGTACCTCTACGACGTCGAGAATGGCGTGGAGCAGGACCCGAAGAGCTGGATCGTCCGCGAGGGCGATGAGCGCAGCGCGCCCACCGCCTACCCTGTCTATCCGCATCCCGAGGCGGCACCGGTCACGCTGCATCTCACGCGCGGTGGCCGCAGCATGGGCGGACTCACCCTGTCGGCGGTGGCGGGTCAGGGCGCCGAGCGGCTGGTGGACAACGTCGACAGCAGTGGCACCGCGCTGGCCAAGGCGGCGGGCTCCGACCACCGCCTCGTCTACGCCACCCCCGAACTCACCGAGGCGGTGCACCTCTCCGGCACCGCCCGCCTCACCGTGCGGATGGCGGCCGACCGGCCGGCCGCCAACCTGAGCGTGTGGCTGGTGGCGCTGCCGTGGATCGACCCCGCCCCGCGGCAGCCTGATTTCAACGTGATCACCCGCGGCTGGGCCGACCTGCAGAACCGGGCCTCGCTCCGGCAGGGCACCCCACTCGTCCCGGGGGAGTTCGTGGAGATGACTTTCACCCTCCAGCCCGACGACCAGGTGATCCCGGCCGGCAAGCGGATCGCGCTGATGGTGTTCGCAAGTGACCGCGACTTCACCCTGTGGCCCGCGCCGGGCACGGCGCTGACGCTGGACCTCACCGGCACGACGCTGACCCTCCCCATCGTCGGGGGGGGGGAGGCGTTGCGGAAGGCGGTGGGAGGGAACTAGTCCCGGAGCAACCAGCCGGCGGTGTCAGCCGCCGGATCGGGACGTGGCAGCGCATCCAGCCGGCGGTGTCAACCGCCGGATCGGGCGGCCTACCGCTCCAACCGCCCCACCACCCGCCCGCCCTGCGCCACCACCAACGCCTCGCCGTCCATCCGGAACCACCCGCCCTCGCCGAGCAGCGTGCCGAGGCGGTGCTCGCGGGCCATCACGGCGGCATCGGGGCACATCATCATCGTGGAAGCCACCGGGTTGCCGATCAGATCGGCACCACGAAGAATGGCGCGGCCGGTCATCCGGTTGCAGCCGGCGGTCCCACCCAGGCGAGACTCTCCGAGCAGCTCGAGCCGGAACTCCAGATGCGGGGTACGGGCGGGGTCGGTGCCGGGCGGGTGTTGGCGTAGGCCTGCTCCAAGGCGAGGTATCCTGCCCCGCCTGCCACCGGGAACTGCTTGCCGCTACTGCACTCCACGAGCAGCGCCGCTTCGGCGAAGTACGAGAAACCGCCGGCGAGGCGGGCAGTCCCCACGATGCTCGGTGCGGCGGCCAGGCGGCGCAGCGTGTAGTTCAGCTCGGAGACGATCGGTGCCCCGGTTTGGTCGAGCAGTGTCAGCGCCTGGTCACCGTCCACCGCGAACTGTTGGGGGACATCGCGTGAGCTGAACAACGCAAGGCGTCCTTCTCCAACATCCAATATCCAACGTCCAACATCCACCGACGAAACATCGCCATCCGCGGTGGCCAGATACGTGTCCTGCAACCGGTACGTCCCGTCGGGATGCAACACGATCGTCTCGCGGATCCCGGCGCAATCGGCGCAGGGCAACTCGCCCTGGTACGCGGCGGTGCCCGTGAGCGCCGTGATCGAATCGCCAGCGGCGACCGCGACAGGCGGTGCCGCGACCGGCTCGGCGACGGGCTCGCAGGCCGCGAGGAGGGCGAAGAAGGGGAGGAGGCGCTTCATGGGTGGCTCCGCTTTGCGGGGGGCGCGGCCGCGCCGCGCGGAGACACTGCCCGCTATCCCCGCTCCTGCTCCAGCCTCGCGATCCGTTCACGAACCTCCCGCACGCGGGGCTGCAGCTCGGGGTCGGCGTCCTGCCAGAGGTCCACGAAGGCGCGGTAGCGCTCGAGGGCTTTGACCCGGTCGCCCTTCGCCTCGTAGAGCTCGCCGAGTTCCTGGAGGAGTCGCGGACGCCATGTGGCGTCCGTCTCGGCGAATGGATCAGGAATCGCCAGCGAGCGCTCCATGGCGACGATGGCGGAATCGGCCTCGCCCAAGGCCCGGAAGGCGACGCCGCGCACCGCCTCGCCAACCTTGGGGGGGAACGCATACCTGGCCTGCGCGCGGCGACTCTCGGCGATTGCCTCCCGCCAGCGGCCCTCAGCGTAGGCGAGTGAAGCGGCCGAGCTCATGCGCCAGCCCTCCGGATCGACGTTCAGCGAGGATTGATCGCGTTCCCAGCCGGCCGCGGCGCTGCGGACCAGCGAAGGCTCGCGCAGCATCGCGCCCAACCCCCGCAGCGCACCCCACGGTCGCTCGCTCGGCGGGATCCGGTCCATCGGCGCGCGGCGCATCCCGCGATCGATCGCGGCGAGGGCGCCGCTGCGATCGCCTGCCGTGGTGCGAAGGAAGGCGGTGTCGATGGCGAAGGACAGGAGATTCGCGGTGGTTGCTTGCATCCGGTAGAGCGTTTCGTTGGTGCGAGTCCGGGCCGCTTGCGCCTCCCGGAGTCGCCCCTCCAGCTCGGCGATGGCGGCCAAGCCGGTGTTGGAACGAATACCTTGCCGGGCCGTCTTCGGATCCCGGAGAATGGTGCGTGCGATCGAGTCGGCGCGGTCACGGTCCCCCTTCCCCCACGCGACGTACCAATCCCCTTCCCAGACGTCATTGCTGGTGGGGAATGTTGCCCGGAAGAGCGCCTGAGTGGAGTCGAGGGCGACGGTATTGCCGGTGTTGATCTGGGCGATGATGAGGTTGGTGAACGCCCCCCCGAACGGCTGCGGCAGCTTGACCACCTTGCGATAGAGCGACTCGGCACGCTCGAACTCGTACATCTCGCCCAACACCACCGCGGCGTTGTTGACGGCGGACGTACTGAGCGAGTCGAGACTGGCCGCGGCCTCGTAGGCGGCCAGCGCCTTGCGGCGATCGGGCGTCGGCCCGCGGGTGAAGTAGAACCCCTCGGTGAGGAGCCGCTCCATCTCGGTGAGCCGGGCCCGGTGACGGTAGGCGGTGGAGATCGCGTCGAGCATCCCCTGCCGATCCCGGCCCTCGTTGTTGAGGAGGACAGACAGCTTGCGCCACGCCATCGCGAACGCCGTGTCGAGCTCGACGGCCTCGCGCAGCATCGCGATGCCGCGTTCGATCTCGCCCTCCTCGTCCGCCAAGCGCATTCCCTCGACGTATTTGCGGAGCGCCGGCAGCGACGGGGTGGTGACCCGGTCGAGCTCGCTGCTGGCGCGCACCGCCCGGAGCGATTCGCCGGCGCGCGCGCGCACCTGTTTGGAGAGCTTGCCGAGCGCCCCGAGGAGGGCATCGTCGTTGGCCGCCTCTTCGCGGAAGAGGGCGAGGTCGGCGCCGTCCAGCGCCGAGACGAGTCGCGCGGAGATGACGTAGCTCTGCCCGAGGCGCTGGATGCTGCCATCAAGCACCGCCTTGGCACCTTCGCGGGTGGCGATCTGCTGGGCGAGGTCGAACCGCAGCGGCGAATCCACCGGCCGCTGCATCAGGGTGAGCTGCTCCCGAATGGCGGAGCGGGTCAGGATCCGGAGCGAGGTGGACTGGGCGAGGTCGGTCCGGAGCGCCTCCGCGACGGTGGCACCGAGCGCGGAGTCCGAGGCGGGCGAGGCGAAGTCGGCGACCATCACCAGGCCGCTCTCGCCCAGCGCGCCCTTCGCGGCCAGCGAGGCCATCGGCCCGACGCCGAGGGCACGCATCACCATGAAGCCCACGACCAGCGCGGCAAAACCACCCACGGCCACTGCCCCGCCCATCCAGGTGCGCCGCCACGACACGTGCGGGCTCGCCTTCATGGCGAGCGTGGCCATCGTCCCCTGGGGGGCCGGTGTGCGCGACGGGGTGGCGGTGTAGGCGCGATGTGCCATCCGCTGCACGTACGTGGTGAAGGCGAGCACCGGGAGGCCGGCGAGCATCACCCCCACCGCACCGGGGAGAACCCAGTCCGGCAAACCGATCACCTCCCGCGCCGCCCATGCTGTGACGATCACGAGCAGCGTCGCCACCGCCCAGAGCGCGATCGCCCGACCCAGCCGCACCGGACCGCCGCGCAGGATCTCGGGCACCGCGCCGCCGCTGCCGCTGGACGTGATGGTGTCGAGCAGCTGCACCAGCTCGCCCGCTTCCCTCGGCCGGTCCGCCGGGTCCTTGGCCAGGCACCGCATCACCAGCTCGGCGAGTGGCGCCGGGCAGTCGGCACGCAATTCAAGCAGGTGCCGCGGCGTCTCGGTCATGTGGGCGGCGAGCAGCTTGGTGGGGCTGCTCGCCACGAATGGCGTGCGGCCGGCGAGGAGCTCGTAGGCCATCACGCCATAGGCATAGAGGTCGGCGCGATGATCGGTGGCCGGGTCACCAGCGGCCTGCTCGGGCGACATATAGGCCGGCGTGCCGATGGAGGTGCCGACCTGCGTGAGGGACTCCCCAGTCATCCCGCCATCGGTGCGTGCGGCGTTGATCGCCTTGGCAATCCCGAAGTCGGTGACGGTGGCGCTGCCCGACGAGAGGAGCACGTTGTCGGGTTTGATGTCGCGATGGACGATGCCCCGGGCATGGGCGTAGGCGAGGGCGCGGGCCACATCCCGCAGGATACTGATCGCCTCACCGATCCCGGTACCGCCTTTGGCGAGCCGCATGCGCAGCGAGTCGCCGTCCACATAGGGCATGGTAAACCACGGGATGCCGTCCACGTCGCCGCTCTGGAGCACCGGCACCACGTGTGGATGCTGGAGTTGGGCGGCGAGCAGCACTTCGCGCCGGAAGCGCTCGACCGAAATCCCGGCAAGCAGTTCCGGCGCCAGGATTTTGACGACCACCTGGCGGTTCAGCGCGTCCTCGCGCACCAGGTAGGTGCGGGACATTCCGCCACCACCGAGCTCGCGCTCGAAGGTGTAGGTGCCTGCCAGTGCCTGTTCCAACCTGGCCCGGAGGGTGTCCATGCGCCGCCTTGTTTCGTGGGTACGCACCAATCTCGCCCGATCGTCGGCCGCCAGCAAGGCGGCCAGGCTGGGGGCAGCGGGAATGACATGCCAGGGTCGGCCGCGTTGGCTCGGAGATCAGCGATCGGAGATCAGCGATCGGAGATCGGCGATCGGCGATCGGTGAGGAATGGGGCTCGTCCCTCGGTTCGCTGATCTCCGTGCTCTGATCGCTCGTCTCTGCCTATCCGATCAACTCCCGCACCGCGTCACCGAGCATCGTCACCTTGCCGGCGTCGGACGAGCCCCTGGCGTCGACCCCGAGTTGCGTGGAGAGACGGCCAAGCGCGTCGACGCGCGCGGCGCCCGTGAGCCCCTCCGCGCGGGTGAGCGCCGCACGTACCGCGGCGATCCGGGCGGTGGAGAGCCCCCTCGAGCGCTCGAGCTGGTCCACAAAGGCCCGTGCCTTGGCGAAGCTCGCTGGCCAGACCATCTGCTGCTGCTCTTGCGGGTTGAGCTGCGACCAGATCACCGTCTTCGCCGCGTCAATCTCGTGCTGTGACAGGTATACGCTCGGGGTGAGTTCGAAGACGTCGAGGCCACGGGCAATCTCCGAGTTCACGATCACCCCGTTGTACCAGTAGACCGACCACGACCCGGCGCTGGTAAGCTCGCCGGCCTTCATGGGGCCGCGGTCATGGAAGGCGATCTCCATCGGGTTGGTCGGGTCGGTCCAGTCGAAGATCGAGATGCCACCCTGGTACCACCCCTGCACCATCACCTCGCGCCCCGGGATCGGGATCGGCGAGCCGTTGTGCGCCACGCAATTTTCCCACTCGGTCTGGCGCGCCGGCATCTTGTAGTAGCTCTGGAACTGCATCTTGCCAGCCACGATCCGGAAGATCGCATTGGCACCCCATTCGTACTTGTCGGTGTCACGGCACCGCGGCGCACGGCCTCCGCCCCATTCGTCGGTGAAGAGGACCGCCTTGCCATCGTTGCTGAACGTCGCCGAATGCCAGAACGAGAAGTTGCTGTCCGCCACGGCGTCGATGCGGCGTGGGTTTGCAGGATCGGAGATGTCGAGCAGCAGGCCGTAGCCACCGCACGCCCCGCCGGCGAGGCCGACTGCGGGGTAGACGGTGATGTCGTGGCACTGGCTCGGGCCGGTGCGGACCCGGGCCGGACGGCCGGCGGCGGCAGCCGGTGCCGCCCCGCGCGTGGGCGGCGCGGCGAGGTCGTTGAAGATCCGCGGCGAGCTGACGATGGCGGCCTTGCTCGGGTCCCTGAGCGGCACCTTGATGACCTCGATGCGGAAGAGGGCCGAGTTGGGATCTTCCCCCGGGGCGAGGGCCGAACAGCCGGGCAGCTCGTCGGGCGAGCGCACGCCGGCCGAGCCGGAGATGTACACGTACACATGGTCGGGATCGTTCTTGTCCGTCACCACCGTGTGCGTGTGCGAGCCGCGGCAGGTCTGGACGTTGCCGATGTATGTCGGGGCCATCACGTCGGTGATGTCGAAGATCCGGATCCCGCGGATCCGCTCGTCGCTGATCGGTGCCGGCACGCCTCCCGTGCCGCAGTCGAGCCGCCCCGTGAGTCCCTCGGCCGAAACAAAGAGGAGGTTCCCGTACACCGACACATCGCTCTGCGATGCCGGGCAGTGGGACCAGTTCATCAGGTAGGGCCGCGCCGGATCCTTGATGTTCCAGATCAGGTAGCCGTTGTAGTTGCCCTGGAACACCATGTTGCCCTTGAAGGCGAGGTCGGTGTTGCTCGCCGCGGCGAACGGCCCCGGGGTCGGCGTGGTCGAGAGCATCCGGAGGTTCCAGATCGCCTCGCCGGCGTCGAACGTGCCGGCTGCGAGCCCCTCCCGCGGATCGGGTTGCGGCGTGGTCTGCAGCTTCTGCTGGGCAGTGGCGGGCAGCGCACCGATCGCCAGTGCGAGGCCGGCGAGCGGGAGCACCCAGCGGCGCATCATGGTGGGAAGCACGGTCATCGGATCATCCTCTGCGGAATCGAGTGAGGCGGGGTGAACTGTGGCGTGATCAGGGTTGGTCGAGATCGTCCAGCAGGATCTGCAGGAACTCGATTTCCGTGGTCTGGTCAGCATAGACATCCGAGGCAAAGCGGAAAACAAACTCGTCCTGCGCCGCCCCGTGCGTGGCAAACAAGGCGTTGACCATCGTGACCGCCCCGTGGTGGTGGCGGATCATGAAGGTGAGGAAGAGCCGGTCGAAGGCGACGCCGCGCGCTCCATCAAGCGCCGTGAGTTCCGCCTCCGTCAGCATCCCGGGCATCAGCATCGCATGCGACATCCCGTCGTGCTGCGTCATCATCTGGGTTGCATGGCTGTCGGGTACCGGTGCCCCCTGCGCGCGGAGCCAGGTGCGCATCATCGCGATCTCATCCCGCTGGGCCACCGCAATCCGCTCCGCGAACCGTTGCAACGCCGGGCTGGCGCCGTGAGTCGGCACCCAGCCGGCCATCGTCACCGCCTGGGCATGGTGCGGGATCATCCCCGTGATGAAGTACACATCGGGAGCGGCGGGCGCCTGCGCCGCGAGGGCGGGCGCCATGAGCAACGGCAAGAGCAGGGTGCGAATGGACATGGGCAGCCGTCCGGGCGTCGTTGAAGGGGAGTCTGGCAATCTAGCGCCGAGTGCCTCCTACCGCACCTTCACCGTCACCGGCACCCGCACGATCACCCGATAGCTGATCTCCCACGGCGTGTTGAAGAACGCTTCGCTCTGTTCATCATCGATCCGATGGAAGCGCAGTTCGGTGTCGAGTTGGGTCCCGCCCCCGCCGATCACCCGACGCTGCACGCCGAGTTCGGTGTAGCGGCGCGCACTGCGGTAGATGTCCGGCGCCTTGCCGGTCGAGTTGTAGTTGTTGTCGCCCGCGTTTCCCATGAAGTCGCGGCCGTGCCACCAGATCGCGAAGAACTCCACGTCCGGCCATGGCGTGAGGCCGGCCCGCAGGTAGGTGCCGTGGCCCTCGCCGGGCCGATCGACCGGAGAGTCGGGGTCGACGTGGCCGGTGCTCCAGTGCCGCCAGGCAGCCAGCGAGGCGTGGCGCACCACAGGGATGCTGTCGGCCCAGCGCGCCCCGAGGGCTGACACGCGGTTGTTGGTGACCGGAACCCCGGCCTGATAGAGCTGCCCCCCCCGGTGTGACCAGAGGTGCTGCAGGTGGGTGGAGACACCTCGCCCGAGGTCGAGCCTGGCCACCACCCCCAGCTCGAACTGCTCCCGCTGCTCGGACGTGTTGAGCTTCTGCCAATTGATCCACGCATCGGCCTCCAGGCGGCCGCGGCGCTCGATCCATTGCAGCCCGCTCTCGATCGGCGTGGTCAGCTCGCGTGTGGTGACCATCAGCGGTTCGAGCAGGCCATGGCGCCGCACCGTCTCGAGGGTGCCCAGCACGCCGAGCGAATGCGCGGTGTGGTAGCGCACCGCCACCACGGGGAGCAGCGAATCGGTGAATTGGCCGCTCCCGGTCCGCACGTCGGCATACAACCCCAACCGGAGCTCCACCCGCTCGCTCGGCGCGACCGCGAGCCAGGTCGTGACCTGCTTGCCCAGGAGCGTTTCGCCGGTCCGGTAGGGGGTGAAGAATTCGGTGTTGTCGCCGTAGAGGGCGGCATCGGCGCGCCAGGTGAGCCGCTGCGCCTGGAGCGGTGCGGCACTCCACGTCGCCATGAGGCAGAGCGCCCAGCCGGCACGAGTCATCGGCGACAGCTAGACCGAGGCCGGTCGGGGC
>JBBQQJ010000057.1:0-14165 GCA_038216165.1 Gemmatimonadales bacterium | reverse complement strand
CGACGTGCACTTCGATGAGGTCGAGCGCGTGCATCTGGTGACCGGCCCGAACATGGCGGGCAAGAGCACCATCCTCCGCCAGATCGGCCTCTGCGTCCTGCTGGCCCAGTTGGGGAGCTTCGTCCCCGCGACACGGGCCCGCATCGGCGTGGTGGACCGGCTCTTCACCCGCGTCGGGGCCAGCGACAATCTCTCCCGCGGTCAATCGACGTTCATGGTGGAGATGAGCGAGACCAGCGCCATTCTCCACAACGCCACCGCCCGCTCCCTGGTGCTCCTCGACGAGATCGGCCGGGGCACCAGCACCTACGACGGCGTGGCGATCGCCTGGGCGGTGACGGAGTACCTGCACGATCGCCTCGGATGCCGGACCATGTTTGCCACCCACTACCACGAGTTGATGCAGCTCCCCGAGAAGCTGGCCCACGCACGCAATTGCAACGTGGCGGTGAAGGAGACGCCGAACGGGATCGTCTTCATGCACCGCCTGGAGTACGGCGGGACCGATCGCAGCTACGGCATCCACGTGGCCGAACTCGCCGGCCTCCCCGCCACCGTGGTCGGCCGAGCCAAGGAGGTCCTCGGCACCCTGGAGACCGGGCATCGCATGGTGCCGGGGGCGCCACCCAAGGACCCCGATCCACTGCAGCCGACGCTGTTCGATGGCGCCCCGGTCGCGCCGCCGGTTGCCCCAGCCCGGCATCCCCTCTCGGATCGCCTCCGGGCGCTGGACCCCAACCAGATGACCCCGATCGAGGCACTGCAGGAACTGGCCCGCCTGAAAGGGGAGGCGGGGGAGGGATAGGACATCACGCATGTAACCACCAAAAACGATTACATTGGTTACATGGCGGCTATTCTACAGGATCCTGCGGCGTTCGCTTTTCTCCACACCCCGTTCGACCCGGCCGAACCCGCGCCCTCTCCGGCGGTACGCACGGGGGTGATGCGGGTGCGCGATGCCCTTGAGCGACTGCTCCATGATGAGGCTCGAGGGGTCGGCGCCGGCGACGACGCGCTTGCCGCGCTCGACCGGGTACTCGCCCGTGCGGGTCGGGCGCGCGGGATCGTCCCCACCGTGCGAGGCTATGGCTGGGGGTGGCGACGCGACCCCGGCGAAGTGACCCGGCGGTGCTTTCCGGCCGCGTGGTCGGTGGCGCTCCTGCTCACCTCCGACGATCGCCATCGCCTCAAGGGATGTGCGGGGTGCGGGACCCTGTTCCTGGACCGCTCGCGCAACCGATCACGGCGATGGTGCGTCATGGAAGGGTGCGGCAATCGCGACAAAGTGCGTCGCTTCCGCGCGCACCACACCACCTGAACGGCGCACGCCGCGCCCTCGAACTCCGCGTCCGACTCTGGTTAGGTTGTCCGAATGACTCTGCCGCGCTGTGCGCCATTGCTGTTGGCCCTGCTGGTCGCCTGTGACTCGGAGGAACCTGTCGCAGGGACGTTCACCCCCGCCGTCCCGGTCGAGGGCCAGCCCCCGATTCCCTACCCGGCAGCGCTGTTCCAGGAACGGGTCGAGGGCGAGGTCCTGCTCTACCTCCTGATCGATTCAGCCGGCTACGTGGTGCGCGACTCCACCCGCGTGGCCACCTCCAGCGGCCGGAGTGCGTTCGACGCCGCCGCCCTCGACGCCGCCGCCTCGCTCCGCTTCACGCCGGCGCGGCGCGGCGATACCGCCGTCACCGCCCCCTTGCAGGTGCCGATCCGCTTCACCCTACCGGATTCGGTGAAAGGGAATGGGAGTGAGGGGTGAGGGGTGAGGGGGAACCCAGGGCCATCATGGCGAGAGCATCTCACCCACGTGCCCAATCTTCCCCCTCACCCATTTCCCCTGACCCCCCTCCCCTCCCTTACCTTTTCCGCATGCCCACACCACATCCGCGCCCGTACGATTCCGTCCTCGATACCATTGGCCAAACGCCGCTGATCCGCCTCGGGCGGGTCGGCAGCGGCCTCCGCACGCCGGTGTTCGGCAAGGCCGAGTATGCCAACCCGGGCGGGTCGGTGAAGGACCGGATCGGACTCGCCATCATCGAGGCGGCGGAGCGTGACGGTTCCCTCACGCCGGGGGGTGTCGTGGTCGAGGGGACCAGCGGCAACACCGGCATCGGCCTCGCCATTGCCGCCGCACTCAAGGGATATCGCTGCATCTTCACGATGCCCGACAAGATGAGCCAGGAGAAGGTGCGCCTCCTCAAGGCCTACGGCGCGGAGGTGGTGATCACCCCCACGGCCGTCCCGCCCGATCACCCCGAGAACTACGTCATGAAGGCCAAGCAGATCGTCCACGACACCCCCGGGGCGGTCATGGCCAACCAGTTTTACAATCAGGTGAACCCCGAGGCGCACGTGGCGACCACCGGCCCCGAGGTCTGGGACCAGACCGGTGGCGCGGTGACCCACTTCGTGGCGGGTGCCGGCACCGGCGGCACGGTGAGCGGTGTGGCCAAGTATCTCAAGTCGAAGAATCCCGCCATCGTCATCATCGCCGGCGATCCGGTCGGCTCCCTCTACACCGGCTACCACCGGACCCGCGTCATGAGCAGCGACGGGGCGCCCTACAAGGTCGAGGGCGTGGGCGGCGACAAGGCCCCAACCACCGTCTGGTGGGATCTGATCGACGAATTCCGCCAGGTGAGCGACAAGGACGCGATGACGATGGCGCGACGCCTCGCGCGGGAGGAGGGGATGCTCGTCGGCGCGTCGGCCGGGCTCAACGTCCACCTCGCGCTCGAAGTGGCCCGGGAGCTCGACGACCCGAAGGCCTGCGTCGTCACCGTGCTCTGCGATACCGGCGAACGCTACCTCAGCAAGGTCTTCAACGACGAGTGGCTGCAGGAGAACCAGCTCCTCGACACACCCCGCCCCACCGTGCGCGACCTGCTGGCGCGTCGCGCCGCCGACGCTCCCGCCCTGGTGCAGGTGGCACCGGCCGCGGCGGTGCGGCAGGCGCTCAACCTGATGAATACCTGGAACGTGTCACAGCTCCCCGTGCTCGAGGGCGACGCCTGCGTTGGCTCGCTGGTCGAGAGCACCTTGATGCAGCAGGCACTCGACCGCCCCGCGGTGCTCGATCGACCGGTCCGCGAGGTGATGGAGGGCCCACTCCCCGAGGTCGACGGCGCCACAACGGTTGACCGGCTCGCCGCGCTCCTCACCCGCGAAACCCCGGCCGCACTCGTGCGCGACGGCGGTGGCCTCGCCGGCATCGTGAGTCGGTATGACCTGCTGCGGGTGATGATCGGGCGCTGAGCACAGAGACACGGGGGTTCGCACGGAGACACAGAGGCACAGAGACACAGAGGCACAGAGGCACAGAGACACGGAGACACGGAGACACAGAGGCACAGAGGCACAGAGGCACGGGGGCCATCAGGGCTCAGCTCCGGTAGACGGTCACCCGGAACTCCCCGACCGTGATGCGCTTGCCCCCAGCCGGCATGATGTGGTTCGCTGAATGTTCGGCGCAGACGATGCGCGCAAACGGCGTCACCCGCCACATCGCCAGGACACGATCGAGAATCTTCGACTCGTAGGGGGGGTCGAGGAAGGCGATGTCATATCGCCCCGCCTCCAGCGCTGCCGTCCACGCCACCGCATCCTTCTTGAAGATCCGGCTCCGTTCCAGCAGCCGCAGCGCGGCCACGTTCGCCTTCAGCGCATGCAGCGAGGCCGGCCGAAACTCCACGAAATCGGCGTAGGCCGCCCCGCGCGAGATCGCCTCCAACCCCAAGGCCCCTGTGCCGGCGAAGAGGTCGACCACCTTGGCACCCTTGAGATCAGGCTCCAGGTAGGAAAGCAACGCATCCCGCATCGGCTCGGCCGTGGGACGCACCCGACGATCCGCCGGTGAAGTGAGATGACGACCGGCGAACTTCCCCTTGATGATGCGCAGAACAACATCCTTTGCACGAGACACCCGCCCATCGGGTGATCCATCCTCCGCCACCCCACCGAACAATACCCCCGTGCCTCCGTGCCTCCGTGCCTCGCTCCAAACCTCCGACTCTCCCCACCCCTATCTTTCCCCCATGAAGATCCTCGTCCTCACGGGTGGTTCCTCGGCCGAACGCGGCGTGGCCCTCGCCTCTGCCGCCCAGGTGGTCACCGCCCTTCGGAGCGGCGGACATCAGGTCTCGGTGGCCGACACCACACAGGGACCCCTGGACGAGGCCGCCGAAGCCCGCCTCCTCTCACCCACGGTGACCGCCGCACCTCCGGACCTGGCAACGCTCGCCGACCAGGAGCGCACGCTGCTCTTCGGCGGATTCCTGGCCACCCCGGTGGTTGCCGAGGCCGAGGTGGTCTTTCTTGCCCTGCACGGCGGACGGGGTGAGGACGGCACGCTGCAACACCTGCTCGACCTTGCCGGGGTGGCCTACGGCGGCTCGGGAGCGCTGGCAAGTGGTTTGGCCATGGACAAGGACATCGCCAAGCAGCTCTTTCGCATGGCGGGGGTACCCACCGCGGACTGGATCATGGTCCGGCCTGGCGAGGCGGTGGATCTGGCCGCGAGTGTCCTGAATTGGCCCGTGGTCGTCAAACCGAGCAAGCAGGGGAGCACCGTCGGGCTGTCGGTGGTCCGGGAGGCGGCGGCGCTCCCTGCCGCCCTCGCGGAGGCGGCACGCCACGACGACGAGATCATGATCGAGGCCTTCGTCCCTGGACGGGAACTCACCGTCGGGATCCTTGATGATCAGGCACTGGCGGTGGGCGAGATCATTCCGAAGCATGAATTGTTCGATTACGAGTGCAAGTACACTCCTGGGATGTCCCAGGAGATCTTCCCCGCTGACCTGCCCGAAACGGTGGCGTGGGAAGTGCAGCGCCTCGGCCTCATCGCCCATCGGGCGCTCAAGTGCCGGGGCTACTCCCGGGTGGACTTTCGCTTGACACCTGACGGGCAGCTGTTCTGTTTGGAGGTGAACACCCTGCCCGGCATGACGGCCACCTCGCTGCTGCCGCAGTCGGCCGCCGCGGCAGGGATCCCCTTCGGACAACTCTGCGAACGGATCTGTTCCGGACACTAAGACGGGAAGGCGACACGCGGGCCCCGGGGTTCGCCAGCCCTCCCTCCACCCACCACCGACGACGCAGGCCCATGCTCGACGCCCTCCTCAGCCGCATCACGCCCGTCGTTGGCCGGCTCCTCGCCATCAACGCGATGGTGCTGCTGTTGCAGGAAACGCTCCTCACCTCGCCGGCCATTACCGAGTGGCTGCGCTTCGATCCAGCCCAGGCGTTCACCCAGCCCTGGACGTTCTTTTCCTACATGTTCGTGCACGGCGGGCTGTTCCACCTGCTCGCCAACTCGCTCGCCCTCGCCGTCTTCGGTCCGTCCGTGGAACGGCGCATGGGGGGCACCACCTTCCTGCTCTTCTATCTGTATTGTGGCCTGGGTGCGGCCACTCTCTCGCTCGTGCTCGCCGCCGCGCTGCCGATCGCCCCGTTCGTCGGCGCGTCCGGCGCGGTGCTCGGCGTGGCCATGGCATTCGCGATCCACAATCCCGACGCCGTGTTGATGATCTTCCCCATCCCGGTGCCGATCAAGGCGCGGGTGCTGGTGATGATCATCGCCACACTGGACCTCCTCGGTGCCCTGGTCGGGGGCAACTCCGGGATCGCGCACGTGGCGCACCTCGGCGGACTCGGCTTCGGTTGGCTGTTCTTCGCGGTGCAGCGAATGGGACGCGGCGGCGATACCCCGCGCTTCCCGCCGCTGCGGCCGCGGGTGCCGGTGGTGGCCGGACGCGACGAGGAAGAAGAGCAGGGATTCGAGGCGTTCCCGTCGACACCCAGCGCCCCACGCCCCATGCCACCACCCCCCGACCCGGCACACATCGAGGCTGCCGAACTCGATCGCCTGCTCGACAAGATCGGGGCCACCGGACTCGCATCACTCACGGCGCGCGAACGCGCGTTCCTGGACCGGGTGTCGCGGCGCCGACGCGGCGATTGAGCACCCACCGGCGCGCCCGCCTCGCCCGATTCGACCCCTGACGCATGCCGCTGCTTGACTTGGTGACACCATGGGCCGCGGTGTCCACGACCCCAGAGCTTCACGACGCCTTTCACCTGCGCTGGGCCGGTCAGCTCGACCTGTTCCGCCAGCAGCGCGTCCCGCTCGCCCTCCGCCTCTCCCTCGCCGAGGCAGGGCCACTCGCCAACGCCCTCACCCGCGCAGGCGACCCCTCCCTGACCGCACGGCTCCGAGGCATCCGCGAGACCCTCGATGAGCTCGGCGTGTCCCCGCCCAAATGCACCACCATCCTCGTGGCGTCCGACGTGCCAGGAGAGGCGCATGAGGCGATCCCCTCACCGGGGGATCCGCTGGTGGTGCTCTGCCTCGACCGCATCCCGGACGATGCCGCCCTGATGGCCGCGTGGGCCCGTGCTTTGACCGCGCTGGCGCGCTGGGTCGGTCCGGGTCCATCGCCGATGGTGCCGCTCGCTGCCTCCAGACCATGGGATGTCTGGCGGGTGGCGAGGGAGGTCCCTCTGGCCGAGTGGGTCTACACGGCGGGACTGGCCGAACACACCGTGCAGGCCGTGCTGCCCGGGATCGACGCGGCAACGCAGTTCGGGCTCTCCCGCTCCGCCATGCAACGGCTGCGGGAGCAGGAACGCTCACTCCGTGCCCGGCTCGCTGCCGACCTCCCGCTCGCCGGGCTGGGGCCGTGGCTACGGTGGATGGCGCCAGGGGCGCCACCCTCGGTGCGCAGCGACGGAGGCCCCCCGATCCCCGTCGGCGCCGCTCGCTATCTGGCTTGGCGGCTCACCACCGACCGAGTGAACCGGATTGGCCTCGGAGCCGCCATCACCGAGTCGGCCGCAACATAAAGTAGTGGTTGCTGCTACTGTCTACTTCCCGACACAGAACCCTGCAAACACTCGATCGAGCACCTCCTCGCCATCCCTGGCGCCGAGCAACCCAGCGAGCGCCTCGGCGGCATCCCGGAGGGCGGCCGCCCCCAGCACGACTTCCCCGGACCGCAGCTCATGGTTGGCAGCCTGAAGGTGCACGAGTCCTGCAGCAACCGACTCGCGGTGCCTGACTCGTGTAAGTAGTGGCTCACTTGTACCGGCTGCCGCGGCCATGCCCGCGCCGAACAGCGTCGAGGCGATCGCAGTACGCAGCTCCGGCACACCGACGCCCGTGACCGCTGACACCGCCAGCGCCAGCGGGGATGCGGGTTGGCCGAGGTCGGACTTGGTTGAGACCAGGAGAACAGGACCCCGTGAAGTAAACGAGGGTTCACTTGTTTCTGTGTCCGGCGCCATACATGCCACCACCAGGTCGGCGCCGGCCAACCAGCGGTGGCTCCGTTCGATTCCCATCGCTTCGATCGGGTCCCCCTCGGGGCGAAGCCCGGCGGTGTCGACCAGCCGGACGGCGTGACCTCCCATCGTGACCTCCGCCTCGATCGCATCGCGGGTGGTCCCGGGGAGCTCGGCGACGATCGCTCGGTCGTACCCCAGCAGGGCGTTAAAGAGGGACGACTTGCCGGCGTTCGGTGGACCGGCGAGCACCACCAGCGCCCCGTTGCGCACACGCGCGCCATCGGCAGCGGTCGCGAGGAGTGCCTCGAGCTGGTGTTGCACCTCCACGAGCGCGGCCTCCACCCGGCCGGCGGGGAGGGGCCCGTCATCCTCCTCAGGAAAGTCGATGGCATAGGCGAGGAGCGCTTCCGCCTGGAGGACCCCCTCCCGCAGCGCGGCGATCCGTCGCGAGAGGTTGCCGTCGAGTTGGCGGAGCGCCTGATCGGCCTGTGCCGGGGCGGTGGCCGTGAGGAGGTCGCCAGTCGCCTCCGCCTGGAGGAGGTCGAGTTTGCCGTGCAGCACGGCCCGCCGAGTGAACTCCCCCGGATGGGCCTCTCGGGCACCGGCGGCGAGACAGGCCGCCAGCAGACGCGCCGCGGTGAACGTCCCCCCATGACAGGACAACTCGACCAGATCCTCCCCCGTGAACGACCGCGGGGCCGGGAAGGCGGTGACAAGCGCCCGGTCGATCGGCCCGGTGGCGTCGTGCACCACCAGGAGGCGCGCCTCGCGCGCTCGGGCCGCGTCAAAGCGCTCCGCGATGGCACCTGCCACCCGGAACGCGTCGGAGCCGCTCAGTCGCACCAGCGCCACGGCAGCGATGCCCGGGGCGGTGGCGATGGCGGCAATGGTGTCGGAGGGCATGACGGGAATCTACGGGGGAGGCACGGAGGCACGGGGGTTAGTAGCCGTTCAGCACGCGGCGGACACCCTCCTTCATGGTGGCCCCACCGAAATTGAGAAGGAGGCCGGTGCGCAGGTTGGACAGGCGCAGGTAGGTGAGCAGTTGCTTGGTATGGACCGGAGCGATCGCCTCGACCGACTTCAGTTCCACGATGACCGACTCCTCGACGAGCAGATCCACCCGCAGTCCGTCCTCGAAGCGGATCCCCGCAAACTCGAAGCTGACGAGCCTCTGCGTGGCAACGGCCAATCCGCGCTGTCGCAGCATGCTGGTCAGCACGCGTTCGTAGACCGACTCAAGCAGGCCCGGCCCCAGCCCCACGTGCAGCTTGAAGGCGGTGTCCACGATGATCCCGGTGACGTCGTTGGCGTTGTCCATGCCGCAAACTCATGCCCGACGGCCCTCACGACCATCACGCCCCGACGCACCACCCACCCCAAAAACGCCGCACCTCCGTGCCTCCCGGCCTATTCGCGTTTCCCCTTGGTCTTCACTTCCACCTTCGGCTTCGCCTTCATCGCCTGCATCTGCTTGCGCTCCTGCATGATGAGCCACTGCTGCGGGATCGACGCGATGTTCTGCACGGCGTAATAGAGGTTCAACCCCGAGGCGAAGTTCAGGAAGAGCACACCGAGCATGACCGGCATGACATACATCATCATCTTGGCCTGCGGATTCGGCGGCATCCCCATCTGCCCGATCTTCGAGATCCCGAACATCGACACGGCCATCACCACCGGGATGATGTAGAGCGGGTCGGGGCGTGAGAGGTCGGGCATCCAGAGGAAGCCAACCCCGCGGATCTCGATCGTGTTCTGGAGCACGAAGAAGACCGCCACCAGGAACGGGTAGGGGAGGAGCATCGGCCAGCAACCGCCGAACGGGTTGACCTTGTGCTCCTTGTACAGCTTGAACATTTCCTGCTGCAGGCGGGCCGGGTCTTCCTTGTAGCGCTTCTGGATCTCTTGCAACTCAGGCTGGATCGCCTGCATCGCGGTCATCGACCGCATCGCCTTCTGATTCAGCGGCCACAGCACCACCCGGATCAGGACGCCGAAGAGCACGATCGCCAGGCCGTAGTGGAGGCCGAGGGTCTGGTGCATCCACACGAAGATGGCGCGGATCGCGACGGCGAACGGGCGGATGACGGTGCGGAAACCCGGCCAGCCGTAGGGATTGACGTCGTCGAAGTCGCGACCCATCGCCGCGAGCCGGTCGTACTCCATCGGGCCGAGGTAGAGGGTGGCGCTGAAGGCGCCGCTGGTCGGCACGGTGAGCGCGGCCTGCACCGCGGCGCGCACCGGCTTCTCCGGAAGGGAGTCGCGCGCCGTCGCCACGACACCACCGATATTCCCCGGCAGGGCGGTTCGGGTGCTGTCGTAGCTGAAGAGGGCCGCCACGAAGTACTTCGACTTGACCGCGACCCACTCGAACGGCCCGCTCATGATCTCGGGCTGCAACGGATCCAGCGAGGAGAAGCGGGTGAGCGTCGTCCCGTCCCGCTTGGTGACGATTCCGGCCTCGCGATGATCCTCGGCGACGTTCGCCTCGGTGTCACGGAAGCCATTGCCGAGGCCGAGGAGCAGCGTGCCGCCGGCGCTGCCGATGCCGGTCAGTCGGCCATCGAGGTGCATCTGGTAGTCGTCGGGCGAGAAGATGTACTCCAGCTCCACGCCCACCCCACGCACGGTCCCCGTCAGGGTGAGGGTCGCCGGGCCGTCGGCCACGGTGACCTCGTTTGCGCTGGCGGTGAACGTCGCCGCGTCGAAACGCACCGTGTCCCGACCCACCACGAGGCGAGCCTCCAACAGCGGATCACGCGCCGGGATGAGCTGGAGCGTGTCGCGGTTGGCCCCCTCGAGCATCGTCCGGTAGCGGAGGAATCGCGCGGAAACGACCCGGCCCCCGCGGGTGCTGATGCCGTACTCGTAGAGCGCGGACCGCACCATCACGGTGTCGTCCGGCATGGCCGGGGCCAGTCTGCTCACGAGGGCTGCGCTGTCGCTGCGCTGCAGCGTGGCCGTGTCGAGGGAAGCAGCATCGCCCGGTCCGATGTCGCCCTGCGTCGCGGCGGCCGTGCTGTCGACCCCGATCGGCGGGATCGGCCGTTCCATGAAAAAGCTGGGGATGAACGCGATCACGAGGATCAGCGCAATCGCAATGAGCGGGCGACGGTCGTTCACGCGGCAGACACCTTGTCAGGGAACCGGATCATAGCCGCCTGGATGCCAGGGATGGCAGCGGGCGATCCGCTTGAGAGCGAGCCAGCTGCCGCGCACGGCACCGTGGCGGGTAAGCGCCTCGACCGCGTACTGGGAGCAGCTGGGAGAGAAACGGCAGGCCGGCGGCAGCAGCGGGGACACCAGGCGCTGGTAGCCACGGACCGCAAGGCGAAGGCCCCGAGCGGGGAGGGAGGGACGGGGTTCAGACATCGCGTCACCCCGTGATCGTCGCGCACCACGAGTTGAGCTCCTCCTTGAGCACCCCGAACGGGGCGCGGTAGCTCTCGGGCCGAGCCCGGAAGACCACATCCACCACCGGGAGGCGACCCTGCAGTTCACGACGCCACAGCTCCTTGAGCCGCCGCCGCAAGCGATTGCGGGCCACCGCCGTCTGCCGGAACCGAGGTACGATCAGTCCCAGCCGGCCGTGGCCCGCGAGGCCAGGTGCCCAAAAAATGTCGAGATGCCCCTGCCGGGCTCGCCGCCCACTGGCCAGCACGCGCCGGACATCACGCCCATCGACCAGCCGACGCGAGCGCGGGAAGCGCTCGTCGTGGCTCAGACGCGGGCGTGCTTGGAGCCGATCGAGGCGCTCAGGCGCTTCCGCCCCTTCTTGCGGCGGCGCGACAGAACGGCCCGGCCCCAACGGTCGGCCATCCGCTTGCGGAACCCGTGCTTGGCGATGCGGCGCTTGTTGCGCGGCTTGTACGTCGGCATCATCTGGCATTACTCCAAAGAAGCTAGCCGAGGAAGTTAGCGAATGCGCCCCCACCCGGTCAAGGGTTTGACTTTTCCACATCTGGCCCGTAGAATCGGCCTCCCTTATCGCACACGCTTCACCTCGTCCCGGCCACAAATCGCCAATGCCGCTGTCTGCCAAAGAACTCTGGAAGCGTGTCCTGGAAGGCGCCAAAGGCGCCATCCCCGAACCGATGATCCAGACCTGGCTGGCGACCAATGAGGCCCTCTCGTTCGAGGCGGGGATGCTCACGGTGAGTACGCCAGATGATTTCGCCAAGCGCTGGAACGAGGAGAAATATGCCGGGGCCCTCGCCGTGGCAGCCAGCGATGCGGCCGGCGAGCCGGTCGCGGTGACGTTCCGGGTCGCGGCCGAGCGCCAGAAGCGGCCGCAGATGGATCTCTTCGTGCCCGCCGCGCCGGCGGAGCCGCCGGTGCCGGGCACCCCGGTCGTCAATCCGAGTGCGCAGCCGCTCAACGACCGCTACACCTTCGGGCATTTCGTCATCGGCAAGTCGAACGAGTTGGCGGCCGCGGCCGCCCACGCCGTCGCGACCGCACCGGGCAAGCAGTACAACCCGTTTTTCATCTACGGCCCCACTGGTCTCGGCAAGACCCACCTCATGCAGGCCATCGCCCATGGCGTGGTCGCCAGGAACCCGGGGACGCGGGTGCTCTACCTCGGCGCCGAGCAGTTCATCAACGAGGTGATCGAGGGGATCCACGGCCGCACGATGCCGGACCTGCGCAAGCGCTACCGCTTTGACGTCGACCTCTTCCTCGTTGACGACGTCCACTTCCTCGAGGGCAAGGAGGCGACGCAGGAGGAGTTCTTCCACACCTTCAATGCGCTCTACGAGGCCGGCAAGCAGATCGTGCTGACCTCCGACCGGCTGCCGAAGGAGATCCCCGGCCTCGAGGCGCGGCTCGTCTCCCGCTTCGAGTGGGGGATGGTCGCCGACGTCAAGCAGCCCGACCTTGAGCACCGGATTGCGATCCTGCGCAAGAAGCAGGAGCAGGACCACCTCGAGACGACGATTCCCGACGACGTCCTCCGGTTCATCGCCGAGAACGTGCGCTCGAATGTCCGTGAGCTCGAGGGGTGCATCATCAAGCTGCTCCTCTATGCCTCGTTGCGGCACCGGGAGATCTCGATCGACCTCGCCCGTGAGGCGCTGGCCGACAAGATGCGCCCCACCGACGACGCCGACGCCCACGCCCGCACGCTGCCGACCATCGAGAAGGTCCAGGAGGTCGTCGCACGCCGCTGGGGGGTCACACCGGAGGGGCTCCGCTCCAAGGCCCGGATCAAGACACTGACCGTGCCGCGCCAGATTGCGATGTTCCTCGCCCGCGAGATGCTCCAGATGCAACTGGTCGAGATTGGCCAGGCGTTCGGCGGCCGCGACCACTCCACCGTGATCCATTCGGTGGACAAGGTGCAGAACCAGCTCTCGCGCGACCGCCAGTTCCGGGACCGCGTGGATTCTGCCCGGCAGGAGTTGTTGACAGCCTGATGCACAGTGTGCACGACCACGCGTGGAGAAGGTGTGGACGTGCGGATCAACGTGGGGAAGTGGGGGGTCTGATCCGCATCCTCCGCATGCGATCCACAGACCAGATAGCTGCAGTGTGATGCCGTATCGCAGGTTAGGGATTGGGTCCACATTTCCCGACCCTCTACTACTACTACGATACTTTAATACACAAAGAGTCGTAGGATCTTCTTGGCAACCTGGGGAACCGAATGAAGTTCACGATCACGCGGGAACAGTTGCACGAGGGTCTGGGTGCCGTGGCGGCAGCTGTCCCCTCGAAGACGACGCTCCCGGTCCTGGCCAACATCCTCCTCGAAGCGACCAAGGACGGCCTGCGTCTTTCGGGCACCGACCTCGACATCGCCGTCGGCACCACTGTGCCCGCCTCGGTGGACCAGGAGGGCGCGATCACGCTACCGGCGCGCAAGTTGATCGAGCTCGTGCGCGAACTGCCGAGCGCCGGGATCCGCTTCACCACGCAGGGTGAGCAGCGCGTGACGATCGAGTGCGGTCGCTCGAAGTTCAAGCTGCTCGGCTTGCCGCGCGAGGAGTTCCCCGCCTTCCCGCAGGTAACCTTCGATGCCGCCAGCCGGACCACCGCCCGTGACCTGCAGAAGCTGGTGGCGCACGTGGCCTTCGCTGCCAGCACGGAGGAGTCACGACCGATCCTCAACGGTGTGCTCTGGCAGCTCACCACCGACCGCATGCGGATGGTCGCGACCAATGGGCACCGTCTGGCCAAGATGGAAGTGCCACTCCAGGGCGCCACGGAACCTGCCGAGTTGATCGTGCCGCCCAAGGCGCTCGAACAACTGCGCAAGCTCTTCGGTCCCGACGACGAGATCGAGATCGGGCGCTCCGAAAACCACCTCGGCTTCCGCTCGGCGACCACCCAGGTGTTCACCCGGCTGATCGAGGGACCCTACCCGAACTACGAGCAGGTCATCCCGCGAGAGAACGACAAAACCGCGACCTGCGAGAAGGCGGCGTTGATGTCCGCGTTGCGTCGGATGAGCATCGTCGCCTCCGACCAGACCCATCGCATCCGGATGTCCTTCGGCGATGGCTCGTGCAAGCTCTCCGTGACCACACCAGACCTCGGCGAGGCCCAGGAGGAGCTGACGGTCACCTACGAGGGCGAACCGCTGGATATCGGCTTCAACGCCAATTACCTCCTCGAGGTGCTGAAGTACATGCCCACCGAGGAAGTCCGCCTCACCTTCAAGGCCCCCGAGCGCGCCGCCACGGTGGAGCCGGTAGGCTGGGATGACCCGGCCGCCTACCTCACGCTGGTGATGCCGCTGCGCCTCATCGACTGAGCAGGCACGGGAGGCACCGGGGTGGGGGGACGGGGGCGGCGGCCCGGCGTGGGGCGTGGCTCCCGGTGATGCGGGCTGCGGGGGGCCCCCCGGGCCGCCCGGGCCCCGGGCCGGC
>JBBQQJ010000056.1:0-14296 GCA_038216165.1 Gemmatimonadales bacterium | reverse complement strand
AGCTCCGGATTTATGGGGTGGACCTGCTGAACGAGAACAATGGCATCACGATCACGAGCTCCAGCAGCTTCATCCGCGAGCGGCAGGCGCCGACGCTCGGTCGCCGCGTCATGGTGCAATTCAGCTACCAGCTCGGCTCGAACCTCGCTCCCTCGGGCGGAGGGGCACGCCGGCGGTAGTCGGTGCGGTGAGGGGTGCGGGGTGAGGGGGGCGCCGCTTCGCGGCGCGCGCGGGACTGGGGGCCGGGGGGGCAGCGGTCGTTGCCCCCGGTGAGCCGTGTCGGACCGTTCCGACGCGTACCATGGCAGACCCTTCCTGCCCGAGGACACCATGGTGAATCCACCCTCCGACACTCACCTCGTTACTGAGGCCTGGCTGCTCTGTGGGCTGGCGCAATCGCTGCCCGGTCGACTGCACCTCGAACGACAAATGCTGTCGTTTACGCATGACAGCGGCGAGCTGCTTTTCCATGCCCCCCTCCGCGACGTCCAGCAGGTGGTCTTCCCTTGGTACTACTTCGGTGGCGGCTGCCAGCTGACGGTCGATGGCATCCGCCATCGGTTCTCGTTTGTCCGCCCCAACGATGCGGATGATGCCATGGATCGACTCGCGGCGGGCGCGGGCGACGCGGGCGCCGTCCACGCGCAGGTCGCGGGGAAGTTCATGGATATCTCCACCGGCCGCGCGGCCGGGAGGGTGTGGAAGGAAGCGCTCCGATAAATCGGCTCCGAGGTAGGGACGCATCGGCGACGGTCGTCATGGCGCCCGCCAGGGGAACTGCGCGACATGCGAGCCCGCTTGGCCCCCCGGGAGTCGGGTCGCCCGCGTGGGTGCGTGCAAATCGTCCACGGGTCAGCCGTCTCCTGTCATGTTCGGGTAGATCTGGGGCAGGACCGGGCCAACAGCGCGGTCGACCGGAGCATCGGGGCGCCGTGGAGCCGACATGCGCCCCTGTCATGGCGCGCAGGGCGGTGCATCGGAACCGGATCACCGCCGTGGAGGTTACGTAGCATGGTGGTCTGGGCGCCGGATCCACCAGACACTGAATATTCTCACCGCCGTCGGCGCCCGCTCGCCGGCGACGCCACCTCGTCCCGGGATGCGGCCAACCCCTGCCATGACACAGACTTCGACAGCACCACCGAGGGTTGATCCCGAATCGACCACTGCTGCCCCACTGCCGCTCGCTGAACGTTTCCGACAGGTGCGGACGTGGACGGCCGCGCTGATCGAGCCGTTGGAGGTGGAGGATTGCGTGGTAAGCTCGATGCCCGATGTCTCCCCGACCAAGTGGCACCTGGCCCACACCAGTTGGTTCTTCGAGACCTTTGTCCTGGCCCGGGACGCGCCGGCGTACCGCTCACCCGACCCGCAGTACGCCTTCCTCTTCAACTCGTATTACATCCAGGCAGGAGAGCGACACTGCCGGGCCCAGCGTGGCCTCGCGACGCGCCCGACGCTGGCGCAGGTGCTCGCATACCGCCACCATGTTGACGACGCGGTGCTCGACCTGCTCGAGCAGGTGGGCGACGATGCCGGGCACCCGGCGCATGCGTTGATCGAACTCGGACTGCACCACGAACAGCAGCACCAGGAGCTGCTGTTGACCGACATCAAGCACGTCCTGTGGACCAACCCGCTGCGACCAACCTACCGATCGTTCGTCTCGCTGCCCACGCGTGAGCACGCTGCGATCCAGTGGCACGAGATCGCCGAGGGGATTCACGAGATCGGGCATACCGGTACCGGCTTCGCGTTCGACAACGAGGGACCGCGGCACAAGGTCTACCTGCAGCCGGCGCGCCTCGCCTCGCGCCTGGTGACCAACGCCGAGTTTGCGGCGTTCATCGCGGACGGTGGGTACCAGCGACCCGAGCTGTGGCTCTCGGCGGGACTCGCGACCGTGCAGGCGGAGGGATGGGACGCGCCACTCTACTGGGAGCGCCGGGACGGCGAGTGGACGGAATTCACCCTCGGCGGGCAGCCCGCCCTTGTTCCCGATGCCCCGGTCTGCCACGTGAGCCACTACGAGGCCGATGCCTTCGCGCGGTGGGCCGGCAAGGTGCTTCCCACCGAGGCGGAGTGGGAAGTCGCGGCGAGTGGCGCACCGGTGGAGGGCACCTTCGTCGAGTCGGGGCGCGGTCACCCGGCGCCAGCCGACGGCCGGGGGGGTCTCGAACAACTCTATGGTGACGTGTGGCAGTGGACCGGCAGCGCGTACCTCGGCTACCCGGGCTACCGCCCTGCCGGCGGCGCGATCGGCGAGTACAACGGCAAGTGGATGGCCGACCAGTGGGTGCTGCGTGGGGCCTCGGTGGCGACACCGCAGAGCCACGCCCGCCACACCTACCGCAACTTCTTTCCCTCACCGGCCCGGTGGCAGTTCACCGGGATCAGGCTCGCGGAGCGCGGATGACCGCCCCGATTCGGCAGCCGACCGCGCGCCTCGGCATCATGCGCGGTCCCTCGCGGGCGCCGACCCTGCGCGAGGAGGTGCTCGCAGGCCTCCGGGCCCGCCCCAAAAAGCTGAGCCCCAAGTTCTTCTACGACGCCGAGGGGGCTCGGCTCTTCGAGGAGATCACTGCGCTGCCCGAGTACTACCAGACCCGCACCGAGCTCGGCATTCTCGAACACCGGGTCACCGAGATCGCCGCCCTGGCCGGGCCCAATATTGCGCTCCTTGAGTACGGCAGTGGCGCGGGCCGCAAGGTGCGCCTCCTGCTCGATGCGCTCGAACGCCCGGTCGCCTACGTCCCGATCGACATCTCGGGAGAGCAGCTCGAAGCGGTCGCCCGGTTGCTCCGCGCCGACTATCCCGACGTGGACATCCATCCGGTCCAAGCCGATTACACCCGACCGCTCGACCTGCCCAAGCTGCCGGGCGAGAGCCGCCGTGTGGCGTTCTTCCCGGGATCGACCATCGGCAACTTCGAGCCGGACGCTGCCACGGCCTTCCTGAGGGGCGTGCGGCACACCGTCGGCGATGACGGTGCGCTGCTCATCGGGTTCGACCGGGTGAACCCCCCGGCGACTCTGGAGGCGGCGTACGACGATGCCCAGGGTGTCACCGCGCGCTTCAACTGCAACCTGCTGGTCCGCCTCAACCGTGAGCTCGGCGCCAATTTTCATGTCGCGCACTTCGCCCACCAGGCCCGCTGGAACGCAGAGGAATCGCGGATCGAGATGCATCTCGTCTCACTCCGCGACCAGGTGGTGACCCTTGGCGGGATGATGATCCGGTTCGGGCACGGCGAGACCATCTGGACCGAATCGTCCTACAAGTACGATCGCGAGATGGTCGACCGCCTCGCCACCAGCGCCGGGTTCCGCGTGCGCAAGTTGTGGAGCGATGCAGACGAGCTCTTCTGGGTGGGGCTGCTGGACTGAACACGGGACGCACACGGAGCAGGAGGTGGGCTCCCCGCTCCCCGCTCCCCGCTCCTCGCGTCACGCTTCTCGCTTGACCTCACAACGTCATGAACAGGTTGTTCAACGACTCGCTCCAGGTCGGGTGGGAGATCGCGACATCGCGCAGCTGGGTCCAGCGCAGTTTCCCCATCATCGCCACCTGCAGCACGGTCGCCACCTCGCCGCCCTCGGTGGCCAGGATCGCGGCGCCGAGGATGCGCTCCGTCTCCGCGTGGACCACCGCCTTCATCAGCCCCCGGGTCTCGTCGGTCTCGAGGGCCCGGGCCACACGGTTCATCGGCAGCGTCGCCACCCGATGTGGGATTCCCTGCGCCACGGCCTCCTTCTCGGTGAGGCCGACGCGACCCAGTTGCGGATCAGTGAACAGCGTGTAGGGCACGATCCGGCCACGTCGCGAGGCGCGACCGCCATCGAGCAGGTTGGCGCGCAGGATGCGATAGTCGTCGTAGGCGATGTGGGTGAAGGCCGGGGCACCGGTGACATCGCCCATGGCGTACACGCTGTCCGCGCTGGTGGCGAGCCGGCTGTTGACCCGGATGAAGCCGCGCCGGTCGAGCCGGATCCCGGCCACGCCGGGTGCCATCGAGCCGGTGTCGGGACGGCGCCCGACGGCGACGAGCAGGTGACTTCCCTCAACCTGCCGCGTCCCACCCGCCTCCTGCACCGTCAACCGCAGGCCATCGGCCGTGCGGGCCACCTGCGTGGCCTCCGCCCCGAGGTACACCGTGCAGCCATCGTCGCGCAGGAACTCCAGCACCGCCGCGGCCACGTCCGTATCTTCGCGCGGCATGAGTTGGGCGTTACGCTGGACGATCGTTACCCGGCTGCCGAACCGTCGGAACATCTGGGCGAACTCGAGACCGATGTAGCCGCCGCCGAGCACCACCAGGTGGTCCGGGACCCGATCGAGCTCCATGATCGATGTCGAGGTGAGGTATGGCACGCCATCGAGACCCGGGAGAGCGGGGATTGCGGTGACGAGCCCGGTATTGAGGATCACCGACGGGGCGCGGAGTTTCTGTGCCGTGCCATGCCCCTCGACCCGGATGGTGAGTGGCCCCGTGAAACGGCCATGCCCCGCCACCAGATCCACCCCTGCCTTCGCGAGACCGCTTTCGCTACCGGACCTGAAGGACGTGACGATGTCGCGCGTGCGCCGGCGCACCGTCTCGAGGTCGATGGAGACCGTGCCGGTGCCGACGCCGTAGTCGGCGGCACGGCGCGCGAGGTAGGCGACGCGGGCCGACGCGACCATCGTTTTGGTTGGAGTGCAGCCTTCGTTGACGCAGGTGCCGCCGACGTGCTCGCGCTCCACCAGCGCGACGCGATGGCCGGCCTTGGCGAACGCGCCGGCCAGTGGGCCGCCTGCCTGGCCCGCACCGATGATGATCAGGTCATGGGTTTCATGCGACATGATGACTCCTTTGCGAAGAGAGGACCCGGACCGTCGATGGCGCACCGGTGATGATACCATGCTCGTTCTTGCTACGGCCACGCGCTAGATTGGTCGGGGTGGTGGCAGTACCGCACCGGCATCACCCCCCCGGCCGACCAGCGCCTCCAGCCGCTTCGCGATATCTTTCAGTCCCGAGTTCAGCTCCATCCCGCGCATGGCAACGGTGACCAACCCATTCAACTGCCCTGGAGTGCTGTTCCCATGCGACCAACCAGTACCTTCCCCGTGGTGTGCGTCGGCGGCTCCGCTGGTGGCCTTGACGCCTACATTCGGTTGCTTCGCAACTTGCCTCCCGATCTGGGTGTGGCTGTCGTCATCGTCAATCACCTCAGGACGGTCGACACGACCCTCCACGAGATTCTTCCGCGGCACACCGCCATGCCGGTCTCGCTGATCACCGAACACCTGCTCATCCAGCTCAATCACGTGTTCATCATTCCCGCGCAGCGGGACCTGCACGTTCTGGACGGCGAGTTTCGCTTGAAGCCGATCTCGAAGCCACGGGGGTGGCCCGACGTCATCACGGTGTTTCTCCGCTCCCTGACCGAGCACTGGGACGGCAAGCTCATCGCCGTCATCGTGTCGGGCTATGACGGGGACGGAGCGGACGCCCTGTGCGGGATTCGCGCGGTCGGCGGTGTCACCATTGCGCAGAAACTCGACACAGCCACTCAGCCCGACATGCCGGAGAGCGCGATCGCGAGCGGTTGCATTGATTTCGTGCTGTCACCCGAGGACATCGCCATCAAACTCGCAGAGCTCGCGCGGGGCGCCGAGTAGGGGCGCTGTGCCCGTAGCGATGCACATGCCACCTCAGGGATCCGGTGGCGATCCCGACGCCGTCACCAGCACCTCATGCGGCGTCCCGTCGTCCACGAGGCGGATGATGCCGTCGGCGCTCCGCACACCATCGACGAGCACGATGGCTCCGCCGGAGGCGATCCATCCGGGATGTTCGACCCGGATGGTGTAGGGTGTGCCACGATGGCGGTACGTGATCGTGAATTCGGGCCATGACAGCGGGACCCGCGGGGCGATTGTCAATTGGTCGCCACGGCGTGTAAATCCAAGCAGCGTCTCCAGACCCACCCGGTACATCCATCCTGCCGACCCGGTGTACCACGTCCAGCCACCCCGTCCCTCGTGCCCGCGCGCGGTGTACACGTCGGCCGCGACCACGTAGGGCTCCACCCGGTAGCGCGCGACGCCATCGGGGGTGGAGGCATGGGACAGCGGGTTGAGCATGCTGAACAACTCGTGCGCCCGATCAGCCTGGCCGAGCATCGCCGTTGCCTGCACCGCCCAGAGCGCGGCATGGGTGTACTGGGCACCATTCTCCCGGACCCCGGGCAGGTACCCCTTGATGTAGCCGGGATCGTGCGTGCCGTGATCGAACGGGGGGGTGAGCAGCATGATCAGTCGCTCCCGCTCCCGCACCAGGAGTGTTTCCAGGGAGCGCATCGCCTGCTGCTGGCGAGCCGGGTCGCCAGCCCCGGACAGCACCGACCAGCTCTGGGCGATGGCATCGATCTGGCAGTCGTCGCTGCTGGCCGATCCCAGTGGGTCCCCATCGTCGTAATATGCCCGGCGATACCACGCCCCATCCCAGCCGTGGGTCTCCACCGCCACCTGATAGTCATCGGCCTCGGCGCGGAGTGCGGTCGCCGCCGCGAGATCACCGCGCACCTCGGCCACCGCGGCATATGCCCGACAGGTGGCGATCAGGAACCAGGCCAGCCACACGCTTTCGCCCCGTCCCTCCACGCCGACGCGCGAGAACCCGTCGTTCCAGTCGCCGGTGCCGATCAGTGGCAGCCCATGGCGGCCTCGGGTGCAGGCGCGCCGCAGCGCCCGGAGGCAGTGCTCGTGCACGCTGGCCCGCTCATCGGTGACCTCGGGCAGGTCGTAGATCTCGTCCACGTCCTCGGGGAGCTCGCGCATCTGCAGGAAGGGCACCTGTTCGTCGAGCACCGAGACATCGCCGGTGACGAGCGCGTAGCGCGCCACCACGTTGGGCAACCAGACCAGGTCGTCGGAGAAGCGCGTGCGCACGCCCCGCCCCGTGTGCGGGTGCCACCAATGCTGCACATCGCCCTCGACGAACTGTCGACTGGCGGCTCGAACGATGTGCTCCCGGGCCAGGTCGGGATCGGCATGCAGCAACGCGGCCACATCCTGCAACTGGTCGCGGAATCCGAACGCCCCCGAGCTCTGGTAGAACCCCATCCGGCCCCAGACGCGACTCGACCACGCCTGGTACAGCACCCAGGTGTTGAGCATGGCGTCCATCTGGGCGTCGGGCGTCGACACGGTCACCACGCCGAGCCGGGCACGCCAGGCGGCCACCGATCCCTCGATGGCGGCGGCCACCGCTTCGGGGTCACGGAAGCGCATCACCTGCGCCGCGACTGCGTCGTCACCATGCGCCGACCCGAGCAACAGTGCCACGGTCCGCGTCTCGCCCGGGGCCAACTCCAGTTCGACCCGGATGGCTGCGCAGGGATCATGGTCACTCCCGGACCGTCCCTCCAGTCTGCCGCGCCGCAGGGCGGCAGGATCCTCCAGGGTGCCATGTCGTCCGAGGAATTCGCAGCGATCAGCTGTGTGCGATTGCACCGGTTCACTCACCGCCAGGAACGCCACTTCGCCGGCAAAGGTCGGCTCGAACGGATTCCCGGCGAGCACCGCCCGCAGCTCGTCGTCGAACCGCGTGTGTAGCTGTCGCCAGGTGTGCTCGCGCTGCACGCCGAGCGTCCACTCGGCGTAGGCCGTGAGTGTGAGGTGGCGCGGTCGGTCGCCATGATTGGTCACCCGCAGCAGTGACAGCCGGACCGCGGCGTCCTCGGGCAAGCCAAGCTGCAGCTCGGTGGCCAGCTCGTCATGGCGGTGCCAGTAGGTCGTCCGGCCAGGCTCATGACGAACTTGGTAGGCGCCACCGCCGGGCACCGGTCCCGGTGTGACACTCCAGAACCGACCATCCGCCTCGTCGCGGAGGTACACGGCGTCGGAGGGCGGATCGCTCACCGGATCGTTGCGCCATGGGGTGAGCCGGTAGAAGTAGGCGCTCCGCGCCCAGGTGCAGCCAGTGCCCCGCTCCGTGACCAGGAAGCCACCGTGCGGATTGGCGATCACATTTGACCACGGCGCCGGTGGCAACCGACCGGGCGCCACGTCAATGCGATAGGCGCCATCGGGCTCGAGCTCCCCATAGCCATTGGCCGCCGAGGACAGCGACGGCGGCGGCGCCGGATCGGGGGGCTGGAGTGCACGGGTCTGGATCCGGCGCTCAGGCCGCGGGGACACCGGGCCCTGATTGATCGACGCGCGACCGCGCGTCGCGGCACGGGGAACCACACGGGCGAGTGGCCGACCGTCGCAGGGCAACACGACCCGGGCGGTAGCGCGCAGCATGAGGTAGTCGGGGTCGGGAAATTCGTCGCGGCGGCGGACGAACACGCCCCCCGGCCGGTTGACGACGGCATCGCTGGCGACTCGCATCGCCTCCAGGATCTCCTCCCGGAGTTCCTGCAGGTAGTCATGCGGGTGTGCGATGACCACGACGAGATCGATCGACAATCCGTGCCGGCGCCAGTAGCGGTGCGCCGCGAAGAGGTCGCGCAGGGTGCCCAGTCCCTTGGTCGTCGAAATTTCGGCCACCAGAATCGGCAGGTCCCCCGAGATCCCGTGCGCCCAGAGCTGGCCCTGCCCGCCGCGATTGCGGCTCCGTTCCATGGTCGGCGCACCCAGCGCCGTTCCCGGGAAGAGGAGGTGCCCGGCGAGATCCTGATACACGGCAGCCTGTGCGCTGCTGATGCCCCACTCGCGCAGGTCGCTCTGGGTCTCCATCCAGGCGAGCTCGAGGGCGCGCTGTGCCGCCTGCTCACCGTGGTAGCGATCCGCCAGCTCGAAGGCATGTTCGCGGGACTCGGCTACCAGTGTGGTGAACGCGACGGTTGCGCTCGCCCCGCTCGCCACCCGGACTCGCACCCGGATGGCCAGCACCGGGTCGAGCACGGCCCCCGTCGTGCCGGAGAGCGGTCCCGGCTCGTCGAGTGCCAGTGGGCGACGGGCGCCCCGTCCGCGGCCGAGAAACTGTGCGCGGTCGGTTTCGCAGGACGCCGCGCCGATGCGGTGGGGCGCGGTGTCGACCACGTGCACGCACCAGGGTGCCGCCTCATCGGCGCGGCGTGGACGGCGCCGTGCCGTCAGCGCTGAACACCACTCGTGCCATTCGGTCTCGATGAACAGGCTGGCGAACGCCGGATGGGCCGCATCCGCCTCGGCGGATCCGAGCACCACCTCGGCATAGCTGGTCAGCTCGATCTCGTGCGTCTCGGTACCGTGATTGATGAGGGTCACCCGACGGACCTCGGCTGCATCGGAGGGCACCACCACGATCTCCGTGCGCGTCTCGATCGGCCCGTCCATCCGCCGGATCGTGAGCCGGTCGGGCGCCATCTCGACGCGGTACTCTGCCGGTTCGGCGGCGGTCGGCTGGTAGCCACTGGACCAGACGTGCCCAGAGCCGACGTCGCGCAGGTAGCAGAATTGCCCCATGTCGTCGGTCGTGGGATCCGCACGCCAGCGGTTCACCGCGAGGTCGTCATGTCGGCTGATGCCGGTCCCCGCGTGGGTGACCATCACGGTATAGGGCAGGTCGCCGAGCAGCGCCACGCGGGGGCTCGCGGTCTCCGTGGACGCCACCTCGCGAACGACCGTCGCTTCGAGTGGTGCCCCCGTCGTCGCCGCCTCGATGCGGTCCGCCGCCTCGTGCACCACGACCCGCCTCGGCACCCGCTCCTGGAGCAGCAATTCGTTAGCGCGCACCGCTGGGTCGGCATGGAAGCGCCGCTGCCAGACTTGGTCGTGCACCAGGTTGGTGAGTGCCACGATCGTCATCCCGGCGTGGTGTGCCATCACCGTTCGAACCCGGGCGAAGCGCTCGTCCGGGGGTGGCCTGGTGTAATCGAGCGCGTCCCAGAGGCCCATCGGCCCGAGCGCGCCGAGTTGTTCGAGGGTCTTCAGGTTCGCGAACGCGGCCGTTGGCATCAGCATCGCGGCGAGGGCCGACGCGTACGGAGCGATGACCAGGTCGAACCCGAGACCGCGCTTGAGCGCGAGTGCAGGCACACCGAAGGCACGGTACTGATAAGTGAGGTGCTGATCGCGCACGTTGTAGGCGCTTTCGCTCACGCCCCACGGGACACCATGCTCGCGACCGTGGGCGATATGGGCCTGGATCGCACTCCGGTCGCTGCGCTCGAGCAGGGTCCCGGGAAACGGCTTCAGCACGAGCAGTGGCATGAGGTACTCGAACATGCTGCCGCTCCACGACACCAGCATGGTCTCCCGACCGGGACGAATGAGGGCCCGGCCAAGCCGGAACCAGGCGTCGACCGGCGCATCGCCCTTGACGATCGCCACAAACACCGCCAGTCGGGCCTCGGAGGCGAGCATGTCATAGTACGACGGGTCGAGCGTGTGGCGATCGGGATGGTAGCCGATCGAGAACAGGCGGTGCGGCGTGGAGTACAGGAAGGTGAAGTCCATCGCCGTCACCAGGTGTTCCGCACGAGCGGCGAGCGACGTCAGGCGCGGTCCCAGCGCGTGCAGCCCCTCCTTGGACGCCAGCTCCAGGCACGCCTGGCGCATCGCCATCAGGTGCGCCGCCAGGTTGCCGCTGTCCACCGTCGAGACATAGGCCGGCAGGAGTACGTGCAGGTCGTCGATGGCGTACCAGTTGTAGAAGTGCCCGCGAAAGCGGCGCAACCCCTCGAGGGTATCGAACGTCCGTTCGAGGCGAGTGCACATCTCCTCCGCGGGAAGCAACCCCACGTCGTGGGCGCTGATGGTGACCAGCAACTGCAGTCCGATGTTGGTCGGTGACGTGCGCAGCGCCACGACCTCGACGGGGTCGACCTGGACGTTGTCCGGCGCCAGCCAGTGGGTCGCAGCGGACACGTGCGTGTCAAAGTATCGCCAGTGCCGCTCGACCAGTCGCAACGCCTCGCGACGGGCATCCTCGGTCGGCGCATCCTCGGTGTCCCGCGACTGACCCAGCCACGTTGCCACCCACGGCGAGGCGAGCCAGAGGAGCATGAGGGGAACCACACCGACCATGGCGGCGACTGACCACGACGCCACCTCGAGGCCCCATCCACCGATCGCGGCGACGAGCACCAACGGCGGCCACATGGTGCGCCAGTGGGCGCCCGGGGTGTTGCGCACCTTGCGCTCCACCGCTTCGGCCGATTGCCACTCGAGCAGGTGGCGGCGGGTCACCAGCAGGCGTGTCAGCGTCCGCACGATCGCATCCGCCGAGTGCCAGGCATGGTGCGGGAGGAAAGTGATCGCCAATGCGGCCTGCCGCGCGCTCTGGGCTGCGTCCTGCATCAGGCCACGGTAGTGGACGCGCCACGCGTGGTTGGTCAACGACTGCATCGCGTCGAGGAGCAGCGAGATGATCCAGGGTGCGGCCACCGCCCCCAGCCCCAGCAGGGTCCAGCGCAGACTGGACCCGGTCAGGACGGTCCAGCCGGCCAGGATGAGCGCCATCTGTGCCAGTTCGACCGTGCTGCGGCGCAGGTTGTCGACGATCTTCCAGCGCGAGAGCAGGGGGAGCTGGTTCCGCTCACGCCCCCCAGGGCCAGGGCCGGGGACCCAGCGCCCCAGCCAGGGAAGCAATTGCCAGTCGCCACGAATCCAGCGGTGCTTGCGTCGTGCATGGGCGAGATAGGTGGACGGGAAGTCGTCGAATACGGTGACGCCGGTGGCCAGCCCTGCGCGCGCAAAGTTGCCCTCGATGAGGTCGTGCGACAGGAGCACGTTCTCGGGGAACCGCTCCCGGGTGGCCAGCGTGAAGGCCTCGACGTCGTAGATCCCCTTGCCGGTGAAGCTCCCCTCGTCGTAGAGATCCTGGTACACGTCGGACACGGCAGTGGTGTAGGGATCGATCCCGGGGGGACCGGCATGGATCGCACTGAACCGGGTTGCCTGCGCGCTTTCCGTGGCGATCGTCACCCTCGGTTGGAGGATGCCGTGCCCAGCCACCACGAGACCGCGGGCCGGGTCGAACACTGGTCGGTTGAGCGGGTGGGCCATGGTGCCGATCAATTCGACGGCCGCCCCGCGAGGAAGCACCGTGTCGGCATCGAGTGTGATCACGTACCGCAGCCCGCGCAGCGCGGCGGTGTCCCCCTCCACCACCAGGAAGGCCTCCGTCCCTCCGCCTCGGATCAGCTCATTGAACTCGGTCAGCTTGCCACGCTTGCGTTCCCAGCCCATCCACACCCCTTCGTGCGGATTCCAGCGTCGGGGTCGATGCAACAGGTGGAAGCTCGGTGCGCCAGCCCGAGTGTGGCGGGCGTTGAGGGCTCGCACGCCCTCGATCGCGGCCTGCAGCACGGCGTCGTCACCGTCGACGCTGGCCGCCGCGGCATCCGTGAAGTCGCTGAGGATGGCGAACTGCAGGCGTTCCTCGGGATTGGCGAGCTGGACCACCTCGAGCTTCGCCAGCGCCTCCTCGACATCCTCCGGCGACTCGAACATCGTGGGCACGACCACCGCGGTCTCGGCGCCGGCGGGAATGCCCTGTCGCGCGAAGTCGAGACCGGGCAGTCGGCGCGGTGGCAGGAGGGTGGTCACCAGCTGGTTGAAGCTGCTGACCGCGATATCGATGGCCGGCAGCAGGGTGAAGCCCAGCACCAAGCCCCACCCGGTCCGCGCCCACTCGGCGCCAGCCAGCATCGACGCGGCCAGCAGGGCCATCACCGTCACGCCGACCAGGCCGCCGACCAGGAACCAGTCCGGATTGGCCCGGACGAAGCGCGTGATCCGCTCGGCGGCAGGCGGCATGCCACCGGTCTCCCGCTCGAGGTGGGGGAGACCATCACCCACCAGGAAAAATCCCACATGGCCCTGACGGCGGCTCCCCGACGGGGCGTCCGCAGTGTCGGCCAGCGCGGTCGCCGCGCGCGCCACGGCAACCTCCTCGCGACCGCTGCGCCTGGCGATCTGCTCGACCACGTGGCGATAGCGGTCGCGCGTCGCGAACGTCATCTGGGGGTAGACGCCTGCGGGGTCCTGCCGCAGCGCCGCCTCGAGGGCGCTCTGCCGCTCCACAAATTCAGGCCAGTCGTGTTTGGCCAGATCCCGGAGACTGGTGATGCTGTTCGCCATGATGAACTGCGTGTGCGCCAGCCGGCGCGTGGCGCGGGCCGCCGTCTCGTCAGGGTGCAGGCCGTCGTTCTGCATCCGCCGCTCCAGCCAGGTCAGCGCTGGCGATGCACCGATCGAGGTGCGGAGTTGGCTGAGCAACCGTGCCACGAAGATCGCGGTGTGCCGGTCGTCCTTGCGCACCACAGCGTGGAGCACCTCCTGCACCGCTCCCGACCCGTGCTCGATGGCCGCCATCACCCGGCCGACCTCCCGGTCGGCGGCCTCGGCCTCATCGAGGTGGGCCAGGGTGCGGAGCGTCATCCGGCGGACACTCTCGATCAAACCGAGTCGGAGCATCGCCGGGAGCGCCCACAGCTCGCCGATCTGCAGCGGGACGACCTCCTGAAACGCCGCGACAAACCGCTCGATGTTGTCCGCATCGAGTCGTGCCTCGGAGTGCGAGATCAGCTCGATGCCGAGCTCGTAGATGCGGGGATACCCGCGCAACGGTCCCGTGGCCAGCTCGGGCAGGCGTCGGTAGTAGCCGCGCGGGAGATTTCGGTGGACTTCGTCGATGTGGTCGCGGACCACATGGTAGTTGTCGAGCAACCACTCGCTGGCAGGATCCGTGTCGCCCGGTGCGCTGCGTTCGCGGCTCAGGCGCCGAACGGCATCATGGAGGATCTGCTGGGTGGAATCCAGCCGCGCCAGCAGGCGTGCGCGGCGTGCGAACTCCAACGTGTCGGCGAGGTCCTGGCCGCCAGCTACGGCGCGCGCGCGTTCAGCGAGATGCTCGGCCCCAAGCAGGTCACCCTGGATCGGGCCGGTCAGCAGGACATCGGCCGGGTCGGCGGAGCGCCAGAAACCGCTCAGCAGCCGCCGTCGCAGGGATGGCATCGATCGGCTAGAGCCGCGTTTGACGATATGCCACCAACTGCATCAACTTGCGAATCGCCAGATGCAGGAGCGCGTAGACGACCAGCGCGATCAGGATAGGCACCACCAACACCATGCCGGTATCGCCGACCTCCGGACTCCTGACGATCCCCCGGAAGGGAGCGTAGAATGGGTCGGTGATCGCCGCCACGAACCGCACGAACCCGGCGGATGCCCTGGCGTCCATGAGGGCGAGCAGCAGGCGGATGGCGAGCAGCGAGTAGAGCAGCCAGAACAGGTAGTCCACGAACTGGAAGCCCCGCGACACCGGGCGCGTTCGGGATCCGATCGGAACAAGGCCATCGTCGTCCATCGAGC
>JBBQQJ010000055.1:0-14308 GCA_038216165.1 Gemmatimonadales bacterium | reverse complement strand
AGCGGGACAACTGCGCCGCCTGTCACACCCCGGGCGGACCGCCCGAGGTGCTGCCCGTGACGATCACGATCACCACGCCCGACCATCCGGCCCGCGGTCGCCCGGTGGCCTTCGCGCACCCGACGCACCGGGGGACGGCCTGTGCGACCTGCCATGTCACACCGGTCACGCTCGCGGTGTCGGCCGCGGTGCAGACCTGCGCGGATTGCCACGCCGACCACCATGCGGCGGGGCAGGCCTGCGCGAGCTGCCACACGACGCCGGCGTTGCGGGAGGCGCATGCCGCCGACGTCGCGGCGTCCCACCAGCGGTGTGATGCCTGCCACACCGCCAGCACGGTGGCGATGCTCACGCCCGATCGCTCCTTCTGCCTGACCTGCCACCAGCCCCAGGCCCAAGACCATTATCCCGCCCGCGAGTGTACCACGTGTCACCTCCTCGCCACCCCCGAGGCGTATCGACCCCTGCTGCGGGGCGGGTCCCACCCGTGACCGTGCCGCGCTGCCTGGCCCTCGCCGTGGCGATGGTGTGCGCCGCGCCGCTGGCTGGGCAAGGGTACCGGTTGCGGGTGGATTCCCGCATGCAGGGTGTCTCGTGGCGCGGACTGGTGGCCGACAGCGTGCCGCTGACAGCGGGACAGCTGCAGCCGGGTGGGGGTGTGCTCACGCCCGATGGCCATGCGGCGACCTGTGATGAGCGATACTGTCACTACTTCCGCACCGGTGCGGTGCTGCGCGGCGTGCCATGGGTCACCCAGGCCGACCTCACCATCTGGGGCCTCGGCCTCCCCGGGCTCCGCGTTCGGGGCAATGCCCGCTACGGGACCGACCTCGGGCCATCGGCACGCTGGCCCGGGACCGAGCCGTCGGTGCAGCTCGTCGAGGGCTACCTCGAGCTCGCGCGCGAGCGGTTCACGGTGCAGGCGGGTCGGCAGTTCCTCACCGGACGGCTCGGGGCCTACGGCCTCGACGGCGCGCGTGCCGTCTGGCGTCAGGGGATCGATGGCATCGAGGTGGCAGCGTACGGGGGATGGGGCCTCGCCCGTGGTACGGTGCTGCCGGTGACCTCGCCGGCCCTGAATCCGCTCGATGACTTCCAGCCGCGCGATCGGCAGCTGGTGGCTGGTGCGGAAGTGGGCTGGCGCATGCCCGGTCTCGATGCGCGCGCAGAGTATCGTCGCGAGGTGGACCCGGTGACGGATTACTTCGTGTCGGAGCGCATGGCGGGCGCGGTGGCATTCCGCCCGCTCCGGCGCCTCAGCCTCACGGCCGGGGGGATCTATGATCTGGCCCTCGGGGAGTGGGGGAGCGCCGATGCGGCGGTGACCTGGATCGCGCCGCGGACGACCATCTCGGTGGGCGGGCGTCGGTACCTGCCGTTCTTCGATCTCTGGACGATCTGGGGTGCCTTCTCGCCGGTGGCCTTCCATGCCTATCACGGCGCCGCGACCCTCTCCGTGGTGCCAAGGGTGACGCTGCGTCTCCGCGGGGAGCGCTACGTGTTCGACGACGCGGGGGCCAGTACCCCGTTGGTCCAGGTGGAAGATCGTGGGTGGCGGGGTGAGGGGGGGGCAACATGGGAGCCCACCCCGGCCTGGACGCTGAGCGCGGGGTACCAGACGGAATTCGGGCCGGGTGCGTCCTCGCGCGGCTTCGACAGCCGCGTGAGCTGGCGCCCGGCGCCGTCCCTCACGCTGGGTGCCCATGCGGCGTCGTTGCGGCGCCCCCTCGAATTGCGGTTCAGTGACGCCTCGGTGGCGATCTACGGGGCGGACGTCGAATGGCAGGCCACCCCACAGTGGCGCCTCGGCCTGGGTCTCAGCACGGTGCAGGAGGATCGCGACCGCCCGGATGCCGGTGCCATCGATTGGGACCAGTGGCGCTTCTCGGCGCGCGTGACCGTCCTGCATGGCAGCGACAGTGATCGCCGCCGATTGCCGCCCGCCGTGCGGACGGGAGCGACTCCATGATCGGTCGCGTGGGGGGGGCGGCGCTGGGGATCGCCCTGGCTGGTGCGGTGGGGGCGCTGGCCCAGTTTGGTGGGAACGCGACTTTCCGCCACGAGGAGCACGCGAACCTGTTCCCGCTGTCGTGCATCACCTGCCATGTGGGGCCGGTCGATTCCACACGCACCGTCTGGCCGGACCCCGTCTCCTGTGCCACGTGCCATGATGGCGAGGTGGAGCCGCGCGTGGCATGGGTGCCGCCGACGGTGACGCCGGCCTCCAACCTGCGCTTCGTCCATCAGACCCATGCACGTGTGACCGCCGATTCGGTGGGGTGCGCAGCATGCCACGTGACCAACACTGGTCCACGCGGGGTGGTGCATCGCAGCGACGCGGCGCAGTGCGTGAGCTGTCACGTGCCCAACGCGGCCCACCTCGAGGTGGCCGATCGCGAGTGTGCCACCTGCCACGTGCCGCTCGCCGTGGCGAGCCGGCTCACGCGCGAGCGGGTGGCGGGCTTCCCGACACCGCTGTCACACGGTGTCCCGGGCTTCGGCCTGCAGGGACATGGTGACCAACGCACCGCCGCGGGGATGGAGCAGGACACGGCGCCCATTACGAGCTGTGCCACCTGTCATGCGCAGGACTTCTGTCGCAACTGTCACGTCAACGCGCCCGAGGTGGCCGCCATCCAGGCGCTTGCGTCCGACCCGCGTTCGCTGGTCCACGGCTTCACCTTCGCCGCACCGGCGTCGCACCAGGACGCCGATTTCGCCACGGGACATCGTCGCGAGGCCAACCGGCTGCCCGCCCGGTGCGCCACCTGCCATGCCCGACCGAGTTGCACGGCGTGTCATGTGGCCCCGTTCCCGACGGCGGTGGCCGCCATGGCGATGCCAGCCCCGGATCGGGCCGTCGGCGCGGTCGTGTCACGGGAGCCCCCCATCACGCACACCGCCGTGTTCCGCGAGGGACACGGGGCAGAGGCGACCGCCACGCCGCGCGCCTGTGCCACCTGCCACGCTCGCCAGGACTGCCTCGCGTGTCATCGTCCCAATCCGGCCGGTGGGGCGGGGCGGGGTGACTATCACCCCACCACCTTCCTCGCCCGCCACCCGGCCGCGGCCTACGCGCGGCAGACCACCTGTGCGGACTGCCACAACGTGCAGCAATTCTGCGCCAGCTGCCACCAGCAGGCGGGCCTGGGGGGGGGGAACACCACCGGGGGTGCCACCTACCACGACGGCAAGGCGGCGTTCTTTGTCGGGCACGGGCAGGCCGCCCGGCAGTCGCTGGAAAGCTGCGTCTCCTGCCACGCAGAACGCGACTGCACCACCTGCCATGCTGCCGTCGGGGGCCGGCGCTTCTCGCCCCATGGGCCGAACTTTGACGGCGAGCGGCTCCGGCGCCGCAATCCCGAGATGTGCATCGCCTGCCACGGCCGGGCGATCCCGACCGTCAATCCGTGATCAGGGCGTCGCGGGGCCCCACGCCCGTTCGCCGGCGGTGACGGCAAACGGCAGCCTGTTGCTGGGGGGGGGGAGCGGGCAGGCGGAGGCCGGGGTGAAGGCACAGTCGGGGTTCCGGGCGCGGTTGAAATCCACCACGGTGCGCCCGAGCGCATCGGGAAGCGGCACGTCGACGAAGCGCCCGGCCGCGTAGCTGCCGTCCCCGCTGGTACCGTCGCGGATCACCATGAGCATCGCTTGGCCCCGGCGCCCGCGGCTCCACGCCTCGAGGTGAAGGGTGTCCCCACCCCGCACGACGGTGACGGTGCCCGCCACCCGCTGGGGGAGGTCGAAGCCCCGCACCGTCGGGACCTCGCGCCAGTCGGGGGCCGCCGGCGTGAAGGTGGCCGGAAACCACCAAGCCGTGTCGACCGGCCAGCGGGCGATCCCGCGAAACGCCGCCCGCGCCGGGGCCAAGGTGTCCACCAGCGCCACCGAGATCCCGCTGGCGGACCATTGTCCGGCCACGCGCACGGGGCCGAACCAGGCGGCGGCCCCATCCACCTCCGGCTGCTCGCGCAGGGCGAGGACGTGGGCCTCCCGCAGTGGCTTGGGACCGATCCAGAACAGGGGCGCTGGCGATTCGAGCACGAGCGAGTCGCCGCGCATCGCGAGGGTGCCGAGCAGGGCAGGCGCATGCGAGCTGGGGATGGCACAGTCGGTGTCCGGGTCACCGCCGAGTCGTGCGGGCAAGTTGCTCGGGGCGAGGTGGCACAGCCCAATGAGGGTGAATGGCCCGGCACTGCCGGCCACCAGTGTGTTGCGGGTGGCGTCCCAGCTCGCGATCTCCTCGTCCAGGGCGGCAACGCTCGGGCGTGGCAGCGGGTCAGGGTCCCCTCGCCAGGGGAGCTCCCCGCCACAGGCGGCGCTGACGAGGAGGATCGACACGAGGGAGCGATGCGACAGGCAGGGCATGCATGGAGCCTAACCGGTTCCGCTGGCCGGCACGAGACCACCCTCTTTACCTCGCGGCGATGCGGCCCCACCTTCCCGGGGCAGCGCTCGCCTGTTCACGCCTCTTCCCGGATCGCCGATGTCACTGACCACGCGGGTCCTCGTTGCCCTAATCCTTGGCCTGGCCCTCGGCATCGCCCTCGCGACCGTGGCGCCCGTCGAATGGCGCGTCATCGCGAGCTGGCTCGAACCGATCGGCACGATCTGGACGCGGGCGCTGCAGATGACCGTGTTGCCGCTCGTCATCACACTCCTGTTCACCGGGGTGCTCACCGGCGGGGTCGGGATCGGGGCGCTGGGGCTGCGAGGGGTGCTCCTCTTCGCCGTGCTGCTCCTGGTGGTGGCCGGCACCACGGTGATGATCGCGCCGGGCATCTTTGCGAAGGTCGCCATCGATCCGATGGCCGCCGCCGCGCTGCGGGAGGGCACCGCCCTGCCGCCGGCGGAGATGCCGAGCGTGCGTGATTGGGTGGTGGGCCTCGTGCCGAGCAATCTCGTGGCCGCTGGTGCCGCGGGGGCGATGCTGCCGATCATTGTCGCCACGCTGCTCTTCGGGGCAGCGGCGTCGCGCCTGCCCAGCGACCATCGCGACACGCTGGAGGCGGGGGCATCTGCCATCTGCGCCATGACCCTCGTGGTGGTGCGCTGGGTGCTCGCCCTCGCCCCGATCGGGGTCTTCGCGCTGGCCGTGCCACTCGCGGTGCGCCTCGGGGTCTCGGCGCTCGGTGCGGTCGGTGCGTACATCGGCATCACCGTCGGCCTCTCGCTCGTCACGATCATCGCCCTCTACCCGCTCATCTGGGTCCGCGGCGTCTCGCTCGCGGCCTTTGCCCGCGCTGCCGGACCGGGACAGAGCATCGCGCTCTCGGCCCGCTCCTCGCTGGCGGCGTTGCCTGCGATGATCGAGGGCGCCACCCACCTCGGCCTCTCCTCCCGCGTGGTGGGGTTCTTCCTGCCATTCTCCTCCTCGCTCTTCCGGCTCGGGGCGGCGATCGCCATCCCGGTCGGTGTGGCCTTCGTCGCGCTCCTCTATGGCGTGGCGCTGGGCCCCACGGAGTACATCACCATCGCGCTGATGTCGGTCCTGCTCTCCTTCTCGGTGCCGGGGATTCCCGGTGGCTCGATCCTCATCATGGCCCCGGTCCTCATTGCCGTCGGTGTGCCGGTTGAGGGCGTCGGCATCCTGCTCGGCGTGGACACGATTCCCGATATGTTCCGGACCACGGCCAACGTCACCGGCACGATGGTGGCCGCGACGATCATCGAGGGGAAGCGCTCGGCGTAGCCCCCCCCTGAAGCGCCAACAGAGCGGGAGGGGCCAGTGGCCTCCCCCGCTCCGCGGAACGTTTTCGACCGCCGGGCGGTCAGAAGTCGAGCTTGAAGCCCGCCTGGACACGCCGCCCGTAGAACTCGTCCTGCATCAACCGACCACGGGTCCCCTGGTAGTAGCGCAGCGGACGGTTGTTGAGGTTGTTCGCCTCGACGAAGAAGCGGGCTTGCGGGGTGATCAACAGCGAGGCATTGGCATCGATGTCCGTCCGGCGGTCGGCCCACCGGTCGAAGAACGCGTCCTCGTTGTAGCCACCCTCGCCGGCGTCGAGCGACTCGCTCTGGTAGTTGAGCGCCACGCGGACGTTGAACCTCGGTGCGTCGAGCGAAAGCGACGCATTGGCGCTGTGCTTGGCCGTGCCGAGGAGCGGCAGCGACTCGAGGTCCCGACCCTCGATGTCGAGCCCCTCCACCCGCGAGTCATTGTAGGTGTAATTGGCATACACGCCGAGGTACCGCAGCACCCCGGGGAGGAAGTCGAGCTGGCGCTGCACCGCGAACTCGGCCCCGGTGATCCGTGCCTCGGCGCCGTTGCGGGGCTGCGAGATCTGCGAGAACACGCGGCCGGACACCGGGTCGGTCGCCCCAAACCGGGTGAAGTTGAAGATGAAGTCGGTGATCTCCTTGTGGAACAGGCCGACGGAGATCAAGCCGACTGACTCGAAGTAGCGCTCGACCGAGAGGTCGAAGTTCATCGCGCGGGTCGGATCGAGGTTGGGGTTCCCGGTGGCGAGCTCGTCATCATCCAGCGAGACCTCCCGGTACGGGACCAGGTCGAAGTAGTTCGGCCGCGCGATGGCATTCGTCCAGGCGGCGCGCACCACCGTGTTCCGTGCCGGTGCCCAGCGGAGGTTGATCCCCGGCAGGACGTCGGTGTAGGCCTGGTTTCCCGTCGTCGGTCGGACCGTCTCCTCGTCGACGTCAAACTCGAAGCCGTTGTAGTCCACGCTGGTGCGCTCGACCCGGACTCCGGCGATCACGCTCACCTTGGGGCCGAGCTGCTGCTCGAGCTGCACGTATCCCGCCGTGATGCGCTCGTTGGCATCGAAATTCCCGGCGGCATATTCGTCCGGCCGGTCCTCGAGCTCGAACCGCGTCGGGTCGAACAGCGCGAGGCTGGCGAGCTGGTCCGGCGTGGTGAACACCCCGTAGTTGTAGTCTCCCGCGAGGTTGTCGCTGACCGCGTAGTCTTCGTTCGCCTGCTGGGTCAGGTTGCCAAATCCAGTGCCTCCGAGCGGCGTGGCCCGGTTGAAGCTGTTGTCCCGCAGCTTCTCCTTGTCCCGCAGCCGCAGGCCGAGCTTGATGCGGCTGCCACGGTCGCCGCTGGCGAGGGGGAGGAGGAGGTCCGCGCGGGCATTGCGATCGAGGTCGCGGGTGAATCCGTCCTCTTGTTCGATGCGCCGAAAGGTGTATCGTGAGGGGTCGAGCAGCGCCGCGTTGACCGCGGGGAAGCGCGGGTTCTGCTCATCGCCATAGTCGCTTGCGATCGCGACGTTCCGGTTCCGCCACTCGATGTAGCGCTCGTCGGGTCGGCTCTCGGAAGCGCGGGCGATCGTGCCGGACCAGGTGAAGGTGACGCCATTGCGGCCGACGAGGTGCTCACCGGAGAGCTGGTGGCTCTGGGTCCGCTGGTCCTCGAGCCGGGTGGCCTTCAGGCGCGGGTCTGGCCCGCCGCCCTTGGTCTGGCGACGAATCTCGGTCACCTGCGTGCCATCCGCCTCGGGTTCGTCGAGGATGTAGCGGGTACGGAAGCGGTTCTCGAAGTCGTCCCGGTGATTGTAGAGCGACCGGAGCATGACCGTGTTGCCCGCGCCGAGGCGGTAGTCCAACGATGCCGAGACGGAGCGACGGATCCGTTGCACATCGTAGCGGCGCACATCGAACTCCTCCATGTACGCCACGCCGTCATCGGTCCGGTTCCAGACCCCTTCCTTGTTGTCCGAGCCGAACTGCTGGTCGTAGTAGGACCCGCTGGCGATGATGCCGAGCCGGTCATCGAAGAGCCGCGTGCCGAGGACTGCCGAGCCGAGGAGCACGGGCTCCTCGCGGATGTAGTTGTAGCCCGACCCGAGGGTGGCGGAGAGGCGCAGCCCGGCCGGCGCGGCGCGGGTGACCACGTTCACGGACCCGCCGATCGCGTCCGCGTCCATCTCGGGTATCAGGGTCTTGTTCACCTCGATCGCCTGGACCATGTCCGCCGGGATCAGGTCGAGCTGAACTTCACGGATCTCCGCCTCGGCGGAGGGAATGCGCTCGCCATTGATCATCACAGAGTTGAACCGGGGCTCAGTGCCACGGATGGAACCGAAGCGGGCTTCGCCCTGGTCAAGCGCCACCGTCACGCCCGGGATGCGCTTCAAGGCATCTCCGATGTTGGCGTCGGGAAAGCGGCCGATCTGGTCGGCGGCCACCACGTTCGTCACGTTGGCGGCGTTCTGCTGCTGGTTGAGCGCCGCCGCCTGGCCGGTGCGGGTGGCGGTCACCACCACGTCGCCGAGCGCGGTGACCGACGGGCGAAGCCGCAGGGTGACCGGCGCGGTGCTCCCCGCGGCCGCCACCGTCACGGTGGTACGAGCGGGGGCGTAGCCGATGTAGCGGGTGGTGAGCTCGTGCGTCCCTGCGGGCAGGCCGGCGAGGACGAAACGGCCGGTGCGATCGGTCACCGTCTGGCGGTCGAGCGACTCGATCCGGACGATGGCTCCGGTGATGGCGATACCGGAGGCATCGTCCAGCACCGTGCCCGCAATGACTCCCTGCGCGGCGGCGGTGGCCGGCGGCAGGAGCAGGAGGGCGAGGAGGGAGAGCAAGCGTCCGGGAAGACCAGAGAGGCGCATGGAGGGATCTGTCCGATGTGGAGGGTGGATGGCGCCGGTCAGTCGGCACAGCGACAAAGTCCGCGACGCTCGTCACGGATATCCCCACCTCAGGTCACGAACATGTATGGATTGCCCGGGGTCGCGGCGCGACGTGACATCGCTGTGACATGGCCATATTCTCATGGTGGCTCGTCCATTCCACCTTCACTCTCGATGCGAGTCTGCCGTGTCCCTTGTCGCTGTTGCGCGTCTCATCCTCCCTGCGGTCCTCGTCCTCGTCCTCGTCCTCGGCACGGCCTGCGCTGGTGCGCCGGATGCCCCCCCCGACACCACCCCAGCGGCAACGGCGGTCGTGGCCGAGGCGTGGCAGACGGCCCGGGACACCCTCCTCGACATTGACTCACCGGCGGTCTGGCACGGGCCGGGCGATGCTCACTGGTTGCTGGTGACCGCCAAGGCCGGTGACGTGATCCGGGTGCACGACGCGAGCACCGGCGCGCTCCTGCGCGACGTGGGCCGGCGTGGCACTGCTCCGGGCGAGTTCATGCGTCCCAACGGTGTCGCCATTGCCGATGATCTGCTGTGGGTGGTGGAGCGCGATGGCCGTCGCGTGCAGGTGTTGCGTCTCCCCGAGTTCACGCCCCTCGCCAGCTACGGGATGGACGAGCTGGTGAAGCCATACGGGGTCACCGTGATTCGGCGTGCGGACGGGGTCTATCGGACCTGGATCACCGACAGCTATGAGGTGGTGGAGGACAGCGTCCCGCCCGACAGTGCGCTCGGGCGTCGGGTGCGCGAGTATGAGGTGCGGGTGGACGGGGACCGGGCGATGGCCGCGCTCGTCAACACGTTCGGCGACACCAGCGGCCCCGGGGTCCTGCGGGTCGTCGAGTCGATCATGGCGGATCCGGCCCATGATCGGCTGCTGATCGCGGAGGAGATCGAGGGGAGTTCCCAGATCAAGGCCTATACCCGCGGCGGCCGCTTCACCGGCGACACCGTCCCGCAGCGCTTCTTTCCCAACCAGGCGGAGGGGATCGTCCTCTACGCCTGCGGCGACACCGCCGGCTACTGGATCGCGACGGACCAGGGGAAGGTGGTCAACACCTGGCACCTCTTCGATCGGATGACACTCGCACATGTGGGGGCCTTCGGCTCACCCACCATCCTGAACACCGACGGGATCGCGCTCACCCAGCAGGCCTTCCCGAATTTCCCGGAGGGGGCGCTGTTCGCGGTGCATGACGACGGCGGCGTCGCAGCGATCAGGTGGGGCGCGATCGCCGAAGCCACGGGGGTGCGGCGGGACTGCCAGCGCTAGAGCGCCCCCTCCTCGAGCCACGCGTGCTCACCCGCGAGCACGCGCTGTGCCGCGCGGTAGGTCGCCACGTCGTCCGGCCCGAACGCGTTCCGGAACAGATCGTCCACCCGTCGCCGCGCATGGCGGCAGAAGACGTCGGCCAACTGGATGGCATCGCGGTTGCCAGCCTGCGCCAAGGCATGCGCCCGGGAGATCGCCGCGGTCATCGCGAAGAGTTCGGCGCCCACGTCCACCAGGCGGAACAGCACTGATTGCCGCTGCTCCAGCTTGGGACCGAGTCGCACCATGGCGTGGAAAAGTGTGCGCGCGAGCTTGCGCGCGCGGCGGGCGACGAAGCGCATGTGCGGTGCGAGCTCGCCGAACTCGCCGTACCGGAAGGGGGTGAGCCCCACCCAGAGCCGCGGATACCACAGCGCATAGAAGCCGGCGGAGCGCACCAGCGCCCGCACCTTGGCCCCCACCGAGCTCTTGGGGTCGATCAGGTCACCGGCCACCTGCAGGTGGGTGTCCACCGCCTCACGGGCGATGAAGAGTCGCATGATCTCGCTGGTGCCCTCGAAGATCCGGTTGATGCGGAAGTCGCGGTACATCCGCTCCACCGGGTCCGGCTTCTCGCCGCGCAGGCGGAGTGAATCGGCCGTCTCATAGCCGCGGCCGGCCTTGATCTGCAGGCAGTCGTCGATGATGCGGTCGCCCATCTCCGTGTTCCAGAGTTTCGCGATGGCCGCCTCGAGGCGGATGTCGGCATCACCGCGATCGGCCAGCAGGGATGCGAGGTCGCTCACCGCCTCCAGCGCGAACGTATCGGCGGCCATCGTGCCGAGCATCTGGGCCACCGCGTCGTGCTGGCCGATCGGCTTGCCCCACTGCACGCGCGTGGCCGCCCACTCCCGGCTGATCCGCACCGCCACCTTGGCGCCGGCCGCGGCGGAGGCGGGCAGTGTGAGCCGACCGGTGTTGAGCGTGGTGAGGGCAAGCTTGAGGCCCTTCCCCTCGCCCCAGAGGATGTTCTCCGCGGGGATGCGGACATTGGTGAAGCGCATCACCCCGTTCTCGATCCCCTTGAGGCCCATGAACGAGAGGCGATGCACCACCTCCACGCCGGGCCACTCCGCCTCCACGATGAACGCCGTGATCCGCTTCCCCGTGCGTGCCATCACCACCATCACTTCGGCCACCGGTCCGTTGGTGCACCAGAGCTTCTCACCGTTGAGGATCCAGTGCGTGCCATCGTCGCTGGCCACCGCCGTGGTCGCGAGACCTGCGGGGTCGGAGCCGACGTGATCCTCGGTGAGGGCGAAGGCCGAGATGGCGCCCCGGGCCACGCGCGGGAGGTACTGGCGCTTCTGGGCCTCGGTGCCGAACAGCTTCAGCGGGACCGCCACGCCGATTGACTGGCTCGCCGAGAGGAGGGCGGTGAGTGATCCGTCCTGTGATGTCACCATGCCGATCGCCTTGGTGTACATCAACTGGCTGAGCCCCAGGCCGCCATACTGCTCGTCGATCTTGATGCCGAATGCCCCGATCTCGCGGAGTCCCTCGATCACCTCGTCCGGCACCTTGCCGTTGCGGTCGATCGCGTCGGAATCCACCCGTTCGCGCATGAACGCCTCGAGGCGCGCGAGGAATGGGGCGGCCTTGGCCACCTCCTCCGCGCTCGGGGCCGGGAACGGGTGGACGAGATGGAGCGGCAACCGGCCGGCGAAGAGCTCGCGCACGAAGCTCGGCGCGGTCCAATCCGTCTCGCGTGCGGCTTCGGCCACCGCCCGTGCCTCGTCGACGGAGGGTGCCGCGGTGGCGGGGGCAGGACGCAAGGGGGGCGCGTGCAGATCAGTGCTCATCGGACACTCCGGCGTGGGGCGAGGCGGGTGCGGGTGCGCGCGGGCAGCGCACCGGTCAGGAGGGCGGTGATGTGACGCTTGCGGTCGCGGGCGAATTTTGGGTCAGCCGGGTCGAGGCCGATCGCACGTACGAGCGTCCCGCCATGGAGCTGTGGAAACCAGGTCAGCGCGATCAGCGACAGCAGGGTGTGCCGCACCGCCGAGCGGGCGCGCGGGGGGAAGCCCAGTGCCTGGGCCAGGGTATCGACCGCCTCGGCCCCCACCGCCTGCGCCAGCGGGAGGTCCCCGGTGCCGGGGCCCTCACCAAGTGCATCGCGCTGGATGAGGCGCACGAACACCGGATGGGCAGCGACAAAATCGACGTAGTCGCTCACCGCGCCGGCGAGGATCTCGACGGGGGGCCGCCCGCTCCGCTCGGCGCGCACCCGGCCGGCACGTACCGTCTCGAGGGCATCGGCAAAGCATTGCTCCAGCACGGCCCGGTACAGGCCGTCCTTGGAGCCGAAGAAATAGCCCGGCGTGGCCCGGGAGACGCCGGCGCGTTTCCCGATCTCGGCCAGGGAGACCGCACTGTGGCCCCGCTCGGCGAAGAGGGCCCCGGCGGCGTCGAGAATGGCAGTGCGCGTGCGCACCGCGTCACGAGCGCGGGGTGTGAGCTTGCTTGCCATACAGCAAGTTAATGGTTGGGGCGGATCTTGGTAAGGGGTGAGGGGTGAGGGGAACGGGGAACAGTGCGCGGGGGAATGGGAGAAAAAGGGGGGCCGCTTCGCCCGCCGCTCATCCTACCGGGGTGGGGGTCGGCGCCCCGCCCAGGCGGCGGGGGGTGAGCACACGCTGCATCCCACGGGCGGCGCCCAGCTCCGCGAGGACGGCCGCCTCCACCGCTCGGGCCTCCCCGAGGGAGGCGGTGAGCGGGCCCGTGCTGGCGCCGCTTTGGGTCAGGCGGGCCAGCTCACGCCGGAGGCGCTCGAGGGCACCAATCGCTTCGTCGCGACGGGCCATGAGCTGGTCGCGCAGCTGCCTCGCCTCGTCGGAGAGCTGGCGTGCACCGACGGCGGCGAGCGCGGTGCGGAGTTCGCCCACGCGCCGCTCGAGGCGCTCCGCCACGCGCGGCACCTCGGCTGCGGCGTCCCGCAATGCGGGGGGCAGGGCCGCGTGGAGTTCCTGAATACCGACGCCGAGCATCATCTCGGTCGGACGATGCAGCGTGGCTGTTGGGGCATCCCGACGCGACGCTGGCGGGGCAAGCAGTGCGAACCAGCGCCGCCCCAGCTCCGACTGCCAGAAGGCGGTGCGCCAGCGCCTTCCGATGGTGCGCGGGCGTTCCGTCGAGGCCGGCACCACCATCCGGAACGCGATGCCCGACCAGAGCGCCAGCGAGATGCCGCGCCCGGCCCTGTAGAGCACCTCCCACATCGCGTAGAGGTCGCTCGCGAAGGTGACGTACCGGTACCCCCCCCTGAACTCAAACCAGTACAGGAAGAGGAGGCACAGACCGGCGAGCCATGTGAGGTCCCGTACCACACGGCCGATGAGTGGCGCATCAACAATGCCGCGTGCCGCTCGCTGGCGCAGGTCGTCGGCAAGCGCCACCCGCAGGTCGCGGACGCCGTACCCCGCCTTGGCCAATTTCCCGAGAGTCCGAAGGGTCGCGATGGCGTGGATCCCGAGCGCCACACCGAAGGTGGTGAGCGCCGTCGCCAGCAGGTCGGAGGTGATGCCGACAAAGAGGCTCATCCCGGTCAGGCTCGCCGCCAGGGCGTAGAAGGGTCGCATGTCCCGACCCTGTGCGACCCACTGGGCGAGCGGGGTCGCGAGGGTCACTGTTGGGGCCGCGGAGGTGAGCAAGTTCACCCATGCCTCGGCAGAGGCCGGACGCTGGTCCGGCGCCTTGGCAAGGACACGGTCCACGGCACGGGTCAGGTGCCGCGCTGTCCCGGGGGCGGCGTCGCCAAGGGGCGGGGCGGGCTGCTGCAGGTGTGCGAGCAACGTGGCCGCGGTGCCCTCGCTGGTGAACGGCAACTGCCCCGCGAGCATGGCCCAGGTGGCGATGCCGAGCGCGTAGAGATCGCTGGCTGGCGACGGCGGGGCCCCGCCGAGGAGTTCGGGTGCGATGTACTCGGCCGTGCCGACCAGCCCGCCGTGATCGGTGTCATCGAGTGTGGCCGCAATGCCGAAGTCGACCAGGAGGGCGCGGCCGGTTCGGCGGTCGAGGAGGATGTTCTCCAGCGTCACGTCGCGATGCAGAATCCCGTGCGCATGCGCCGCCGCGAGTGCCCAGCCGACCTCGCGCGCGATCTGCTCCACGTCGGCGGGCGGGAGGGGCCCTTCGCGGCGCAGCCGCGCGCCCGCGGTCTCGCCATCGACGTGGCCCATCACGAACCAGACCAGATCCGCCGCTTCACCCACATCGTAGATCGGTACGATGTGCGGATGGGCGAGGCGCGCGCCGGTGCGCGCCTCGCGGAGGAAGCGGGCGCGCTCGGCTGGATCGGCGGCCAGCTGGGGATGGAGCAGCTTGATCGCCACGGGCCGATCGAGCGCGACGTCGCGGGCGAGATACACGATCCCCATCCCGCCCCGGCCGAGTTCGC
>JBBQQJ010000054.1:0-14316 GCA_038216165.1 Gemmatimonadales bacterium | reverse complement strand
CGACGGAGCGCTTGAGGGCATCCGCGCCCGCCTGGAAGAGGCTGGGCTGGATGCCGAGGAGACGATCATGATTCGGCGTGAGGTGACCGCCGAGGGTCGCTCGCGGGCCTGGGTGAACGGCTCGCCCACCACCATCGGCGTCCTGGCCACGCTCGGGGAGGCGATGGTGGACCTCCATGGGCAACACCAGACGCTCCAGCTCCTCGACGGCGCGGTGCAGCGCGACCTGCTCGACGCCTTCGCCGGGGCGGAGACCGAGCGCCGACTCGTCATGGCGGCGCACGACGCATTCCGTGCGCTGCGGCAGGAGGCGGCCACGCTCACGTCGCGGCGCGAGGAGGCGCTGCGGCGCGCCGACTGGCTGCGGCATGTGATCGCCGAGGTGGCCGCGGTGGACCCTCGGCCGGGGGAGGAGGAGCAGCTCGTCCGGGAGGCCTCGCGTCTGGGCCAGGCGGGCACCCTCGGTGAGCAGGCGCGCCATCTCCTCGCGGTGCTCGAGGAGGACGAGGGGGGGGCACGCCCCGCGCTCGGTCGTGCCGCGCGCCTCCTCGAGGCCCTCGCCCGGCTCGATCCCGACACGGCCGGGTGGCGCACCCTCCTCGATGAGGCATGGGCCAACCTCGATGAGCTCGCCCGCCGGGTCGGCGACTATGCCGATCTCGTCGCCGAGGATCCCGTGCGGTTGGCGGAGCTGGAGCGGCGTCGCGACCTGCTCGGCCGCCTCCTGGCCCGCCATGGCGGCACGGTCGAGGCCGTCCTCGTTGCCCGCGATGAGGCCCAACGGGAACTCGATCTGATCGACACGGCCGAGCTGGACTTGGGCGTCCTCGCGCGCCGCGCCGACGCGGCGGAGCAGGCGCTCGCCGGCGCCGCGGCCGAGCTCACCGCGCGGCGCACCGCGGCCGTCGCCCGCCTCGGTGGGGAGGTCAGTCGGCTCCTGCCCCGCCTTGGCCTCGGGGGCGCGACGCTCGAGGTGACACTGGCACCGCGCGCCGTGGTTGCCGTCGATGGGGCGGAAGATGTCGCCTTCCTGGCCCGGCTGAACGCCGGGATGCCCGCACGTCCCCTGGCACGGACCGCGTCGGGCGGGGAGCTTGCGCGCCTGATGCTTGCGCTGAAGGTGGTGCTGGCCCGGCATGATGCGGTGCCGACGCTGGTGTTCGACGAGGTGGACACCGGGATCGGCGGGGAAGTGGGTTTGCAGGTGGGGGGGGCACTTGCGCGGGTCGCGGAGCGGCATCAGGTGTTGGTCATCACCCACCTGCCGCAGGTGGCCGCGGCGGGTGACCGCCACCTCCGCGTCGCCAAGGCCACGCGGGACGGCCTGGCGGCCAGCGACGTCGAGGTGCTGTTGGGCGAGGACCGCGTGATCGAGCTGGCGCGGATGCTGGGTGACCCCGAGGACGCCGCGGCGCGGCGCCTCGCGGCGTCCCTGCTCAAGGGGGCGACGGCCGTCCCGTGAGCGCCTTGTAGAGGCGGAGGGTCACCCGTGCTGTCATCGGCGCATCCACCACACCCGACCCGCTCTGGATGGTCCGCTCGATTCCGAATGCCGCCTCCACCGGCATCCGCCCCGTCGCGTCGCGGTGCGTGCCATCGTGGACGTAACTCAAACCGATCCCGAGGCGCGTCGCACTGGCGCCGCTCCCTGCCTCCAGCACCGCGGGATCCCGACCGGGGAGTGGCGCTTGGAGCGCGCCCCAGCTCCAGCGGTCCGTCCCACGTGTCCACCACTGGACCGCCCCGACGATGGCGAGCCGCGGGGCGAGTCGGACAAACGGCTGCACCTGCACGGAGACAACAACGCCGGGATCGCGCTGCAGCATGGCCGTGCTGCCGGCGGCGCGCAGCAACGCATCGCGTGCACCGATCCGGGTCTCGACCTCGCCGGGTTGCTGCAGGCGGTATGCCGCCGTCCCGCGCACGCCGAACGCCCCGCGACCGGCTTCCACGCTGACGCCAGCCGTGATATCCAGCTGTCCATCGCCGGTCCCCTGGTCGAGCAGGGCGTCAGGGCGCGGCGGTGTGCCGGTGGGCACGGTGACACCGCCGTGTCCCCACACGCCGAGCCAGTGGGCGTCGCCCGGACGCCCTCGCTCGAGGAGGGAGGCCGTGAGCTCGAGCTCCACGTCGCCGAAACCCACCCGCGGGTCCTCGCCGAAGGGGACGAGGGCGAAGCCCGAGGGCGCCGCGAGGAGGGCGTCGAAGCCGCCGGCGGTCAGCGGCGCGGCGGGGAGGGCGGGGGTGGCGCTGAAGCCGCTGATCCCGAAGACGTCGCTGAGGCGCGTGCGGTAGAGATCGGCGGACGCGAGCAGCGCATCGCCGTCGGTGGTGCCGAGGGCAGGCAGCACCGGCGTGCTGAGGAGCAGCGCCTCCAGGCCTGTGCGGAACGTCGGGCCGTCAGCGAGCGTCTGCTGGGCCAGTGCCTGGAGGGCGGGGTCGCCCGCGAACTCGCCGGCCGCGGCCCGCGTGGCGAGTTCGCCGAGTGCCGCGCCGAACTGGTCGAAGAACTGGGTGTTCTGGGCGAGGCCCGCGACCGAGCCGAGGAAGGGGTCGCCCGGGTTGAGCCCGAGCGTCGCCCCGGACGGATCATGCGTGAGTTGGACCTGGGTCCGGACGGAGACGATCGGCAGGCGGGCGGCCAGTGTGATGCGCCGGGTGATGCCCCACCCGAGCCCGATCGTGCCGACCCCTCGCTGGCGCTCCGCGATGGTGGTCACCCCGCCGAGGGAAGCCGCCGCGGCCGGGCGGCCGAGCAGCGGGGCGAGTCGCGATTCCAGATCGGACACGAGTCCGATGGCGCCGGACCCCAGGGCGCTGGTGGTGAGCGGGGCGCCGAGGTCGCGCCGGGTGCCGTCAGCGAACTGGCGGTCCGTCGGGAAGAAGGCCCCGCCCAGCTCGATGCGCAGGGTGCCCGAGGGCGCGGTGAGCAGTGGCAGCTGGGCCGTGAGGGGGGGGGCGACCAGCGCCCCGACGAGGGCCAGGGCCCCGGCCGTGCGAATCGGCATCATGGGGGGGAAAGGTAGTCGCGGCGCGATCGCGGGGATGGTGCCATATTATGACGCGGGCTCGGGTGGCGAAATGGCAGACGCAGGGGACTTAAAATCCCCAGGGGGCGACCCCATGCGGGTTCGAGTCCCGCCCCGAGCATCCTTCCAATCCGGAGGCCCAGTGCGCGCACGTCGTGGTTTCACGATCATTGAACTGCTGGTGGTGATGGCCATCCTCGGTATCTTGGCGAGCCTGGGGATTCCCAAGCTTCAGGGCACGCGAGAGCGGGCGTACGTGGCGTCCATGATCTCCGACCTCCGGCAGATGGTGACGCTGCAGGAGGCATTCTTTGCGGAGAACCAGGACTACGCTGGTGGGGTGTGGAGGGCACCCGAACGCAGCGGCACCGGGGGGCGAGGGCGGCTGTCGTTCGTGCCATCCCCTGGCAATACCATCACGCTCTCCCGCCGCACCGCGAATCGCACGGTGGGCTGGCGCGCGGAGGTCAGGAACCCCAACGTGACCACGCGCACCACGGATGTCTGCGGTATCTACATCGGGGCTGCGTCCTTCGCGCCCAATCGGCGGGTTACGTCGCCTGGCACGCCCGCCTGCTACTGAGACGACCGACGGGTGCCCTGCCGGAGCAGCGTCAGGCTCTCGCCGAGGAAGGAATCGGCCGCCATCCGTTCGGTGAGCCGCAGCTCGAGAGCCCCCTCCCGCCCGACGATGCTCCAGCTCCCGTCGGCGGCGAACTCCAGCGCATGCCCCGGCTCCGGGTCGTCGGTCACCTCGCTGAGCGAGATCGGCAGACGCCCGCTGTCCGCCATGAAGGTCGCGACAGCAGCCCGCTCCAGATAGATGCCATAGCGGAGTCCTGCCTCCTGCAGCGCAGGCGACAGGGGCGCCGCCGCGGCCTCGAAGAGGAATGCCGGCCGGGCGATCCAGATCCACGCCACCACCAACCAGGCGGCAATGGCGAGCAGCGCGAGCGTGCGCTGCGGGCGCGGGGATGGGACGGGCCGGCCACGGGGGTGGGCCCGATTGGCCTCCGACGCCACGGCACCCCGAACCGCCTCGTGCATGAGTTCCTGACGCTCCCGCTCGTCCATGCGCACCTCCTCCATTCGGGTTGCGGGATTGTCTCGGCGCCTTCGCGCGAGCAAACTCCCCATCATGAACCGTTCAACCACTGTCGGCCGCACCCGCCTCATCGCCCTCACCGTGGTGGCAGTCGCCATCCTCGGGATCCGTTTCGTGCAGGCCCGGATGGAACGCGCTGATGTGATGGCGCGTCGCGCTGCGCTCCTCGGTGACCTGCGTCGCCTCGGCACCGCGCAAAACGGCTACTATGCGCGGCACGGTGAATTCGCCGCCACCCTCACGGAGCCAGATCTCGCGTTCAGCCCGTCGCCCACGATCGTGCTCCGCTTCGAACGTGTGGCCCCAGATGCTTGGCAGGGGGTCGCGCACGACCCCGAGCTGCGGGTGGCGCCCACCAGCTGCGGCGTCTTCGAGGGACCGCTGGCGGCGAGCCCGCATCGGAGCCTGCTGGAAGCTAGCGTCCCCGGCTGTTGGTGAGTGCCGGCGGCGCCGCACGCAAGGCGCCGACGCTCCCGCCCAGGAACGCGTCGGCCGGCATCGCACTCGTGAGCAGCACGCCGCCCGGCGCATGCAGCGTCCAGCTCCGCCCACCCGTCACCTCAAGCTCGATGGCTGGGTCTGTGATCCCGGCCTCCCCTGGAAAGGATGGCAGCCGTCCCTCGCGTGCCACGAATCGCGCGACCGCGCCATTGGCGAGCCAGAGTCCATACCGCAGTGATGCATCCTGCAGTCCGGCGGGGGCGCCGTACGGTGTGCCGGCGGGCGATTGCAGGGCCGCCGGCGGGGCCAGGAAGGTCACCACCACCACGCCCCAACTCAACAGCGCGACCGCGAGCCACCCACGCGCCAGCGCCGGGGGCGCGGGCTCCGGTGCCAGTGGTGCGCGACGCTGCAGCACCGCATCACGGGCGGCCGCGAGCGCGTCACCGGGGGCGAACGTCGCCACGTCGACAGGGGGGGGGGAGGGGGCGGGAGTCTCCTCCGGCCGGGGCGCGTCAGCCCTCTTGCGGCGGCTCACCAGCGAGCGCTCCTGCCACCTGCACGGGGAATTGACGGATGTCGATCGGCTTGGTGATGTAGCCGTCGAATCCGGCGGAGAGCGCACGCTCCCGATCTCCGGCCATGGCATGCGCGGTGAGGGCAATCACCATCAGGTCGGCGAACGCCGACGCCCGGATTTCGGCCAGCAGGGTGAACCCGTCCTTGCCGGGCATCTGGATATCCATCAGCACCAGGGCAGGCCGCTGTGCCGTGAGGGTGGCGAACAGCTCCTCGCCCCCGGGGAGTCCGGTGACCTCGTGGCCTTTCAGGGTGAGCAGGGTGCGGAACAACTTCATGTTGTCCGGCGAGTCCTCGACAATGAGGATGTGGGCCATCGTCAGACCATCCTGCTGCGCTTCAGCACGGCCCGCACGCGCGCGATGAGCGAGCGCGGCTGGACCGGCTTGGTGAGATAGTCCTGCGCGCCGAGTTCGAGGGCCTGGCTCTCGGTGTCGTCGGTGCGCGCGGTGAGCATGATGACGGGCAGGGCGGCTGTGGCGACCCGGGCCCGCAATTCCTCGAGGACGCCGATGCCGGTCAGGCGTGGCATGTCATGGTCGAGGAGGATGAGGTCGATGGATTGGGTGTCGATCGCCTCCAGGGTGTCGAGTCCGTCGGCGGCCTCCAGCACGCGGAACCCCTCGCGCTCGAGGACCGTCTTGACCAGCCGGCGCATCTGGGCGTCGTCATCGGCGAGGAGGATCGTGGCGCCGCTGCCGTCCTCGGCCGCGGTGCCCTGCCGGACCGGGACATCGGCGGCGGCCACGGCACGCGGGGTCGCTGACGTCCCCCCCCCACCGGCGCTCGCCGACTCGCCGAATTCGCCCAGCACACGCCGGATCTCCTCAGGCGACGTCTTGCCCAGCCAGCAGCGCACCAGCCCGCTCTCCCACAGGGTGGTGAGCCCGTGCGGACGCGCGGCGGCGAGGATCTGCTCCTGTGTCCCCCCCCCCTCGATCAGCTTCGGCACGTTGCCCTCGACGGGCAGCAGTTCCATCACGGCGACCCGGCCGCGATAGCCGCTGCCGTGGCACGTCTTGCAGCCCGGCGACTGCATCGGGGTCATGGGGCCCTCGTAGCCCGCCGGAGGGCGCGCCCACTCGGGCAGCTCCTCGATCGGCATCGGCACCGCGCAGGCCGGGCAGAGCCGGCGTACCAGGCGCTGGGCCACGATCCCCTTGAGCACCGAGCCGATCTTGAACGAGTCCACGCCCATGTCCCGCAGGCGCACCACCGCCGAGACGGCGTCGTTGGTGTGCAACGTGGAGAAGACGAAGTGGCCCGTGAGGCCGGCCTGGATCGCCGTCGTCGCCGTCTCGCCGTCGCGGATCTCGCCGACCAGCACGATGTCGGGGTCCTGCCGCAGCACGGACCGGAGAGCCGTGGCAAACGTGAAGCCCTGCGCCTCGTTGACCTGCATCTGCGAGATGCCGTCCACGTCGTACTCGACCGGGTCCTCGACCGTGACGATGTTGACCTTGCCCGTGCGCAGGTGGTTCAACACGGCGTAGAGCGTGGTGGTCTTGCCGGAGCCGGTCGGGCCGGTGACCAGCACCATCCCCTCGCGGTGCCCGAGCATCTGCATCAGCACCCGCTCCTCCTCGGCCGGCAGGTCGAGCGCGGGGATGGAACCCTTCAGGTTCGACTTGCTGAGGATCCGGATGACGAGCTTCTCGCCGCGTCGGGCCACCGGGGCGGTCGCCACGCGGAGGTCCACCACCTGGCCATCCACCTTGGCGGTGCTCCGCCCGTCCTGCGGCGTCATCGCGTTGGTCACGTCCAGGCCGGCCACAATCTTGACCCGCCGCACCAGTGCCGGCCCCGCCGCCTCCGGGAGCCGCATGATCTCGCGCAGGATGCCGTCCACCCGGTAGCGGACAATGACGTGCGGGCCCTCGATCTCGGCGTGCACGTCCGAGGCCCCCGCCCGCACCGAGTCCGTGATCATCGCATCCACGAGCTTCGTCATCGGTGCGTCGAGCGCCGGGTCCCGGGCGCCCGCCTGCTCGGTGATCTCCACCTCGAGCTGCGCCGGGGCGAGCCCCTGCAGGAGTCGGTTGATGCTGTTTTCAGGGCGGTAGAGCTCGTCCAGCTTTTCCGAGAGTGGATCCGGGGCAGCCACCTCGAACCGGACGTCGCGGCCGGTGAGGAACGCCAGTTCCTGCTCGGCGCCGAGGTCGCGCGGGTCGGCAGTCGCGATCCGGACCGTCCGTTCGTCCATGCCGAGGGCGACCACGTGGTGCTTGCGCGCCGCGGCCTCCGGCAGAATGGACGCGGCCCGGGCATCGGCCGAGGCCAGCGGGGCCACCGGGACCCGGAAGCGCGTTGCCAGGGTCTCGACGATCTGCTCGTCGGTCGCATGGCGGGCATTCGCGATCGCGGTCCAGCACCGGCCGGTGCCGGGGGCGAGAGCTGCGAGCTGGTCGGCGGTGAGCAGTCCCGCCTCGACGAGGTAGGGACCCAGCCACGTGTCGGGGCTGGTGAGTTTGGCAGAGGCTGTCATCGGCCGTCCAGAAGGTGGGCAAGGGAGGAGCGGTTGTTCACCGCACCCCGGAAAGATACGATTGTTGTGTCGAGATGCACGATCAATCCCTCCCCGGAGAACGTCATTCCAGCTGCATCCATGGTCGTCGTGCGCGGGACCCATCGCGTGCCGGGCGACAAGAGCATCACCCATCGGGCGCTCATGCTCGCCACGCTCGCCCCCGGCCGGTCCACGATCCGGGGCGCCCTGCCCTCCCTCGACGCCCGGTCGACGGCAGGGGTGCTGCGCGCCCTCGGAGCCGGGATCTCTGCCCTGCGCTCGGGCAAGGTGGTGCAGGTGATGGGCCGACAGGAGCTCGTGGCCCCCCGTTCAACCTTGCAGTGTGGCAATTCCGGGACCACCGCCCGTTTGATGCTCGGTCTCCTCGCCGCCCAGCCGTTCCAGGCCCGGCTCACCGGTGATGCCTCCCTCCGCCGTCGGCCGATGCGGCGGGTCACGGAGCCACTGGTCCACATGGGCGCCGCGGTCCAGGCCGGCCGGCACGATGGGCTGCCCCTCACCATTCGCGGCGGCCCGCTCCAGCCACTGGACTGGACCCTCCCCGTGGCATCGGCCCAGATCAAGAGCGCCCTGCTGCTCGCCGGGGCGGTGGCCGGGGTGCCGGTGACCCTCCATGAACCCGCGGCCTCCCGCGACCATACCGAGCGGCTCCTGCGGCATTTTGGCTACCCCGTCCGGGTGCTGCCCGGCCTCATCGCCATGGAGCCGGGTGGGCGGATCACCCCATTCGACATGCCCGTCCCCGGCGATCCCTCGTCGGCGGCGTTTCTGCTCGCCGCGGCGATCCTGGCCGATGGAGGCGAGATCAGGATTGCAGGAGTCGGCTGCAATCCCTCCCGACTTGGCTACCTCGCCGTGCTGGGTCGGATGGGCGCGCCCGTCGGGGTCGAGGGGGTGCGGGAGCCCTTTGGCGAGCCGATCGGGGAGCTGGTGGTACGTGCGGGTCCGCTCCGCGCCGTGACCGTACCGGCCGCGGAAGTCCCGGGGCTGATTGACGAAGTGCCGATTCTCGCCTGCCTCGCCGCCCGCGCGCACGGCACCTCGCGTTTCCATGGGCTCGCCGAGTTGCGCGTGAAGGAGAGCGACCGCCTGGCACTCGTGGCCGAAAACCTCCGAGCGATCGGTGTGACCGCCGAGGTCCAGGGCGACGACCTCGTGGTGGAGGGGACGGACGCCCTCCTGCAGGGCAGGGTCCGCACCGCCGGCGACCACCGCATGGCGATGGCGTTCATGGTGCTGGGCCACCGATCGCCGGGCCGGATCGTGGTCGATGACCCGGGGTGCGCGGCGGTGTCCTACCCGGGATTTCCTGCCGCCTTGGCGGCGCTTGCCGCTGGAGTGGCGTGATGCAGGGACCGTGGCTCATTGCCATCGACGGTCCGGCGGCCTCCGGCAAGTCCAGCACCGCTGCCGCCGTGGCCGAGGCGCTGGGGATGGTCCACATCGACTCCGGTGCCCTCTATCGCACGCTGACTTGGCTCGCCACGGAAGGGGGCCACACCGAGGCGGACCCAATCCTCGCCGCCGCCGACGCCGCCGACATCACCTTGGTCCGGCAGGGACGCACCCTCGCGGTGCGGGTGGCCGGCCGTGCGGTGGAGGCGGCGATTCGTGCCGCGCCCGTCACGGCCAGGGTCTCCGCCGTGGCCGCGATGCCGGCGGTCCGCGACTGGGTCAACCGGCGACTCCGGGAGGCTGCAGCCCAGACCGGGGGCGGGGTCATGGACGGACGGGACATCGGGACCGTCGTGTTTCCGGATGCGCCGCTCAAGGTGTTCCTGACCGCCACCCCCGTGGCCCGGGCCGATCGGCGCCTCCGTCAGCGGCGGGGCGGGGCCGATCCAGCCCCGCCGGAGCTGGTTCGCGAGGCCGGCGAACTGGCGGAGCGCGACCGGCTTGATGCCTCCCGGGAGGTCGCCCCGCTGCGGCAGGCCCCGGAGGCGCTGTACCTCGACACCACCGGGATGAGCTTCGCCGATCAGGTCGCCACGATCGTGGCGTGGGCGGGCGAACGCGGCTTGCGCCCAGCCTGACACTGGCGTATCCTTGAGGGCTGGTCTGCGGAACCGCAGGCCGCCCGAGGATATCCCTCGCCCCGGGGCCCCGATGGCCCGGCTGTTCCCGAACCGCAGGACCCTTCCCGATGGCTGAAACCCAGACCGATCTCGAGCACGATACTGACGCCGACGCCGAGGAGCAGGTTGGCGTGAAGGCCCCCGTGGCCTTCGCGATGACCTCCGTGCCCGGCATGCCGTTCGCCACCACGACCGGCCTCCGCGTCCGTGCCGACCTCTACGACGAGGACTACTCCGACGATGAGTACGAGTCCATGCTCGAACTCCTCGAAGGGACCATGTCCCAGATCGCGGAGGGTGAGATCGTCAAGTCGAAGATTCTGCGCATCACCGAGAACGCGGTCATCCTCGATGTCGGCTTCAAGTCCGAAGGGTCGGTCCCGCTCGACGAGTTCAAGGACCCGCAGAACCTGCAGGTTGGCGATGAGGTCGAGGTCTTCCTCGAGCACCTGGAGGACCAGGAGGGCGCGGTCGTCCTCTCGAAGAAGAAGGCCGACTTCATGCGGGTCTGGGAGAAGATCCGCGTCGCCCACGAGAACGACCAGCCCGTCGAGGGCACGCTGACCAAGAAGATCAAGGGCGGCGTGGTCGTGAACCTGATGGGCGTCGATGCCTTCCTCCCCGGCTCGCAGATCGCGCTCCGCCGGGTGCCGAACATCGACGAACTCCTCGGCAGCACCTACGAGTTCAAGATCATCAAGCTCAACAAGCGCCGCCGCAACATCGTCGTCTCGCGCCGCGTCATCCTCGAGACCGAGCGCGCGGGCAAGCGCGAGAAGCTGATGAAGGAGCTCGAGGTCGGCCAGGTGCGGAAGGGTGTCGTCAAGAACATCACCGACTTCGGGGCGTTCATCGACCTCGGCGGCGTGGACGGCCTGTTGCACATCACCGACATGTCGTACGGGCGCGTGTCGCATCCGAGCGAGCTCGTCGGCATCGGTCGCGATGTCGAGGTCAAGATTCTCGACATCGATTGGCAGCGCGAGCGCATCTCGCTCGGCATGAAGCAGCTCCAGTCGTATCCGTGGCAGAACGTGGCCGAGAAGTACCCGATCGGCTCGCGCGTGCAGGGCAAGGTCGTCTCGATCACCAACTACGGCGCCTTCGTGGAGCTGGAGCCGGGCATCGAGGGCCTCGTCCACATCTCCGAAATGAGCTGGACGCGCAACGTGCGCCATCCGAGCAAGATCGTCTCGATCGGCGAGACCATCGAGGCCGTGGTCCTCAAGGTCGACGAGTCCGACGAGAAGATCTCCCTCGGCATGAAGCAGACCGAGCAGGATCCGTGGATGGTGCTGCCGCTCAAGTACCCGGTCGGCACGCGCCTCGCCGGCAAGGTCCGCAACCTCACCTCGTTCGGCGCCTTCGTCGAGATCGAGCCGGGCATCGACGGCCTGATCCACATCTCCGATATGTCCTGGACCAAGCGCGTCCAGCATCCGTCGGAAGTGGTCAAGAAGGGCGATGCCGTGGATGTCATCATCCTCAACATCGACCCGGACAACAAGCGCATCTCCCTCGGCCTCAAGCAGGCCACCGAGGATCCGTGGCTGACCATCGGCGAGAAGCTGCCGGTCGGCACCGAGATGCGCGCGATGGTGCTCCGCCCGGTGGACAAGGGCATCGTCGTCGACCTCGGCGATGACATCGAGGGCTTCGCCCCCGTGTCGCAGATGGGCATCGGGCAGGACGCCGATCCCGAGTCGGCCGTCGTCCCGAACCAGGTCGTCGTGGCCCGCGTGCTCGAGGTGGATCCGATCCACCACCGCGTCGTGGTCGCCATCGTCGACTACCCGGAGGACGGCATCCCCGCCCCCGGCACCGCCCCGGCCACCTTTGCCGAGATCGTCGCCCCGGTGATCGAGGACGAAGAGGCCGACGACGACGACGGCGAGGGCTGAGCCCTCCCGCCAGCGGAACACGCCAACGGGCGCCGCAGTTGCGGCGCCCGTTCGCGTTCCGGGCCTTGCCCCGGGTCCCCCCCGCCGTAGCTTTCACGCATGCCCCAATCCACTGCAGCGCTCGAGGAACTCCATCGCCGGCAGGCCGAGGCGCTGGAGGGTGGCGGCGCCACGCGCGTCGCCCAGCAGCACGCCAAGGGGAAGCTCACTGCGCGCGAGCGTCTGGAGCTGCTGCTCGATCCCGGCACCTTCCTGGAGCTCGACCGCTTCGTCACCCACCGCGCCACCGGCTTCGGGGTCGAAGCGCTGCGCCCGCCGGGCGATGGCGTGGTGACGGGATCGGGTCGCATTGATGGCCGCCTGGTCTACGTCTTCTCCCAGGACTTCACCGTCTTCGGCGGCTCGCTCTCCGAGACCCATGCCGCCAAGATCTGCAAGGTGAGGGACCTCGCCCTTCGTAACGGCGCCCCGGTGATCGGCCTCAACGACTCGGGGGGGGGCACGCATCCAGGAGGGTGTCGCCTCCCTCGGCGGCTACGCCGACATCTTCCTCCGCAACACGCTGGCCTCCGGCGTGGTGCCGCAGCTCTCCGCCATCCTCGGTCCCTGCGCCGGCGGGGCGGTCTACTCGCCGGCCATCACCGACTTCGTGTTCATGGTGCGCGGCACGTCGCACATGTTCGTGACCGGGCCGAACGTGGTGAAGACAGTGACCCACGAGGATGTGTCGTTCGACGACCTCGGCGGCGCCGACACCCATGCCGAGACCTCGGGGGTGGCGCACTTCGTCCATGACTCCGAGCCGGAGACCCTCGAGGCCATCCGGAGCCTCCTCGCCTACCTCCCGTCCAACAACCTCGACGAGCCGCCGCGTGGCGCCGGTCTCGACCCGGCCGACCGCCGAGAGGAACGGTTGCTGACCCTCCTGCCGGCCAGCCCCAACACGCCGTATGACATGGGCGAAGTGGTCCGCCTCGTGGTCGATGATGCCACCTTCATGGAGGTGATGTCCGCCTTCGCCGGCAACATCCTCACCGGCTTCGCCCACCTCGGCGGCCGTTCCGTCGGTATCGTGGCCAACCAGCCGGCCGTCCTCGCCGGTGTGCTCGACATCAACGCCTCGGTCAAAGCGGCGCGCTTCATCCGCTTCTGTGATGCCTTCAACATCCCGGTGGTGACCTTCGTTGACGTCCCCGGCTTCCTTCCCGGGACCGCGCAGGAGCACGGCGGGATCATCCGCCACGGCGCCAAGCTGCTCTATGCCTACTGCGAGGCCACGGTGCCCAAGCTCACCGTGATCACCCGCAAGGCGTACGGCGGCGCCTACGACGTGATGAGCAGCAAGCACATCCGCGGCGACCTCAACCTCGCCTGGCCCAGCGCCGAGATCGCGGTGATGGGGGCCAAGGGGGCGGTGGAGATCCTCTACCGGGGCGAAATCAACGCCGCCTCCGATCCGGTGCTCGAAACGGCCCGGCGCACCGACGAGTATGCGGCCGCCTTTGCCAACCCCTATCAGGCCGCGGCGCGGGGTTACATTGATGATGTGATCGATCCCCGAGAGACCCGGATCCGATTGATCGAAGGCCTGGCTGCTCTGGCCACCAAGCGAGATCGCAACCCGCCCAAGAAGCACGGATGCATGCCGCTGTGACACCGACCTCCCGCCTGTACCGCGTCGCCGCCGCCGCCCTCCTCGCGAGTGCGGGGGCGGTGCCCGTCATGGCGCAGCAGACCACCGTGGGGCAGGGGGGGATGCCGGCGGCCACCATCCGGGCCGAGGCCGACCACTTCCTCCGCCAGGGGCTGCGCGCCGAGGCGAGCGACCTGCTCGGGCGCTGGCTCGCCGATCACCCCACCGATGGCCGCGCCTGGTTCCAGCTCGGGCGGATCTACTTCACCGACGCCTTCCAGTGGCACCGCAACGGCCATGAGGGTGAGCCGGGCGGGATCCTGCTGCTCGAGTTCGCCGGAGCGGCCTTTGAACAGTCGCAGCAACTCCTCGCCGATTCCGGGACGGTCTATCGCGTGCTCGTGGCCAGCGAACAGGCGGTGATGCGGATCGAGAACCACGGGTGGGACGCGGTGATGATCGGTCGCCCGCTCGCCGCGGAACAGTTGCCGTTGCCACCGGTGCTCGCCGAGCTGGGCCAGAACCTCATCGCCTCGTGCCCGGCCAAGGGCGTGATGGTGACCGGCTCCCTGGTGGAGGCCGCAGCGGTCTGGGGCACGCGCCTCGGCGGCAGCAGCCGCGATGACCTGCTCCTCGTGCGCCCCGATCTGTACGGCTGGGATGCCCTCTATCGGGTGCGCATGGCGGAGGCGATGGGGGTGCCGCTCGACCTCGAACTGCCCGCCGCACTGGCGGCAGTGGCCACGCGACGTCCGGTCTGTCTCACCCCCGCCGTCGATTTGCTCACCACCCCAGCGCTCGCCTGGCGTCCGCTGCACCTCGTGCTCGCCAGCATGCCCTCGCCCGAGCCGATGACGGGTGAGCTCACCGTGCATCAGTTGGCCCGCACCGGCCTCGCCGGTTCGGTCTGGAGCGCCGCCGCGCGCGATGTGTACGACCTCGCCGCGCGCCGCAATCGAGGGCTCTGCCAGACACTGCTCGCCGCCGGCGACACCCCTGGCCTGCCGTCGATCGCCGCCTGCCCGC
>JBBQQJ010000053.1:0-14327 GCA_038216165.1 Gemmatimonadales bacterium | reverse complement strand
GAGCTGCAGTTCCGGCCAGTTCTTCCCCAGCTTGACCAACCCGCCGAAGTCGATCGTGACCTCCGGGTCCTCCATCGCATTGAAGCCGGTGTCGCGCCAATTGGCGGACTGTGTCCAGACGGTCGCGAACAGCGCCTGTTGCCCCCAGAATCGCCAGCGGAATCCACCCATCGCGCCAACGAACGCGCTGCGCTGGTAGGCAGCGAGATCGCCGTGGGTGGGTGTGTATCCCAGGGCGAGCCCGGCGTCGAGCACCACGCGGTCGGTGCGCATCAGGTCGGCGGTGGCGTGCAGCGAGGTGCCTATGGTGCCGCGACCCCATCCCTCGTCGGCGGTGGCGGTCGGCAGCGTGACAGTGCCGAGGAGCGGGACGCGGCCGAGGCGGTATCCCCCCCCCACGCGAACGTCGCCGAGGAAGGTGCCGGGGCGGGCGCGCGCGGTGGTGCCGTCGGGGAGGTCGAACTCCCAGGCGAAGGTGTCGTCGGGACGACGGTTCCGCGCCGGGACCGGCAACCCGATCAGGTCGTGATACCAGTTCAGGAAGCCATCGAAGTGACCGTCGTAGCCGCCTCGCAAGGAGACGTTGGCCACGACGAATGCATTGGCCGAGACGTCGCGTGACACCCAGAGGTCGAGTTGCAGCAGCTCGGCGTCGAGCAGGTAGTCTCGGCGGTCGCGGGTGATGTCGCTCTCGATCGCGTTGGTGTAGTCGAGGACGAGCCGCGTGTTCCACCCCGGTTCCGTGGGATCACCGGCTGCGCGTAGAGGGCACTGCGGCTGGTGAGCACGGGGTTGATCGGGACGTACGGTGGGAGGTCCTGTGCCGCGGCGGCGCCGGGTATCAGGACGGCGAGGGCAAGGAAAAGTCGTCGCATCGGGGAAGGATGCCTCGCTACCTTGTCTGGATGCGCCCTGCGGGGATAGGAATTTCAATCGGGGGTCGGTCGAGTATCCGGTGAACGTACGGCGCGATCGCGTACCCCGCGAGGGCCGGCCGGCGCGCGGCGGCCTGATCTCCGCCCGCCGCCGCGCCTCGGTGGCCGCCTGGACGGTGGTTTCCGTCGGCGTCCGGTCGCCGCGGGGGCCGATCGGACGCCCAGGCGGGACGGACGCGCACGCCGAACGTCCCCGCACGTGGGCGGGGCGTAAGGACACCGCGGCCTTCCTGCGCGGCGAGCTGGTGGAGCCGGTGAACCCGTGGGTCTGGTACATTGACCCCGCGACGCCCGAAGAGTGGGTCCCGTATTTCGAGGCGGGGATCCTGGAGTGGAACGGCGCGTTCGAGGACGCCGGCTTCAAGAACGCGATCCAGGTGCGGCGTGCGCCGACCCCTGAGGAGGACCCCGAGTTCTCGCTGCTCGACGCCCGGTGGTCGGTGGTGCGCTACGTCCCGACGACGGTGCGTTCCGCCAATTCCGGTGGCGGCGTGATTGACCCACGATCGGGTGAAGTGCTGCGCGCGCACACCAAGATGGACGAGGCGGTCGCCGAGCGGCGTAATGCAAGCGGACATGATAGTAATACTATCACTTCGACGGAGCGTCAAGGGGAGGGGGGAGGGGGGAGGGGGCCGGCTCCTCTGTCCGCTAGCCTTCCCTCATGCGCAGATATGCCAGCCGACTGAACGAGACCGACCGCCGCTGGCTGCAGGGGGTGGCTCGGTGGCGTGCGCCGGGTTGGGTGGACCGCGGCTTTCGCATCCTCACTCACCTCGGGGGCGCGATCGCGACGCTCACCATCGGGGCGGTGCTGGTCGCGATCCCGCACACGCGTGCGCTGGGGATCGCGGTGCTGGTGGCGAACGCGGGGTCGCACCTGGTGGTGCAGATCATCAAGCGCTCCGCGCACCGCCCGCGCCCGCACTTTCAGGACGACACCATCACCTCGTTGATCGCGCACCCTGATGCGTTCTCGCTGCCGTCGGGACATTCGGCTGCCGCGATGGCGATCGCGATGACGCTCGTGCTGTGGCGGGGCGTGCCGGAGATGCCAGGCGTGGTGGTGTGGGTGGCGCTCGCGCTGGCGATCATCGTCGGCATGTCGCGCGTCTATCTGCGCGTGCACTATGTAACTGACGTGCTGCTCGGTCAGCTGATCGGGATCATTGCCGCGATCATCATGACGCGGTAGGAGGCCGCTTCGGGAACGGGGTTGCGACCTGCAGGCCGGTGATCTCGCGCGGGAGGCGGGTCAGAACTGGGTCGAACCGAAGGCATCCGCGGCGGCCGCCTCCTCATCATGCTTGGGAAACTTGGCGATGGCCAGCGCACCGTCGTCGTCAGTCACCGACGCCTTGGGACGCGCGCCGCCAAGTGACGACCTCGGGGCGAGCCGCAGGCGAACGGCGTCATCTGCGATCCGGGACCCGGGATCAGTATCCGGCGCCATGGCAGCAGCCATCAAGTCCCGTAGCTTGATCAGGGGGGATCTGGTCATTCGTGGCCAGAAGCGGTCCCTCCCGCCCTGTGATGAATCGCAACGCGCCCTGACGCGTGATGTCGGACACGCCGAGGAGGGAGTCAATCCCCCGCAGGGTGCGCGGTGTCGTGGCTGCGGCGCGCGCGCGCAAAACCTCGGCGCGGACGAGCAGGCGCCGCCCCCATCGGTCGGGCGCCGAGTCGCCGAGGGGGGCGAACATCGCGTGCCCTTCGGGCGTCTGGAAATGGCCCTTGTCCGGTGCCAGCGATGGTCCGGGCGCAAAGTGCAGTGGGTCTGCGATCCACTGGTCATCGAATTCGAGCTCGGCGGATTGCGTGCCGCGCCGGGTCGTCACCCAGACCGGCCGACCAGTCGGGTGGTGCCGCCAAGTTCGATGTGGACGGACGCATCCGGTTGACTCATCGTGTCGTCCCCTCACCGTGCGCTCCGTCGGCTGGAGCGAATGGTGGCGTCTTGCGAAGAGGGACGCGCTGCGGGAGTCGCTCCTCATCCAGCGCCCGGCCCATCGCGCCAGTGCTTCCATCCGCCAAGTCGCCAATGCGCTCACCGAGACCGAGCACCCAGAGCACGGTCCCATAGATCCCGATGCTGACGCTCGGTACGCCGCGTTCGACCCGGTGCAGGGTAGACACGGCGATCTGCGCCCGGTCCGCGACGAGTGCCATCGGCAAGCGTTGCCGCAGGCGAACAGCCCGCAGGTCTGCGCCGAGCTTGCGGAGGCCACGACGGACCTCGATCGGGAGGTGGGGGACGGTCCTGGACATTAGATAAAACAGTATATCCGCTTGATAAATTCAAAATAACAATGAGATATAGCGAGTTGTTGATCTGGGTGTCAGGTCAATGTCTGTCGTGTTGCTCGCTAGCCTGCTGTCTCGTCGGTCCCTGGTTCGGCTGCAATTGACGAGTTCGAATAGCAAGAATACTTGCGACAAGGCACGATAGTATGTAATTTTCCTGCTATGCCTACAACCAAGGCCTCCCATGCTATCCCCTTCGCAGCCCGGGAGACCCTTCGCGGTCTCGGACTGGGCGTCCGTACCGCCCGCCTGCGGCGCCGGTGGCCACAGGCGCTGCTGGCCGAAAAGGCGGGGGTCTCGACGATGACGCTCCGCAACCTGGAGCAGGGGAAGCCAGGCGTGGGCTTGGGCACCTATGTCACCGTGCTCTGGGCCATGGGGCTCGATGACTTGCTCGCCCCCCTCTCCGACCCGGCGACCGATGCGGTCGGGGTCACCCTGAGCTCGGCCCGCCTCGGTTCGCGGGTCCGCGCGAAGCGCGAGCTGGACGATGACTTCTAGTCCCCTCCCCCCGCAGCAGGCGTTTGCGTTCGTGCACCTGCCGGGGGAGACGGTGCCAGTGGTGTGCGGGCGATTCGAGCACCGCGGTCACGGGCGCGCGACCATCGGGCTCTTCACCTACGGTCAGTCGTTTCTCGCTCGCACCGACGCAGTCCCACTCGACCCGATCGGTCTGCCGCTAGTCGAAGGCACTGCCCCCCCCACAGCAACGCTCGGAGGAATTCATGGCGCGCTGCGCGATGCCTCGCCCGATGCGTGGGGCCGCCGGGTGATCGAGTATGCCCGTGGCGAGCGCGCGGAGCTGACAGAACTGGAATACCTGCTCTCGGCAGGGGACGACCGCACCGGTGCCCTGGTCTTCGGCGTCACCCCGACGGCACCGATGCCTGCAGGACACCACCACCATGCGGTGTCACTGCCAGCGCTGCTGCATGCCGCCGAGCTGCTTGAGGCGGATGGGCCGGTCACTCCGGAGGCACAACACGCTGCCGCGCTCTTGCTGCAAGGTGTGACGATGGGGGGGGCACGACCAAAGGCCGCCATCGTGGACGATGACCGCATGTGGCTCGCCAAGTTCCCTGCGAAGAGTGATCGCGTGAACTTGGCGGCAGTGGAGGCCGGCCTGCTCACGCTTGCGCAGCGGTGCGGACTTCGCGTTCCTGCCCATCGCACGGTCCGTGTCGGTGGGAAGCCAGTGCTGTTGGTGGAACGATTTGATCGGTCAGGGGCGCCGAGTGCTCCGCTCCGTGCCCGCTACCTGAGTGGTCTCACGCTGATGGACGCGGAGGAGATGCCATCGCGCGACTGGTCATACCTGCGGCTTGCCGAGGAATTGCGCCGACGGTCCGCTGCACCCGATGACGATTGCCGAGAACTGTTCGCGCGCGCCACATTCAATGCTCTGGTCTCCAATGGGGACGACCACCCGAGGAATCACGCCATCATCGCCTGGGGGCGGGAGGACTGGCGGTTGTCGCCGCTCTTCGATGTGGTCCCGACTGAGCCAGCCACCTCACGCGAACGCCGCCTCGCGCTGATCGCCGGTAGGTATGGTCGCGTGGCGACCAGAGCGAACCTCGTGAGTGAGGCCGCCGTGTTCCGAGTGACGCCTGACGAGGCGCACGCTCGGATTGATGCGATGCAGGGCATACTGCGCGTTGAATGGGAAGATGCCATGCGGGAGCATGGCGCGTCGCCCGCGGACCTCGCGGCCACCCGTCATGCGATTGTTCCTGCCGGATTCGAGGACGCGCTGGCGGCAGGATGAGTGGTCGGGTGCAGTGAGCGGAGTGCCTATCGGGTGTGCGAACCAGCGTTCCCCTGTGTGTGCGACTTACCCCACCCACCCCATCACGTCCTCCACCCACTTCGGGGACGCGGTTTCGACCACCGGAATGTCCGGGCGCACCCGACGCAACGCGTCGGCATTGCGTCCGAACGAGGCATCCGCGGCATCGCGCTCCGGCAGTGCGTTCATCACCACGCCCGGACAGGTGAGTCCCGCGAGATCAAGCACTGCCAGCGTGAGCAAGGTGTGGTTGAGCGTGCCCAGCCGGTCGGCCGCCACCACCAGCACCGGTGCCCCGAGCCGTCGCACCACGTCGAGCAGGTTACGACGCCAGGTGAGCGGCGCGAAGAGACCACCGGCCCCCTCCACGATGGTGAGCTCCGCCTCCGCCACGATCGCCTGCACCTCGGTGATCGTGTCCGTGAGGTCAAACGGACGCCCCTCAAGTTCCGCTGCCTCCGCGGCCGCCACCGGGGTCCGATAGCGCCGGAGCGCCTGCCGCGGTGCCGCCTGCCGCGTGGCGCGCGCGAGCCGCACGCCATCTTCGTCATCCCCGGGCACCTCGGCGGTGCCGGTCTCCACCAACTTCACGGCCCGCACGTCGCGCCCGCTGCCATACCATGCAGCGCCCAAGGCGCAGCCCACCCACGTCTTGCCAATGCCGGTGTCGGTGCCGCTGATGAGGATGAGCTTACCCACACGCCACCGCGATTCCCGCCTCGAGCGCATCAAAGAGGATGTCGAGTTCCGCCATGGTGATGGTGAGCGGCGGCATCACGATCACCACGTCGCCAATCGGCCGGAGGAAGACGCCGCGCTGCTTGGCCGCCGTGCAGGCCCGCATCCCCGTCCGGCCCGCACTCGGCCAGGCGGCGCGGGTCGCGCTGTCCTGCACCAGTTCCACGCCCAACGCGAGTCCATAGCGGCGCACGTCGCCCACGTGAGGCAGCGCACGCAACCGCTCCGCACGCGTCGCGAAGTGTGCGATCGTGGCCGGGAGGGCGGCGAGCACCTCCGGGAGCAGGTCGAGCGTGGCATGCGCCGCGGCGGCCGCCAGCGCATTGCCGGTGTAGGTATGCCCGTGAAAGAAGGTGCGCGCGGCCTCCGGTGCCCCAAGGAAGCCCGCGAAGATCCGCTCGGTGGTGAGCGTCGCCGCCATCGGGAGATAGCCACCGGTGAGCCCCTTGGCGAGGCAGAGCAGATCGGGGGTGAGCCCCTCCACCTCGCTCGCGAACATCGCGCCGGAGCGCCCGAAACCCACGGCAACTTCGTCCACGATCACCAGCGCACCCGCCGCGCGTGCTGCCGCCGCCATCCGTGCAGCGTAGCCGTCCGGCTGCGTGACCATCCCGGCGGCACCCTGCACGCCCGGCTCGATCACCACCGCCGCGATCTCGTCGGCATGTGCGGCGATGAGCGCCTCCGCCGCCGACGCACAGGCGACGCCGCAGGTCGCACGCTCGAGGCCCAATGGGCAGCGATAGCAGTACGGCTGTGGGGCCTGCAGGGTGGGGAAGAGCAGCGGGCGATAGATCTCGTGGAAGAGGTCGATGCCGCCGAGCGAGACGGCGCCGACCGTGTCGCCGTGATACGCGCCGCCGATGGTCACGAACTTCGTGCGCGTGCGATCCGTGACGTTGTCAGTCTGTTGCCAGAACTGGTAGGCCATCTTCATCGCGACCTCGACGGCAGTGGAGCCGTTGTCGCTGAAGAAGACGCGCGTGAGTCCCTCCGGAGCCAGCGCCACGAGCCGGCCGGCGAGTGCCACGGCCGGGGCGCTGGCATTGCCGAGAAAGGTGGAGTGCGCCACGCGGCCGAGCTGGGCGGTGATCGCGGCATCGAGTTCGGGGCGGCGGTGTCCGAAGAGGTTGCACCAGAGTGACGCCACGCCATCGAGGTAGCGGGTGCCGTCGGCATCAATCAGCCAGTGCCCCTCGGCGGCCACTACCATCAGCGGGTGTTCGTCGGCGTACACCGAGTGCGGCGTGAACGGATGCCAGACGTGCTGGCGGTCGGTCTGGTGGAGGGACGCGCTCACGCGGCGGCCACGATCTCCGCCACCTCGAAGCCTGCGTCGCGGATCATCTGCAGGTCGTGCTCCGCCCCGGCACCCGGCGTGGTGAGGTAGCCATCCACGAACAGCGAGTTGGCCGGATAAAGGGCCAGCGCCTGCATGCTGCGCAGGTTCACCTCGCGGCCACCGGCAATCCGGATGTCGCGCGTCGGGTTGACGAAGCGCATCATCGCCAGCGTCTTCAGGCACTCGGCCGGCGTGAGCCGGGGGAGGTCCCCCATCGGGGTGCCGGGGCGTGGATCGAGGAAGTTCACCGGGATCGACTCCACCTCGAGGTCGCGCAGGGCATAGGCCAGGTCGAGGCGGTCATCGAGCGACTCGCCCATCCCGATGATCCCGCCACAGCAGGCCTCGAGCCCGGCCGCCTTGGCGCGCTGCACCGTCGCCACCCGGTCGTCCCACGTGTGGGTCCCGACCACCTGTCCGAAATACTCGCGCGAGCTCTCGAGGTTGTGGTTGAAGCGGGTCACGCCCGCGGCCTTGAGGCGCTCCGCCTGCCCTTCCTTGAGGAGCCCCAGCGAGGTGCAGATGTTGATGTTGCACTCGGCCTTGATCTGCTCCACTGCGGTGCAGATCGTGTCGAGGTCGCGCTCGCTGGGCCCTCGCGTGGCAGTGACGATGCAGTACTTCACCGCACCGAGTGCGGCGGCCTCGCGTGCGCCAGCGACGATCTCGTCCACCGTCTGTAGTTTCTGCCGACCGACGCCGCTGTCGTAGCGCGAGCTCTGCGAACAGAAGCCGCAGTCCTCGGGACAGGCGCCGAGCTTCGCGTTCTGGAGTACGTGAATGCGGACACCGCGACCGTGGTACGCCTGGCGCACCCGGAACGCGGCGTGCATCAGATCGAGCAGCTCGTCGTTGGGCGCCTTCAGCACGGCCTCGGCGTCTTCGCGATGGAGCGGGTTGCCGGACAGGGCCATGTCGGCGATGTCGGACCAGCGGGAGTCGTACATGGAGATGCCTTTTGTCAGCCGCGGGCGTCAGCCCGCGGGTTGATCCATCGTGACCGTGTCAGGCGCGGGCGTCAGCCCGCGGGTTGGTGCATTGTGAACGGGACTATCTTTCGTGGATAGGGGCGGTGGGATTCGAACCCACGACCTGCCGGTTAAAAGCCGGATGCTCTAACCAACTGAGCTACACCCCCGTGGGCCCAAAGATACCGACACCGTCCGCGACCCGCATTCCCCCGTCCACCGTTCACCGTTCACCAAGCCCTCCCCTATGCCCCCTCTCGTCTGGATCAACGGCACCATCCATCCTCCCGAGACCGCGGCGATCTCGGTCTTCGACCACGGCCTCCTCTATGGCGACGGGGTGTTTGAAGGGATGCGTACCTACGGCGGCAAGGTGTTCCGCCTCAAGGCCCACCTCCAGCGCCTCTTTGACTCGGCCAAGGCGATCGCCCTCGAGGTACCGGTGGAGTTCGACGAGCTGGCCGACGTGACCACCGACGTGGTGGCGCGGACGGGCTTCACCGAGGCATACCTGCGGCACATCGTCACGCGCGGCGTGGGTGACCTCGGCATCGACCCGCGCCGGTGCACCACGCCCTCCGTGATCATCATCTGCGACGAGCTGCGGATGTTTCCGCCGGAGAAGCTGGCCGCGGGACTTCGCGTGGTCACCGCCTCGACCCCGATGCCACATCGCGAGGCGCTCTCACCGCGGGTCAAGTCGCTCAACTACCTGCCGCATGTGTTGGCCAAGCACGAGGGCGGCACGGCGGGCGCCGATGAGGTGTTGATGCTCGACAGCGGGGGTTACGTGGCGGAGGGATCGGGTCAGAACCTCTTCATCGTCACCGACGGGGTGGTGCGCACGCCCCCCCCCAGCGCCGGCATCCTCAAGGGGGTCACCCGCGACGTGGTGCTCGAACTGGCGCGCGCTGCGGAGCTCCCGGTGCGGGAGGACCTGCTCAACCGCTACGATGTCTACACGGCCCAGGAGGTGTTCCTCACGGGCACCGCCACTGAAATCGTTCCGGTGCGGGAGGTAGACGCCCGGATGATCGGGCTCGGCTGCCCGGGCCCGGTCACGGAGCAGTTGATGTTCGCCTTCCGGACCCTGGTCACGGGGGGGTAGGGCGGGGAGGGGTTGCCGGGACTGGCGCCACGGGCTAACTATTGGTGGCTGGCCCACTTCCGGGTTGCCTGCCCACCGTTCGGGCGCGGCCCGTATCCCTATGCCGATATGTATGATGGAGCGCAATGGCCTGGCGGACCCTGGCGCTGGAAAATCGTGAGTGGTCGGTCTCGATGGCTGTCGAGAGGCGGCCCGGGACGACCAACTGGACCCTCGTGGCGGGGTTCCGCTCCGCGAACCCGGACCCTCGCCGATACTGGATTCCGTTGCCGATTTCCTCGTCCTCCAAGGCAGTGCTTTTCGCCAAGGCCGACGCGCTCTCCCACGACGACCTGCTCGGCCTCCTGCGCCAGCGGCTCGCCGGCTGATGCAACGGTGGGCCGGGGTGGGGCATCCCCCCCGTGTGCCTTGTTTCCCCGGTCCGGAGGATACCTCATGATGCGTGCGCTCCTTGTGGCGACCGCGTGCCTCACTGCCGCCTGTGGCGGCCTCACGGTGGAGCCCTCCCCGGCCCCCGACCCGACGCCTCCTCCCCAGGCCACCCCCGCGGGGACTGCGGCCACGCCGCGGCGAGCGCCACGGAGTTCGCTCGACCTGCGCACCGCTGTCGATTCCGCGGCCGATGCCGCGGCGCTCGACCGCCTGCAGGAAGCCGCGCCCTCCGGGTTGGTGCCCGAGCTCGCGCTCGACGAGCCGTCGTGGGATCTGGAGGTGGCGAGCTACGCCGAGCATCCGCGGGTGCAATACTATCTCACCTATTTCAGCACCACGGCGCGTGAGCGCTTCCAGATCTGGCTGGGCCGCATGCCGGCGTATGAGACGTTCGCGCGCGAGCAGCTCGTGGCGCAAGGGCTGCCGGGCGACTTGGTCTATCTGGCCTTGATCGAGTCGGGCTTCTCGCCGGTGGCGGTGAGCCGGGCCAAGGCGATGGGGATGTGGCAGTTCATGCCGGCCACGGGGAAGTCCTACGGCCTCCGCGTGACACCATGGATCGACGAGCGTCGCGACCCGATCAAGAGCACGGTGGCAGCGGCGCGGCACCTCAAGGATCTCACCGATCGCTTCGGCTCGCACTATCTCGCGGCGGCGGCATACAACGGGGGGGCAGGCCGGGTCGGTCGCGGCTTGCAGCAGATCGCCACCGCGATGGGGTACGGCGATGAAGCGGTGGAACTCACCAGCGACGATGCCTTCTTCGAGCTCGCGAGCACGCCGCACATTTATCAGGAAACCAAGGACTACGTGCCGAAGCTCATCGCCGCGGCGCTCCTCGCGAAGTCGCCCGGGCGCTACGGCCTCGAGCCGGTGGATGCGGCGGAGCCGTTCCCGCTGGATTCCGTGATCGTCGAGGGCGGCACCGGGCTCGACAAGATCGCGCGCCTCGCCGAGGTGGAACTTGATGTGGTGCGCGCGCTCAATCCACACATCCTCCGCGCCGTCACGCCGCCCGGCGAGAAGTACGCGGTGCGCCTTCCGGCCGGCACCGCCGATCGGGTGACCGCGGCGTATGCCGCGCTGCCGCCCGATGCACGACCCGTCATGCTCACGCACATTGTCCGGCGTGGCGAAACGGTCTCCGGGATCGCGTCGCGCTACGGCGTGTCGCAGAACCTGCTCATGTCGGCCAATCGCGTGGCGCGCGCCCGCTCGCTGCAGGTGGGGGCCACGCTTTACATCCCGGTGAGTGGCACCGAGATCCCGGCCACCAATCTCCGCGAGACCGCGCCCGCTCAGCGGTCGGTGACCCACGTGGTGCGACGCGGGGAGACGGTGGGTGCCATCGCGCAGCGTTACGGTGTCACGGAGCGCCAGGTGGTCGCGCTCAACAAGCTGGGCCGCCGCGCGGTGATCAAGGTGGGGCAGAAGCTGCGGGTGCGTTAGACGGCAAACAGCGGATAGCGGACAGCAAAAGGCCGGCTTCCCGAGATGGGGGCCGGCCTTGTGATTTATCGGGGCTCGCCGTTCGGTTCAAATCCCGCCCAACACCGACCGTGAGTATCTGCCGCGCACTTCGGTGCCGGCTTCCATCTGGGCGGTGATCAGCGTGGGGCCCTTGTTGTAGGCCTCGAGGGCAAGGGCGAGGTCGTTGTCAAACCGCTTCAGCAGGTCCTTCAGATAGCGGAAGCCGATGCGGAGGTTGAGGTCGGGGTTCATGAGGTCCGACGCCTCGATGGTCGGCTCGTAGGCGCGCGCGGTCAGGATGCGGAGCTGGGTGAGCCCGATCGCGGCCATGTTGCTCTGCGCGCTGTTCTTGAAATTGCTCTCGATCTTGACGAGCTGGAAGCCGAGGGCGGGGGGAATCCCCTCGGCCACGGCGGTATCATAAATCCGGGCCGAGAGATCGGCCGGGATGCGGTAGCGTCCGGAAAATTCCAGAATGCGATGGGCGCGCTCAAGTTCGACGCGTGTGGCGACGAGTTGGACGGCCATCGCGGTCGAGTCGACGGGAGCGTCGACAACGCTGTCGAGTTCCACGCCGGCGACGTTGGCGCCGGAGAGGAGGCTCGACACCGTGCCGAGTCCCATCAGGGCCAGCACCCCGACGCCGATGACGGCGCCCTGGGCAAACACACGTTTCAGCATCTATGCTCCTTGTTCAGGGTCCAGCGAGTCGGGGGCGCGCCAAGCACCGCTTGCGCCGCCCGACTTCTCAAGGACGCGGATCCCCTCGATCCACGCACCTCGATCGACCGCCTTCACCATGTCGAACACGGTGAGGCAGGCCACACTCACGGCCACGAGGGCCTCCATCTCGATCCCGGTACGGGCCGTGGCATGTGCTGTCGCCACAATCCGCACCCCGGGCCATTCCGCCATCGGTTCCGCCACGACCGTCACGCGATCGAGCGGTACCGGGTGGCAGAGCGGGATCAACGCGCCCGTCTGCTTGGCACCCATCACGCCGGCCACCTCGGCCACCGTGAGGACGTCCCCCTTGTGCGCCGCGGCGTCCTGCACCAGGCCGAACGCCTCGGCCGTCATCCGCACCTGCCCCTCGGCGACGGCCCGTCGCGCGGTGATCGGCTTGCTGCCGACATCCACCATGCGGGCCCGTCCCTCGGCATCGAGGTGGGTCAGCGTCACGCCGCCCCCAGTGCGGCGAGGTCGCTGCCCAGCGTGGCGAGGAGGAGCTGGGGGTTCACATTCCCCTGCGCCTGCTCCCGCGCCAGCAACACCTTGTCCACGCCGGCGAGCCGGGTGTCGGTATGCAAACCACCCCGACCGGCCTCGAGTTCCCTCCGGGCCTCGGCCGCGAGCCGCAGCGCGATGGCATCGAGGAGCTCGGTAAACTCCCCACGTGCCTGCGCCATCCCCTGCCGCAGCGCCCGGGCCGTCAGCCGCACCGGTCCGTCCGCCACCGCGGCCAGGAAGTCCCGGGCAGCATCCTGGGCCTTGGCGGCGCGGTCGTCGCCACTGGCCAACGCCGCCCCGATCGCCCCGCGGGCGGCAGCCACGGTGGCGGGGGTGGCCAGTTCCGGGCGGTGGGCCGTCAGGAACCCCTCCACGTCGGGATCGGTCAGCCGGGCCAGCCGGATCGGAACCGAACGCGACCGGATGGTGGGCAATACCAGCCCCGGCTCCGCCGTGGTCAGCACGAACAGCGACCGCGGCGGCGGCTCCTCGAGGAGCTTGAGCAGGGCGTTGGCCGCCTCCGGACTCGACTCCTGCGGGACCAGCCGTTCCGCCCGCCCCACGATGAATACCCGCCAGCCGCCCTCGGCGGCGGTCAGGGAGGCCCGTTGCTGCACCAGCCGCGCGGAGGCGATCCCGTGGCTCGCCATCCCGTCGGGCGGCCCCCAGAGGCCGTTGGTGCGCCGCTCGGCCATGGCCGCTTCGAGCGACTCGGCCACTTCGTCGCGCTGCTTGTCGGCATCACCCGCCTTGGGGCGGGGCACCGGCACAAACCAATGGACGTCCGGATGGCCCAGGCCCAGCACCTTGCGGCAGGGCGGGCATGTCCCGCAGGGCTCGGTGCTGGCCGGGGCCTGGCACATGAGCCGTTGGGCGATCCAGAGGGCCACCCGCTGCTTGCCCCCCCCTCGTGGCCCGGTCAGGAGGAGCACTTGAGGGAGTCTGCCCGCGGTGATCGCGTTGGCGAGCTGCTCCCGGAGCTCCTGGTGACCGACGAGGGGGGTCAACGGCATGGCACCAAGGTAGCGACCGGACGCCGAAATGGAAGGGGATAGAGTGGTGTAAGGGGTTGATTTACAACGACTTGTGTACATTTTGTGGCAGGTGGACCACGTCGGAATGGCGTACTTGGGTGCTCATATGTGAGAGCGAGCACTCACGTTATTTTTGTTCATGTGAGCACTTGCTCACTTGGCGGTCCAACTCGTGTATTGGCAACGATGTGCGGAGATGGACCGAAAATCGTTCGGGTGGTGTGTGGGGGCTGTCGGAGTGGCAGGGTGGGGGTCGGTGCGGGGGGTTGAGCGCGGGGATTCGGGGCGGTGGGGAGGGGAATATTGGTCTGAAGGGACGCCCGAGGTGTTGCTGATGCGGAGGCCGCCCCGTCGTCGTGCCGGGAACCCTCAGTCCGCCACGAGCCGACGCAGGGCGTCGAGCATCACTTCCGGCAGTCGGGCGGCGTTGCCGAGCACCGCGTAGGCACCGACCCCGAAGAGGTACGGCATGTAGGCGGGCGCTTCGCGGTCCACGGTGATGCAGAAGGGGTGCACGCCCCGGAGGCGCGCCTCGGCGACGGCCTGGCGGGTGTCCTCGATGCCGTAGCGGCCTTCATAGAGATCCACGTCGTTCGGCTTGCCGTCCGACAGGACCAGGAGCAGGCGGTGCCGGGCATGCTGACCTGCGAGCGCAGCCGTGGCATGACGGATGGCGGCGCCGGTGCGCGTGTAGCCTGCGGGTTCGAGCGCGGCGATCCGCACGCCAGTGGCAGCGCTGTGCGGCGCCGCGAACGCCTTGACCACGGCGACGCTCACGCGCTCCGGTCCTTGACTGGAGAAGGTCAGCACGCTGAATCGGTCGCCGAGTGCATCGAGCGCCTCACACACCAGCAGCACAGCCTCCTTTTCGACGTCGATCACCCGCTTGCCCTCGCCCACCCAGCCGTCGGTCGAGCTGCTGGTGTCCACGAGCAGCAGGATGGCGAGCTCCCGCCGTTCGGCGCGTTTGGCAGCGT
>JBBQQJ010000052.1:0-14475 GCA_038216165.1 Gemmatimonadales bacterium | reverse complement strand
CGCCTCCGCCACCTGTCGTCCGTCGGTACCCGGCGTGTGCGCCACTGGGTAGCCGACCATCGGCTGGTAGTCGGGCGACAGCATGTGGAGCGAGGTATAGGTGTTGTCCCAGGTGACACCGAAGTCCATGAACGGTTCGGTCGCCACGTTGACGAGCCCAATGCGTCCCATCTCCTCGACGGCCCAGGCCTGGGCCCGGAGCATGTCCGCCGAGAGGGTCAGTCGCGCCCCGAGCACATCGGCCATGTAGCCCACCCGGTCCATCACCTGCGAGCGCTGGAGTCCTTCCTCCCGGATCTTGGCGACCATCGCCCAATCGACCGGATCGGGGCCATGACGGAGGGCGGTCGTGCCGGTGAGGAGCAACGCGACGAGGGCCGTGGCGGTGATGCGCATGGGCGACCTTGGGCTGACGTGGGGGGAATCCCTTTAAGGTGGGGTGGGCCCCGGCAAAGCGAAAGGCCATGCCCCCTTTCTCACCGTCGGCAGGACGGGCATCATTCGCCCATGCCCCCCACCACTTGCTGCGAGACGGCGCGCCTGCGGGTCCGCCACTTCGTCCCCGGCGATGCGCCGTTCATCCTGCGGCTGCTCAACGAACCCAGCTTCATCAAGCACATCGCTGACCGGGGGGTGTGCACCCTGGCCGACGCCGAGCGCTACCTCCACGAGGGGCCGATGGCGAGCTACGCCATCCATGGGCATGGGCTCAACTGCGTGGAGGACCGTGCCACCGGCGAGGCGATCGGGATGTGCGGGGTGCTCAAACGCGACACGCTCGATCTCCCCGACCTCGGCTACGCGCTCCTGCTGAAGCACGCCGGCCAGGGGTTCGCCCACGAGGCGGCCGTCGGGGTGATGCAGCACGCGCGCGATGCCCTCGGCCTCGCCGCCCTGCTCGCGATCGTCAACGCGACCAACCTCCGCTCGATCACCCTCCTCGAGCGGCTCGGCTTCCAGCACATCGTCACGCCGCCCGCTGACCCGGGCTCACCGGCCATCGCGCACTATCGCGTCGAGCTCCGGGCACCAGGCGCTGCTCCCTGAGCATGTGCCACGTCGCAGCGACGTCCGCTGCGCCTAGTCCCGGACGGCCCGCGCCAGGCGCGTGAGCGCGCGATCCAACGCCGCGGCAAACGCCTGCTTGTCGCGCGGGTGCCAAGGGGGGGGACCGCCCGTCACCACGCCGGCGCTGCGGAACGATTCCATCAGATTGCGGACCGAGAGCCGCTCGCCGATGGTCTCAGCCGTGTGCTCCTCGCCGCGCGGATCGAGCACCACCACGCCCATCGGCACGAGCAGGGCCGCCAACGGAATGTCCTGCGTCACCACGAGGTCGCCCAACACGGCATGATCGACGATGTGTTGGTCGGCCACGTCCGGCCCGCCATCCACCCGCACGGCGGAGACCATCGGATTCCCCGGTGGTGGATCGAGCCGCTGGTTGGCCACCAGGATCGTCGGCAGCGCCAGCCGCTTGGCGGCGCGAAAGACGATCTCCTTCACGTCCCGAGGTGTCGCGTCGGCGTCGATCCAGATGGTGAACGATGCCATGGCCCGCTACATCCGGAACAGGTAGGCGAGCTTCACAAAAAATCCATCTTCCACCCGCTCGAGCTCACGGAAGGTCAGCGGCCGATCGCCACGAAGGGTAGAGCCGTAACCCAGGAAGGCGACGGTGCCCGGGGTGGGCTCATACGAGGCGAGCCAGTCCATGCGCAGCCGGTCGGTGCGCGTGGCGCTGGACGGCGTGGCGCCGACCAGCAGCGGCATGCCGGTCGCCGCGTCCCGCAGGGCGTCACGCCGCTCGCTCCGGTACTCTGCCACCAGGCGGAAGAAGAGGGCGCGGTTCGGTTGCACTTCGACCTTGAGCCGCGGCAGGATGGTCCGGGCAAATTCGGTGTCGTCCCGCTCCCGCCGCAGGTGCTGCACGCGCACCGTGCCGAATACCCGCACGGCGGATGATGGCCGCACCGTGACCGAGGCCGTGGCCGAGCGCTGTCGTCCCTCGGTCGCCTCGGGGAAGATCGCCGTCGCGCCCTGCTCCAGCCGGAGCGAGCCTTCCCAGGTGCGCCATGTCGGCGTCGAGATCGAGACGTTGACCGCCGGGGCATCGAACACCCCGGCCTCGGGCAGGAACGGCGCGGTGCCACCCGGCGTTGCGCGCGTCAGGGTTGCGTAGTCGTCCGGACGGAAGCGGAAAAAGATCGTCTCGAACTTCCCCGAGACGTTCCAGCCGCCGCGCATCCGGGCCGACCAGTTGAGTTCGTTGCTTCCCTCGAGCGCCCGCGCGCCCAGGACATTGCCGTAGTCCCAGATCCGGCTGACGCCACCAAACACGGAGGCCTGCTCGATCAGGGCGCCGCGGGCACCGTAGATCGAGTACCGGTTGAAGGCGCGACCCGAGGCGATCCCGGTCCGGTTGACGAACCCACTCCAGGTCTCGAAGTCGTCACCGATGGCGGTCAGCTTGTAGTTGAAGCCGAAGGCCCGTCCCGTGCGATCGACCTCGATCTCCCAGAGCGGGTCGGCGCGCCAGGCATCGTCGCGGCCATCGCCGGTGAACGACGCGCCGACCTGCGCCTGGAGGTAGTAGAGCTGCTTGAACACCAGCCGCGTGTCGGCGGAGACCACGCGATTGAAGTCCCCCTCCTCGTCGCGGTTGGTGACGGTCAAGCCCGCCACCGAGTTGGCGCCCACGTCCCGCCGCAGACGCGTGATGTTCACCAGCGCCTTGGTGCCGTCGGTCACCCCGCCATCGCGGGCCTGGCCGAATTCATCGAGCGCCGTCAGGTGGGCAATGGACCAGCGCCCGAGCTTGCCCGTCAGCTTGGCCCCACCGAGTGGGTTCGCCACGGTGCGGGTGTACACGAGATTGTTGGGCGAGGCGAAGAGCTCGATCCCCTCGAGGAAGAACGGCCGGCGCTCCGGGAAAAAGAGGGCAAAGCGCTCGTTGAGGGTCACCAGCCCGGCGTCGGACTCCACCTGCGAAAAATCGGGGTTGATCGTGCCGTCGAGGGTGAACTGCGTGAAACCGAGGCGGACGTTCGCACCGAAGTCCGGTTCCACCGGGTCACGCGTGAACCCGCCGTCGGCCCGGCGTCGGCCCGCAAGGTCCGCCGTCACGGTCGGCTGGATCTCGGTGACCACCCCGCGCTGGATGTCGCGGATGCCGCTGATCGTTCCTGCCTGCGCGAGGAATGAGGCATTGGCGCGACGGACGTCGGTCCAGGTGTCCTCGTAGCCGGTGCGGCGCGTGACGCGCTGGACGTTGAACCCCCACGTCAGCTCCTGGCCGCCCCCCCAGCGCAGCGACTTGAACGGTACGCGGATCTCCGCCACCCAGCCGAAGGCGGTACGCCGTCCGGTGCTCTGCCACAGAAAATCGGGATTCCGATCGGTGCTCCCCGAGCCGCCGCTCGAGGCGGAGAAGCCCCCTTCGCTGCGGACCCCGTCATCTTGCACCCCGAACGGGTTCACGCCGAAAAAGTAGGCCCGGCGCCGGTCGGTGAAGGTGTCGAGGAAGATGGTGACCTGGTCGTCGCTGCCGATGTTGTCGCGGTCGGAGAGCGTGGCCCGCACGCTCGCCGGGTCGCGGTCGTAGGCGAGGATGCCGAAGTGGATCGCCGTCGGAGAATACCAGACGAGCACCACCGTCGAGTCCTCGGCGGGTCGGGAATCCACCGGGCGGAACTGGTAGAACCCCTCGACCCGCGCGGCCGCGGCCCACGCGGGCTCGTCCAGTACCCCATCGACGACGATCCCCGCCTCGAGGCGCGGGATCCGGAGATCAGGGGGGGGAGCCTGCGCGGAGAGCAGCGCGGGCGCGAGCATCATGAGGCACAGCGGCAGTCGCATGGCGGCAAAGATAGCGGAGGGGAGGAGGCGCAAAACGGGGAGCCGGGCGGTGCCCGGGCTCCCCGTGTGCGATGATCCGGCGATGGCGGTCAGCTACTCGTACCGCAGCGCCTGGATCGGATCCAGGCTGGCGGCCCGGCGGGCCGGCCAGAGGCCGAAGAACAGGCCGACGAAGGCCGAGAAGCCGAAGGCCACCATCACGGCGGTGGGCGAGATCTCGGTGGTCCAGCCGAGCTTGTTGCTCACCAATTGCGACGTCCCCCATCCGAGCAGGATGCCGAGCGCCCCGCCGCTGAGACAGAGCACCAGCGCCTCGATCAGGAATTGGGAGAGGATCACGACCTTCGTGGCGCCGAGAGCCTTGCGGATCCCGATCTCCTTGGTCCGCTCCGTCACCGAGACGAGCATGATGTTCATGATGCCGATGCCGCCCACGAGGAGCGACACGCCGGCGATCGAGAGGAGCAGGGCCGAGAAGGTCTTGCTCGTCGACTCGGCGGTGGCGAGAAACTCCCGCGGTGAGCGGATCTGGAAGTCGTTGGCCCCACCCGGACGGATCTTGTGCTCCCGTCGCATGATCCGCTCGAGGTCGACCATCGCCCGGTCCTGCGGGATGCTCGGATCGACGGTGACGGCGATCGACCGCAGCCGGTCGGTGCCCATCACACGGAACTGCGCGGTGTTGAGCGGGATGAGGATCTGCTCGTCGGGATTCTGCCACCCCTGGGAGCCCTTCTCGCTGAGCACGCCGATCACCTCGAACGGGATCGCGCGGATCGTGACCGTGCGGCCGATCATGGCGGCCGCAGGGACGTCAAGCATCCGGGGAACCTCGGACCCGATCACGGCGTAGCGCTGGCGCGCCCCGTTGTCGCCCTCGGTGAACATCCGTCCGTGCGTGATCGTGTAGTTCCGCGCGTCGGGGTAGTTCGCCGTGGTGCCGACGATGCTCACATTGATGTTGTTGTTGCCGCTGACCACTTGCTGGTTGCGCGACATCTCCGGCACCACGGCGGTCACGGAGCCCGCGTCCCGACGGAGCGCCTCGGCGTCGTCGGTGGTGAGGGGCGCGCCGCCCTCGCGGGACACCCCCGCGAAGCGGTCCTGGCCCGCATTGATCTGGATCAGGTTGGCGCCGAGCGCGTTGATGCGCGCCTCCACCGAGCGCTGGGCGCCGGTGCCCATCGCCACGACGGTGATCACCGCGGCAACACCAATGATCACGCCGAGCATGGTGAGCATCGCGCGCAGCTTGTTGGCGCGGATGCTCTGGAACGCGACGTGAATCGTTTCACCGATCAGCATGTCAGCGTGTCCCCTGACCCGGCAGGCCGCTGTTCCGACCCATCCGCTCCTGAAGCCCTTGCTGCGCCTGGATCAGCGAGGCGCTCGGCAGCATCATCACGGAGTCACCGGCGGCCAACCCGGAGCGGACCTCGCTCCAGTCCAGATCGGTGATCCCGGTCCGGACAAACACCGGCCGCGCCTGCCCATCCCGCTTGACGAACACGACATACGTGCCGCCAAAAAGTGCGTTGTTGCTCGGCGCGCGACGGGCGCCCCCGGCCCCGCCTGGGCGACCACCCGTGGGGGCACCACCGGCCGATGCAGGACGACCGCTCGCCGGCGGGGCACCATTGGTGGACGCAGTGGGCCGGGCCCCGTTGGTCGGCAGCGCCGCGGCGGCGGCGCCAGTGTCACCGATCGGCGGGACCGGTGTGAAGGCTTCCTTCGCCTCCGCGAACATCCGCGCGAAGTCCTCCGGCGCAATGCCCAGCACCCCGGCCGCGGAGGCGGCGTCGCGCTCCGTCCGCAGCGCGGCGTTCGGCACCGCGAGCACGTCTCTCGCCTCGCCGACGGAGATCTGCACCTCGGCCGACATTCCGGGCTTCAGCAGCCCCTCGCGATTGTCGATCCGCACCAGCACCGCAAACATCACCACGCTCGAGATGGTGTCGGCCTGTGGTTCAATCTTGAGCACCTGGCCAGTGAACGGCCGGTTCGGGTACGCCTCCACCCGGACCGACGTCTCCAGCCCCTCACGGATCTTGCCGATGTCCGTCTGGTCCACATAGGTCTTGACCTGCACCAGCGACAGGTCGGCCATACGGGCCATCACGGTACCGCCGCCGACATCGCTCACCGGTGACGAAATAACCGCGCCACGCTCGACGTTCTTGACGATGAGCGTCCCGGTGATCGGGGCGCGGACCTCGGTGTCATCGAGCGCGATCTTGGCGTTCTCGAGCTGGACCTGTCCGCTGATGACCGACGCCTTGGCATTGGCCACGGCGAGGGTGGTGCCCTCGAGCTCCTGCTCCGTGATCGCGCGGGCGGTGAACAGCTCCTGCGAGCGCTTGAGCTGGGCCTCGGCATTGCGAAGCTGCGCCTGGGCCACCTCGAGCTGCGCCTCCGCCTGCGAATACTGGTTCTGCGGCGCGCGCCGGTCAATGCGGGCGAGGAGCTGCCCGCGCTGGACCACCTGACCCGTCTGCACGTTGAACTCGAGGATTTCTCCCGAGGCCTTGGACTTCACCTCGACGACGGTGTCGGGCAGGATCGATCCCGCGGCTTGTGCCGTGACGATGATGTCGCGCGGCTGCACCGCCATCGCCACATACGTGGGCTCCGGCACGGGCTTGCCGCACGCGGCGACCAGCAAAACGAACGAAACGGCACGAACGGACTTCACGCGGAAACCTCCACACGGGTGCTGTCATCGCTGGCCACGAGGCCATCCCGCAGGACGATCTGGCGGTGCGCATGCGCGGCAATATCGGGTTCGTGAGTGACAAGGATGATGGTCTGGCCCTGCGCATGCAGGGTCTCGAAGAGTGCCATGATCTCGACCGATGTGGCCGAGTCGAGGTTGCCTGTCGGCTCGTCGGCGAGGATGATCGACGGCCGGTTGACCAGCGCCCGGGCGATGGCCACGCGCTGGCGCTGGCCCCCCGAGAGCTCGTTGGGTCGGTGGTCCATGCGATCGCCGAGGCCGACCTGCGTCAGCGCCTCGCGGGCCCGGTCGCGCCGTTCCTTGGCGCCGGCCCCGGCGTAGACCATCGGCAACTCGACGTTGGCGAGCGACGTGGCGCGGGGGAGCAGGTTGAACGTCTGGAAGACGAAGCCGATCTCCTTGTTCCGGATCCGGGCGAGGGCGTCGTCGTCCAGTTCGCTCACGCGGTAGCCATTGAGCCAGTACTCGCCCTCGGTCGGCGTGTCGAGGCAGCCGATCATGTTCATCAGCGTGGACTTGCCCGAGCCCGACGGCCCCATGATTGCGACCAACTCGTTGCGGCGGATCGTCACGTCCACGCCCTGGAGGGCGCGCACGATCTCGCTCCCCATGACGTATTCCCGCTTCAGGTTGCGGGTGACGATCACCGCATCCCGTGGGACGTCCGCGGGCAGCATCGCCATCCGCTCGCCGGTATCGCGCATGTCCTTGGCCATCAGAACGTCCTTCCGAGGAGGGCTTCGATCTGAGCCTTGGCGCGCAGGTACGAGAAGCGCGCCTGGATCTCCGTGACCTGGGCCTGGGTGAGCTGTTCCTGCGCCTGCAGCAGTTCGAAGATCGTCGCCACGCCGAGCCGGTAGCGCTGCTCGGTCACGCGGACGTTCTCCTCCGAGGCCTGCACCGAGAGGGCCGCGACCTCGATCGACTCCTGCGCGTTGCCGAGGGCCGCAAATTGCTGCGTGAGCTGGGCCGTCACCTGGCGCCGCTGGTCGGCGAGCGACGCGATCGCGTTGTCGAGCTGGATCGCGGCGTTCTCGATCTGGGTCTCGCGGGTGAGATTGGACCACGGCGCGAACTGCATCGTGAGCAGCAGGTTCCGCCGCGGCTCAAGGGTGTACTCGTTTTGCCGGTTGGCCGTCCAGTCGGACGAGACCGAGGCATTGATCGTGGGCCAGTAGCCGGAGCGCGAGGCGCGCAGGGCCATCCGGTTGGCCTCCACATTCGCCTCGGACGAGCGCACCGCCGGGGAGGCGGCGAGCGCCTCGCGCCGGAGCCCGGCGGTGTCCACAATGACCGCCTGCGTGTAGAAGCTCGAGTCGTCGACCGCCGACACCCGGCCATCCTCGCCGGTGAGCCGACCGAGGTTGGCCTCAGCGGTGGCGAGCGCCGCCTGGGCGGTGAGGAGCTGCTGCCGCGCCTGACCAAACTGCACGAGGGCGGTGAGGGAGTCGCTGCGCTGGCCACTGCCGCTCTGGAGCCGCGCCGAGGCGACGGCGAGCTGCTGGCGCGCCCGGGCCACGGCGGCCTCGTTCACCTTCAGCAGTTCCTGATTGGCCAGCACGTCGAAGAAGGCGTTCGTCACCCCGAGCCGACTCTGAAACAGCGCGCTGGTGAGCGACGCATCGGCGGCGGTTTCGCGGGAACGGGATGCACTCAAGTTCCGCTCGCGGGCGAAGCCATCGAACAGCGTCAGGTTCGCCCGGGCACCCACCGAGTAACTCGGGTTGGTGACCGAGCCGGTGATCAACTGGTTGGTCACCGGGTCGAGGCGCTGCTGTCCCGACGACACGTTGTAGTCGGCCCGCACCGGGAACGTGACCTCCGGGATGTAGCGCATGAAGTTGGTGCGCGTCTGCAACTCGGCCGAGCGCAGCGCCCCCTGCGCCTGCACGATCGCCGGAGTCACCGCCTCGGCGCGCCGGAGCGCCTCCTGGAGCGTAATGGCGCGCTGGGCATGTCCCGTCGCAGGCGCCGCCGCCAGAAGGGCGGCGGCGGCGAGGAACCGAAGACGCTCAGTGGCCCGCACGGGACCTCCCGGCGCCGGAACGGGACTGTTCACGCATGCGCTTTCGCTGTTCGTCATAGGCCTTCACCATCGAATCGTATTTCTCCTGTTGAGGCAACGTGAGGAGGGTGCGCACCTCCTGACGCGTGGCGGTCCGACGCGCCTCCACCTCCGGGCGGATCAGGTCGAACAGCGAGTCGGTCTGCGGGCGGATGCGCCGCATCACCGAGTCGATCCCCTTCTCGTCCCGCCGGTAGATCGCCATCACGGTGTCGCGCTGGGCATCGTCCAGCTTCAGCTCTCGCAGCCATCCCGGGCCACCGCGACCATTCGTGCCGCGGTCGGGAATGTCCACCTTGCCACTGCGCGCAGCGAGCGCCATCCCCGCCCCGCCGACCACCATCCCGAGCCCGAAGGCGGTGGCGAGCAGGACCATGGCGCGGGTGCGTGAGGTGCTCATCGGTTCCCCGCCATCGCCGTCAACAGCAGGTCCGATCCGGAATGCCGACCATCGAGGAGCTGTACGGCCAGCGATTCCTGGCCGTCCCCGACCGTCGCGCCGGGCTGCACCGCCGCCCAGCTCGCCACCGCGGCGAGCAGCGAGGCTGCCATCAGCCCCTGCCAGAACCAGCCGGACAGGACGTCGTCCCACCCATGCTCCCGGCGGCCGAGCCGGGCACGCACCCGTGCAACGAAGGCCCCCTCGTGCGACATCACGAGGGCCTCTCGCAGCGCCGTCCCGAGCTCGGCATCCGGCGTGGCATCAAACGGCGACCGATCACTCATCCCATTCCTCCTTGACGCTGTCGAGCACCTTGCGCAGGGCCCGGCGTCCATGAAACACGTCCGACTTCACCGTTCCCTCAGGGATCCCCAACATCTTGGCGATCTCCGCCTGCGGATACCCTTCGGCGTCGAAGAGCACCACGGCCAGGCGTTGTCGTTCAGGCAGGGTGGCCAGCGCGGCCCGGAGCTTGTCCCCCAGGTCCAGCGCGCCGACCTCTCGTGCCGGATCATCTCGAGCGGCGGCGGCGACATGGTCGAGCGGTTCTGCCGCCCGTACCCGCCGCCGACGCCGGAGGTCCCGGGCGGCATTCACCACGATCTGCATCAACCAGGGACGGAACGCCCGTTTCGGATCGTACCGTCGGATCGCCTGCCACGCCGAGAGGAATCCCTCCTGGGCGGCATCGTCGGCATCCTCCTGGTCCTCGAGGATCGCGTAGGCCACCCGCCGGGCCATCGGGGCATGCCGTGCCACGAGCTCCCCGAACGCCTCCTCGCTGCCCTTGGCAGCCCTGGCAGCGAGTGCGGTCTCCTCCACGCCCGTCATACGCGTCCTCGCCGGGGGAGGTTGAGGTCAACCCCGCGCACGGTGCCCCACGGCCCGCACGGCCAGCGCCAACCCGCCCGCCAGGCACCCTAGCGCCGCAGCATAGGCCGCGGGGACCGGGAAGAGGAAAAAGAGCACGGCGGCCACCAGCGACAGCAGTGCCAAGGGGCCGAACACTGCCGCCCGCGCACCGCGGACCAGCCCCGCGGCGGTCACCAGCACTTTGCGGCGACGTTCGCGCTTGCTCGGTTCGTGGACCGGCAACGCCGTGTCGCCCACCGGGGGGCGCTGTTCGAGCGCGGGGGGCACCGCGGCGGCCAGGATCCCCGGCACGCGGCGCGGCCGCCGCACGACTTCGCCCGCATGGGACAAGTCCTGCAGGAAGCGGTGTTCGAACGCCGTCGCCAGTGATTCGTCATCGAGAAAGACGTCGAGTTCCCAATTTGCCAGCAGCGAGGAGGCGTTGAGGTTGCTCGAACCGACCCGAACCCAGCGCCCGTCGACCACCATCGTCTTGGCGTGCAGCATCGGGCCCTGCCACTCGTAGATCCGGACGCCGGCACGCAGCAGGCCGCGGTAGGCGGTGCGGGCGAGATTCCGCACCACGGCGATGTCGCTCGCCCCCGGCAGCAGCATCCGTACATCCACGCCGTCGCGCGCTGCATCAACGATCCCCTGATAGAGCCGCTGTGGTGCCGCGAGATAGGCCTCGGTGATCCAGATCCGCTCGGCGCTGACGCCGAGCAGCAGGTCGACCGTGCGATAATTGCGCTCGCGTCCCGGCTCCGTCGCCACCACGCGCACCCCGAACTCGCCGCGCGCTGGCACGTCGGCGGGGAGCTCGGCCACATCGTCCGGCGCCAGCCCCCCGGCAAAGCACCACGCCGTCGTGAAGGCGCGGTCGAAGGCCCGTCCGGCCGGGCCGTCCACCGCCACCGCGGTGTCCCGCCACGGTTGGCGCCCTGCGGCCGGATCGCCGATCCAGTCGTTGCCGATGCAGAGGCCACCCGTGACGGCCGCTTCGCCGTCGACGACGAGCAGCTTCCGGTGATCGCGGGCCACCAGCACCAACGGATCACGCAGCGAGGGGTAACCGAACGCGCGGACCTGCACCCCCGCCGCCGTGAGCCGGCTCCAGAAGCGGCGATGGGTGAAGAACGATCCGATCCAGTCATACAGGACCCGCACCACCACGCCGTCATTGGCCTTGGCGATCAGGGCATCGGCGAATCCCTTGCCGGTGGCATCGTCCCGAATGATGTAATTCTCGAGATGGATGCGCGAACGTGCCGCAGCAATCCGCGCATGCATGGCGGCGTAAGTCGCCGGCCCGTCGAACAGGAAGGCCACGTCGTTCCCCGGGATCGACGGGGTGCCCGAGGCGCGATCGAGCGCCCGGATCAGGGGCACGGTGGATCCCGCCCGGGCTGGCCGGGCGGTCATCTCACCCGCCGCCGAGGCCGAGTTCGCGCTCGTGGGGCCGCAACGCCGTGATCACCTCGGCGATCAGCTCGTCGAGCGGCACCCCAAGCTCCTCGGCACCCTGCCGCACGTCATCGCGACTCACGCCGCGCGCAAACGCCTTGTCCTTGAGCTTCTTCTTCACCGACGGGACCTCGAGGTCGGCGAGCGAGCGCGACGGCCGGACCAGCGCACAGGCGACCACGAACCCAGCCAATTCATCGACCGCGAACAGCACCCGGGCGAGTGCCGTCGTGCGCGGGGTACCCGTGAACTCGGCATGGCCGAGGATCGCCTCGCAACCCTCGCCGGGAAAACCCAGGCTACGCAGGTGCCGGACGCCCTCCGACGGATGTTCGGTGTCGGCTGCGCGGGCGTCGTTGGGGAAGCGCTCGTAATCGAAGTCGTGGAGCAGGCCAACCACGCCCCACCACGCAGCGTCGCCGCCGTGGCGCGGGGCGAGGTGCCGCATGGCGAGCTCCACCGCCCGCATGTGCGCGCGGAGCGCCGGCGAGGCGGTCCATTCGGTGAGCAGGGCGTGGGCGCGATCGCGCGGCCAGTCAGCGGGGGTGGTCATCGGGGGAAACCTACAGCGGAGCACGGCGAACGAAGAACGGCGACACGCGAACCAAGGGCTGGACGATCCCGACCCTTGGTTCTCAGTTCGCTGTGGTCTGTGCTCTGTGCTCGGCTCAGTGCATCGCCGAGGACGGCTGGGCCATCGCCTGGGCTGCCATCAACGGCACGCGCGCCGCCTCATGCCCATCAAGCTGCACCACGATGGCGTGCTCGCCGGGGCGCTGGAAAGGGAGGTCGAGCACCACGATGCCGGGGGCCTCGACGTCTGCCGCCTCCCCCTCGGGCGGGGCGTGGAGCTGCATCTCACCGCCATGCTCGAGCAGCACCGTGCCCCGGGCGTCCTCCAGCCGGAAGGCGACGCGGTGCATCCCCGCCTCCGTCCGTCCCCCCCGCAGCACCAGCACGAGGGTGGCCCGGGGGTGGACGCCCGGGAACTGGCCGAGCATCACCTGGCGCCAGATCCCGATGACGGAGAGCTTGCCGTGCTGGTCGACCAGCGCATGGTCGCAGAGCAGGGCGAGGTCGACGTGGATGGTCAGGCCACCCGGATCGAGGTGATCACATCGCCCTGCTTGATCGCCATCACCACGTCCATCCCCTCATTCACCTGCCCGAACACGGTGTGGACGCCATCGAGATGCGCCTGGGGTGCGTGCGCGATGAAGAACTGGCTCCCGCCGGTGTCCTCCCCGGCGTGGGCCATCGAGAGGGAACCCGCGCTGTGCTTGTGCGGGTTGCCCGCCGTCTCGCACTTGATCTTCCAGCCCGGCCCGCCGGTGCCGACACGCGGATTGGCCGGGTCCTTGGAGAGCGGATCGCCGCCCTGGATGACGAAGTCGCGGATCACGCGATGGAAGCGGGTGCCGTCATAGAACTCGCTGTTGGCGAGCTTCTCGAAGTTCTCGACCGTGCCCGGCGCAGCCTCCGGAAAGAGGTCGGCGACGATGGTGCCGCGGTCGGTGATGATGGTGGCGGTCTTCATGCAGGTGCTCCTGTGGGTCGCAGGTCGGAGGTGGTACAGCGCAGGTCACAATGTAAGGCCCCCCGGAACAACCTGCGCCCTGCGCCCGATGGCCCACCACTAGGCCCCGCGAGCGGCCGGGCACTCGCCTGCAATCACGCACTCCCCGCACCGTGGCCGATTCGCGATGCAGGTGCGGCGGCCGTGGAAGATCAGCAGGTGGCTGAGCACGGTCCACGCGTCGCGCGGGAAGAGCGGCATCAGGTCGCGCTCCACCACCTCGGGATTGTCGGAGCGGGTGAGCCTGAGGAGCTTTGCGATCCGCTTGACATGGGTATCGACGGTGATCCCCTCGTTGCGTGCGAAGGCGTTGCCGAGGATCACGTTGGCGGTCTTCCGCCCCACGCCGGGCAGCGGACGCAGCTCGGTCATGGTCCGCGGCACCTCGCCCTCGTGGTCGGCCACGAGCGCACGGGCCATGCCGATCAGCGACTTGGCCTTGTTCCGGAAGAAACCCGTGGACTGCACCAGTGCCTCGACGTCCTCCTGCCGTGCCGCCGCCAGAGCGTGGGCATCGGGGTAGCGCGCGAACAGGGCCGGGGTGACGAGGTTGACGCGCACGTCGGTGCACTGTGCCGAGAGGATCGTGGCGCAGAGGAGTTCGAAGGCGGTGTGATGGTCGAGCTCGCAATGGGCGTCGGGATGCTGCTCGGCGAGCGCGGCAAAGATCACCGCAGCCCGCTCGGCTTTGGCCGCGCGGCTTTCCCGCGGCATCAGCCCCGCCGGGCACGCGCGAAGGCCCGGAAGCCGTCGGCGTCGCGTGTGTTCAGGATCGCCTCCGGGCCGAGGCCACCCTTGCGCGCGATCCCCACGCCGTACTCGACGTTGGCGAGCCCCGCGAGGTTGTGCGCGTCGGCCCCGATGCTGATCATCACCCCCGCGGCACGCGCGCGGCGGAGCACACGCCAGTCGAGGTCGAGGCGGTGCGGGTCGGCGTTGATCTCGATTCCGACCCCCGCCGCGCCGGCCGCCGCGAAGATGGCGTCGAGGTCCACGGCATAGGGCTCGCGCTGGAGCAGGAGGCGACCCGTCGGGTGGCCGATCAGCGTGACATAGGGCGATGCGATGGCGCGGAGGAAGCGCGCCGTCATCTCGACCTCGCTCATCGTGAAGCGCGAGTGCACGCTGGCGATGATGAAATCGAACCCCTCGAGGACGTCGTCCGGGTAATCGAGGGCCCCGTCGCCCAGGATGTCGCTCTCGATCCCCTTGAACACGGTGATACCGAGATCGAGCGCATTGACAGCATCGATCTCGTCCCACTGCCGCTGCAGGTCGTCAGGCTGCATCCCGCCGGCATACCCCGCCGAGCGCGAGTGGTCGGTGATGCCGAGCCACTGGTAGCCGGCGGCGCCGACCCCGCGCGCGAGTTCCTCGACCGAGTTCGAGCCGTCGGAGTAGGTGGTGTGGCAGTGCAGAAAGCCGAGGAGGTCGGCCGTCTCGAGCAGGCGCGGGACCGTCGCGCCGACCTCGGTGCCGGCCTC
>JBBQQJ010000051.1:0-14608 GCA_038216165.1 Gemmatimonadales bacterium | reverse complement strand
CTGTTCGGCCTGACCTACCTGGCCATCACCTTCCGCGCTCACGTGCCGGAAGCGGCGGTGATCGTCGGACGCCTGTGCCTGCCGCGCCGCCGATGAACGAGACGCTGCGTCGCAAGCTCGATACGCTGCCCGACGGCCCGGGCGTCTACCTGTGGCGCGATGCCGAGGGCCAGGTGCTCTACGTCGGCAAGGCCAAGTCGTTGCGCTCGCGCGTGCGGTCGTACTTTGCGCCGGATCTCGCGGGCGGGACCAAGCAGCAGCTGCTGGTACGGCAGATCGCCGACGTGGAAACGATTGTCGTCGGGGACGAGGCGCAGTCGCTGCTCCTCGAGAACAACCTGATCAAGGAATTCCTGCCCAAGTACAACGTCCGCCTGAAGGACGACAAAAGCTATCCGTCCATCGTCGTGACCCTGGGTGAACCGTTCCCGCGAGTGCTCGCGACGCGGAGCCGGGATCACAAGGGTGCGCGCTACTTCGGCCCGTACACCGATGTGTCCGACATGCGCCGGACCCTCGGGTTGGTGCGCCGGATGTTCACCGTTCGGTCCTGCCACGACGACATCCCGCGAGAGCGTCGGGATCGGCCCTGCCTTGACTACCACATCGGACGCTGTCTCGCCCCCTGCGTGGGGTGGCAGGCCGAGGCGTCGTACCGCGCCATGATCGATGAGGTGCTGGAATTCCTCGAGGGCCGCACCGGCGACCTCCGGGGGCGGATCCGCGCCATGATGCAGGCGGCGAGCGTCCGCGAGGATTTCGAGCGGGCGCGCGACCTGCGCGATACGCTCAAGTGGCTGGAGCAGGTCGAACGCCCTGCCACCATCGACGTGGTCGGCACGGGCGACGCCGACGTGATCGGCTATGCCCGTGACGGCGATGATGCCGTGGGGGTGCTGCTCCGCGTCCGCGACGGGCGCGTCATCGGGCGCGACCACCGCTTCCTCGAGAACGTGGAGGTGGAGGACGACGGCGCCATCCTCGCGGCATGGCTGGTGCGCGTCTACGCGTTCGCCGAGGGTCGCGTCCGTCGGGTGGTGCTGCCGTTCCCGCCGCACGATCTCGAGGCGATCGAGGCGCTCCTGCCCGCGAGCCGGTGTGCCGTGCCCCAGCGCGGGCTCGCGTCACGCTGGCTGGAACTCGCCGACCAGAACGCCCGCCACCTCCTCGAGTCGCTCCGGATCGAGCTGTACGAGACAGAAGAGCGCGTCGAGGATCCCGTCTACGCCCTCGGGCGCGAGCTGGGGATGAAGACGATCCCGCGGACCTTCGTCTGCATCGACATCTCGACCGCCCAGGGACGCGACACCGTAGGTGCGCTGGTATCCTTCGAAGCGGGGCGCCCGAAGAAGGCCGGGTACCGAAAGTTCAAGATCAAGGGGCCGGCGCAGCAGGATGACTTCGCCGCGATCCATGAGGTGATGATCCGGTATGTGACGCGCCTCCGGGAGAAGGAGGAGCCGCTTCCTGACCTCTTCGTGATCGACGGCGGCAAGGGCCAGCTCGGCGCGGCTCTGGACGCACTGCGCACTTTGGACCTGGGTGATCACCCCGTGGCCTCGCTCGCCAAGCGCGACGAAGAGATCTACCTCCCGGGCCGCCGTGAACCGCTGCGCTTGCCGCGGCGCTCGCCCGCGCTCCGCTTGCTCCAGCGCGCCCGGGACGAGGCCCATCGCTTCGGCGTGACCTACAACCGCCAGCGCCGCACCGCCCGGACGGTCACCTCCGCGCTGCTCGACATTCCGGGCGTCGGGCCGACCAAGCGGACGGCGCTGCTCAAGTCGTTCGGCTCCCTCGCCGGGGTCCGCGCAGCAACCGCGACAGAAATCGCTGCGCTGCCCGGCTTTTCGGTGGCGCTGGCCGAACGGCTTCTCCACCACCTCAAGGCGAATTGAATGGACTGGCATCTCGAGTGTTCCGACTGCGGCACCAACTTCCCGCCTGACGGTCTCCCGGGGGTGTGCGCCTCGTGTGGCCGCCCCTTGCTGGTCCGCTATCCGCTGCGCGACCACCCGATGACCGAGCGGGCGGAAGTGCGGCGTCGCCATGGGATGTGGCGCTATCGCAGCTTCCTGCCGCTGCGGATCGATGAGGAGCCGATCACCCTGGGCGAGGGCGACACCCCGCTGATCGCCTTGCCTCGCCTCGCCTCGGCGCTCAACCTCGGTGACATCTGGCTCAAGGACGAGGGGGCCAATCCCACCGGCGCGTTCAAGGCACGGGGACTCAGTGCGGCGATCACCCGGGCGGTGAAGGGGGGGGCAACGGCGTTCACGATCCCGACCGCCGGCAACGCCGGGGTCGCGAGTGCCGCGTACGCCGCCCGCGCCGGCCTCCCCGTGCGTGTCTTCGCCCCGCGCACGACGCCCCGCACGATCCTCTCGCAGATTGTCGCCTTCGGTGGCGACCTCGTGCTGATGGACGGACACATTGGCGACTGCGGCAAGGCTTCGCGTGCCTATGCGGCCGAGTCGGGGGCGCTCGACCTGAGCACACTGCGGGAGCCCTACCGTATCGAAGGGAAGAAGACGCTCGGCCTCGAGATCGCGATGCAGTTCGGGTGGCAATTGCCCGCTGCGATCATCTATCCGACCGGCGGGGGCACCGGGCTCATCGGCATGTGGAAAGCGTTCGAGGAACTCCGCGCCGCGGGGTGGCTCACCTCCGACATGCCAAAGCTCTTCTCGGTGCAGTCCACCGGCTGTGCACCGATCGTTCGCGCATGGGAGGCCGGTGCCGAGAGCGCCGAGCCCTGGGCGGATCCGTGGACGATTGCCTCGGGACTGCGGGTGCCCGGACCGCTGGGTGACAAGCTGATGCTGCGTATTCTCCGCGAGACCAAGGGCGGGGCGGTGGCCGTGAGCGACGAGGTGATGGCCGACCTGGCCCGGTTCGGCACCAGGGAGGAAGGGGTCGATTTTTCCCCCGAGGGAGGCGCGAGCATCGCGGCCGCGCTGGAGCTCAAGCGGCGCGGGGTGCTCCCCGACGAGGGCCGGGTCGTTCTCTTCAACACGGGGGCCGGCTGGCTCTATCGGACCCCCGAGGATTTGCTCGGACCGACCTGACAGGGGATATTGGGGGCTTGCCGCCACGCAGACCCGGCGGTCGTGCATGGCAGACGGGTGAATATCGTCTCCTAGCATGTGAAACAAGAGGGCCGGAACGTCCGGCCCCGGGTGACCAACGAGGAGTACGGAATGCGGACAACCGGTTTGCTGGTGGTGGCGGGGATCGTGGCACTGGCCCCGGTGGTGGGTGCCCAAGCTGTCAGTGATCGCGTCGCCAAGGCGATGCCGTCGCGGTATATCGGAGCCACCTGTGACCTGAGCTCGGGACATTTCCTGGTCTCCAGTGCCGCGCTCTACCTCAAGACCGGCACCGAACAGTCTGATCCGGAGAAGAGCGCCAGCGCCTATGCGTCGGGCGTCCGCGTGGCGACGCAGGCGATCACCGAGGCAGGGCAGGAGGGCAACGCCGCCGCGTGGTACAACCTGGGCCGCGTGCACCTCCAGCTCGGCGACCTCACCGGCGCGGACTCCGCCTTCAGCCGCGCAGCCAAGCTCGCGCCCGACTGCGCCGAGGACATCAAGTCCTGGCGGCAGCGGGCTTTCCTGCCGCTCATGAATCCGGGCACCGAGTTCTTCCGCAGCGGCAAGAGCGACAGCGCCTTGGTGCTCTTCCGCCAAGCGGCGATGATTGCGCCCGCACTGCCGCAGAGCTGGTACAACGCCGGCGTCCTCTTCGCCAATGATGGGCAGACCGACAGCGCGATCGTCTACTTGCGCCGGGCCAAGGACATCGCAGCCACGAACGCCAAGGATTTCGGCAATGACCGCAACTCGGCCACGTTCAATCTCGCCGCCATGCTGCAGCGCGCGGGGCGGCACGAGGAGGCGGTCACCGAGCTCCAGGCCTACACCACGTGGGATCCGTCGGACGTCGACGCCAAGCGGGCCCTCTCGCAGTCGCTGCGCGCCATCGGCCGGGTTGAGGAGGCCGCCAAGCTCGACCAGGAACTCCTGGCCGCGGCCGAGGCGTCGGGGACCCTCACCGCAGGTGACTTGATGGGAATGGGCGTCACCTTCTTCAACGAGAAGAAGTACGCCGAGGCCGCCGAGGCGTTCGAAAAGTTGCTGGTCAAGGAGCCGCACAATCGGGACGCGCTCTTCAACCTTGCCAACGCGATGTACGCGCTCGACAATGGCGAGAAGCTGATCACCACCGCCCAGCGCCTCGTGGCGGCTGAGCCACTGAGCGAGGACAGCCGGAAGCTGCTGTCACAGGGCTACCGCCTCATCAACAACCAGGACAAACTGCTCGAGGCCGTGACCCGCCTCGTGGAGATGCCCACCAGCGCGGTGATCACCGCCTTCCGCCCGACGGCCACTGGGGCGACCCTGGAGGGCGAGGCCACCGGCCGCCCGGCACAGACCCTTGAAGGCCGGGAGGTCCCGCCGGCCCCGAAGACGCTCCATTTCGAGTTCATCGACGCCGCGCACGCCGTCGTGGCATCGGCTGACGTTGCCATCCCGGCGCTCCAGGCCTCCGCCAAGCACGAGTTCAACGTGGCCGTCGAGGCTGCCGGCATCGTGGGGTGGCGCTACACCGTCAAGTGAGGGCAGGGCCGGGGCGCGGGCGTTGCAGCCCGGCGCCGCGGTTGCTATCTTCTGCCCCGTTGCGGGAGTAGCTCAGTTGGTAGAGCATCAGCTTCCCAAGCTGAGGGTCGCGGGTTCGAGCCCCGTCTCCCGCTTAGGTTCGTGAGCCACCCCGGCGCCTCTGGTGCCGGGGTGGTCTGCATTGCGGCGCTTCCGCCGCGAACCAGCTTGAAGTGAGGTCGCCTAACCCTTGTAATGGTGGGGAGATAGCGACATATTGGTGGCCATGAGCTGTCAGGAGATTGCGTGATTCGGGTGACCGGAGTGCTGGAAGGCTCCATCGGGGAGGAACTCGGGCTGCAGCCCGGCACGGAACTGGTCGCCATCGACGGCCAGGACCTTGAGGATTTCCTCGACTGGGAGTTCCTCACTGCGGAGGAGCAGTTCACGCTGCTCTATCGCCAGCCCGACGAGGCGGCCGAGTACGAGGTGGAGGTCGAGCGGCCGCTGGAGGAGCAGATGGGTGTCGCCATCGAGCCGGTCCGTATCCGCCGTTGCGCCAATCGGTGCGACTTCTGCTTTGTCGAGGGCAACCCTGACGGCGTCCGGCAGGTGCTCTACATCCGGGACGACGACTATCGCCTGTCCTTCCGCTACGGCAATTTTGCCACGCTCACCAACCTGAAGCAGCACGATACCGATCGGATCATCCGCTACCGGCTCTCGCCGCTGTATGTGTCGGTGCACGCGACCGACCCGACGATCCGCCGGTGGGTGCTGCGGAATCCCCAGGCGCCGGAGATCCTGCCACAGTTGCAGGAGTTCGCCGACCACGGCATCGAGTTCCACACCCAGGTGGTGATGGCCCCCGGCGTCAATGACGGCGAGGTCCTCCAGCAGACGCTTGACGAGCTGTGGGCCTTCGGCCCCCAGGTGCTCTCAGTGTCGGTCGTGCCCGTGGGGCTGACGGAGTATTCCAAGCATCACTTGGTGCGCGAGCCTGACGAGATGGAGTGCCGTCACGCGGTGGCGCTCGTGGAGGCGGCCGCCGAGCGTGCGTGGCGCGAGCGGGGCCTCGCGTGGGCGCAGGGCGCCGACGAGCTCTATCTGCGCGCCGGCCTGCCGCTGCCGCCGGCCGAGGCCTACGGCGCGTTCGACCAGGTCGAAAACGGGGTTGGCTCGGTGCGGTGGCTGCAGCAGCAGGTGGCCGAAGGGGCCGGGGCGTTGACCGGCCTCGCCGGGCGACGCATCGCGGTGGTGACTGGCACCTCGATGGCGCCGCTCATGCCGATGGTGCTCGGACCGCTCGCCGCCGCCACCGGGGCCAGCTTCGAGTTGGTGACCGTCGAGAATGATCTCTTCGGCCCACGGGTGACCACCGCCGGACTGCTGAGCGGTGGCGCGATGCGCGACGCGCTCAAGGGGCTGCAGGGATTCGATCTCGCCTTGCTGCCCGGGGAGGCGGTGAACGATACCGGCCTCTTCATTGATTCGCTTCCGTTCGACACGCTGGCGGCCGAGGTGCCGATGCCGGTCCGTGTGTCGAAGACCTTCGTGGACGCCCTGCTGGAGCCGCTCACCACATGAGCAAACCCACCGTCGCCATTGTGGGGCGCCCGAACGTGGGCAAGTCCACGCTGTTCAACCGTCTCGTGGGTGGCCGCAACGCCATCGTCTCCGACCAGGCCGGCACCACGCGGGATCGCCACTTCGGTGACGCCAACTGGAACGGCGTCGACTTCTGGCTGGTCGACACCGGCGGTCTCGTGCCCGACTCGAAGGAAACGATGGACACGGCGATCCGCCAGCAGGTGGATCGCGCCGTGGCCGAGTCGGATCTGGTGCTCTTCCTGGCCGACGGCAAGGACGGCCTCAATCCGGTGGATGCCGACATCGCGCGCCGCCTGCGCCAGTCCAAGCGTCCGGTGATCCTCGCTGTGAACAAGCTCGACGAGCTGCACACACGCGACGCCCGGCACGCCTTCCACGAGCTCGGACTCGGCGACCCGTACCCCGTGTCGGCGCAATCGGGGCAGGGGACCGGTGACCTTCTCGACGAGCTCGTGGCCCGCCTGCCCGCGCACGAGGACGTGCCCGAGGAGGACCGCATCCGTGTGGCGGTGGTCGGGCGCCCGAACGCCGGGAAGTCGTCGCTCGTCAACAAGCTCCTCGGCGAGGAGCGCCTCGTGGTCACGCCGATCGCCGGGACCACGCGCGACGCGATCGACTCGCACCTCGCCTATCACGGCAAGATGCTCACGTTCGTCGACACGGCGGGCCTCCGGCGCAAAGCCAAGGTGGACGAAGCCCTCGAGTTCTACAGCACCATGCGCACCGAGCGCGCCATCCATCGCGCGGACGTCTGCGTGCTGGTGGTGGACGCGGAGCGCGGCCTGCACAACCAGGACCTCCGGATCGCCACCCAGGCCTGGGAGGAGGGGTGTGCGCTGGTCATCGTCGTGAACAAGTGGGACCTGGTCGAGGACAAGGACGCCAACACCGCCAAGCGCGGCGAGGAACAGCTCATCAAGAAGGCGCCCTTCCTCGAGTTCGTCCCGTTCGTCTACACCTCCGCCCTCTCCGGCCAGCGCGTGCGCAACGTGCTCGACCTCGTGCTCGACGTGGCCGCCGAACGCGATGTCCGCATCCCCACGGCCCGCGTGAACGAAGTGCTGCGCGCACTGGTGGACCGCAACGCCCCGCCGCAGGCCGCAGGCGAGCCGGTCAAGCTGCTCTACGCCTCGCAGATCGAGGTCGCGCCACCCACCTTCGCGATCATCACCAACCGCCCCGACGCGATCCATGAGTCGTACGAGCGGTTCCTGGTGCGCGGCTTCCGGAAGGCGTGGGGCTTCAAGGGCTCACCGCTCCGGATGCGGTTCAATCGGCGGGGCAGCAAGGCGTGATGCTCGTGGCGGCCGTGATCGCCTCCTACCTGCTGGGTGCGATCCCCACGTCGTTCTGGGTGGTTCGCGCCCTCAAGGGAATCGACCTCCGCACCGTCGGCAGCGGCAACCTCGGGGCGACCAACCTGTTCCGCCTGCTCGGCTGGCGCTGGGCGATCCCGGTCGGGCTGTTCGACGCGCTCAAAGGCGCAATCCCGGTGGCGTTCTTTGGCCCGATGGCGGGCCTCGGGATCGCCGGCTCGGTAGGGTTGGGCGTCGTTGCCGTGCTGGGCCACGTCTTTTCGGTGTTCGTCGGATTCAAGGGTGGCAAGGGTGTCGCCACTGGGGGGGGGATCGTCCTCGGCGTGGCCCCACTCGCCTTCGTGGGGGCGCTGCTCACCTGGGCGATCGTGGTCCGGCTCTCCGGGTACGTCTCGCTCGGCAGCATGGTCGCCGCGATGTTCCTTCCCGTTCTGCTGTGGGTCCTGCACCCCGCCGCTCGCCCCGCCATCTGGTTCGTGGGCGCGCTCTCGGCCCTCGTGATCTGGTTGCATCGGGCCAACATCGCGCGCCTTCGCGCCGGGACAGAGCGGCGCTTCGGGCGCGCCGCGGCCACCACGTCGCAAGGAGCCTCCGGATGACGCGTGTGACCGTCCTCGGTGCCGGGAGCTGGGGCACCACCCTCGCCGACCTGCTCGCCCGCAAGGGCGTGCCGACGCGCCTCTGGGCCTACGAGTCCGAGGTGTCGGAGGCGATCCGCACCCGGCACGAGAATCCGGTGTTCCTGGCCGGCTGTCCGCTCGACCCGCGGCTGGAGGCCACCAGCGATCTCGCCGCCGCGCTGGCGGATGCCGAGGTGGTCTGCTCGGTGGTGCCCAGCCATGTCTCCCGGACCGTCCTCCGCCAAGCCGCACCGCACATTCGCCCCGGCACCCGGTTCGTCTGTGCCACCAAGGGGATCGAGACCGACACGCTCGACCTGATGCACGAGGTGGCCGCGGAGGAATTGCCCGATGTCACGTTCGTGGCACTCTCGGGGCCGAGCTTTGCGCAGGAGGTCTACCAGCGCCAGCCGACCGCGGTGGTGGCGGCCGCCGACGATGCGGCCGCTGCCGAGGCGGTGCAGGAGCTGTTTTCGTCGCCGGAGTTCCGGGTCTACTCGGGGCCAGATGTGGTCGGCGTTGAACTCGCGGGGTCGCTCAAGAACGTCATGGCGATCGCGGCTGGCATGCTGGAGGGGCTCGGGCTCGGGCACAATCCCCGGGCCGCGCTGATCACCCGTGGGCTCGCAGAGATTGCGCGGCTGGGCGAGGCCCTCGGCGCGGATCCGCACACCTTCGCCGGGCTCGCGGGCATGGGGGACCTCATTCTCACCTGCACCGGTGGGCTCTCGCGCAACCGGCAACTCGGTGTTGGGCTGGCGGAGGGGACGACCCTCGCTGACTGGAAGGCGACCCACCGGACCGTGGCGGAGGGGGTCAACACGGCGCTGGGGGCCTCGCGGCTGGCTGCGCGCCACGGTGTCGAGATGCCCATCACCGAGCAGGTCAAGGCGATTCTCTTTGACGAGGTGGCACCGACGGATGCCATTCGTGCCCTCATGGACCGGAACCTCAAGGCGGAGCGGTGGGGATGACCACAACCATGCCGAACCCGGTGCAGCAGTTCTTCTCGATCGGCGAGGTCTGTGCCCTCACCGACCTCAAGCCGCACGTGTTGCGGTATTGGGAGAGTCAGTTCCGGTTCCTCAATCCGGCGAAGAATCGTTCCGGCAACCGCGTCTACAAGGCGCGCGAGGTGGAGCTGGTGATGCTGGTCAAGAACCTGCTCTACACCGAGAAGTACACCATCGAGGGGGCGCGTCAGCGCCTCGACCACTTCCGCCGGACCGGCGAACTCAAGCACGAGGCCCGTGCGGCCATGCGCACGGAATTCGTGCGCGAGGTGGTCCAGGAACTCGCCGCGGTGATGGCGGTGCTCGACGGGCGGGCTTAGTCTTCCCGGCATGCATATTCTTGTCGCGAACGACGACGGCATCCTCGCCCCCGGCATCCAGATTCTCGCGGAGGCCTGCCGGACCGCCGGTGATGTCACGGTGGTCGCCCCGGACCGCGAGCAGAGCGCCCAGAGCCACGCCCTCACGATGACCCGGCCGTTGCGCCCGATCCGCCGCCCTGACGGCAGCTGGCAGGTGGACGGCACCCCCACCGACTGCATCCTCCTGGCGCTGGAAGCCCCACTGGTCCGCGAGACGCCGCAGTTCGTCTTCAGCGGGATCAACCACGGCGCCAACCTGGGGGAGGACGTGCTCTATTCTGGCACCGTCTCCGCGGCGATGGAGGCGGTGGTGTTGGGGATCCCGGGCATCGCCTTCTCGTTTGCCGGTCGGCGGGACGACCTCATGGCCGGCTACGGCGACCTGGTGGCCGGGCTGGTGCGCAAGATTGTCGCCCTCAGGCAGATGCCGCCCAACACCCTCCTCAACATCAATCTCCCCGGGATCCCGGTCGATGAGGTGCAGGGGATCCGGGTGGTGCCGTTGGGATCGCGCTTCTATTCCAACTCCGTGATGAAGCAGCAGGACCCCTGGGGTCGTGATGTCTTCTGGATCGGGGGGGGGAAGATCACCTGGAGCGGCGAGATCGACACCGACCACGCCGTGGTCCGCGAGGGCTACGTGGCCGTGACGCCATTGCAGCTCGACATCACCAATCATGCGCTGCTCGACACGGTGCGGGACTGGGCGCTCGACCTCGAGGCCTGAGGGCGTGTGGCCCCGATCCTCGAACGCATCGTTCCCCTGCGCGATCGGCGTTGGTGCGTGTCGGACGGAGTGCGCCTACGAACCCAGCGCGTGCCGCTCCACCGCCCCTGAGACGGTCTCCTCGCCGATCGTGACGTACATCTCCCGGTCGGAGATCGAGAGCGACAGCGTGGTGCGCCGATCCAGCAATGCCACGAGGCCGTCGATCAGCCCTCGATCGAAGGCGTAGATCTCCAGTGCCTCGGCGCGGTGGATCTTCTCCCCGGCGAGTTGCCGCAGCAGGGTGCGCGGCTCCTTGTGCGTGTACACCGCCACCCGCGGCGCCGCCTTGCTCGCCTTGTGGAGGCGGGCCGCGTCGGGGACACCGACCTCGATCCACACCTGGATCGTGCCGGTGAGGTCTCGCACGGCAATCGGCGGATCATCCGGTTCGGAAATGCCGCGGCCAAAGGCAATCCCCTCCGTGTATTCCAGGCAATAGGCCAGCACGCGGGCAATCAGGTACTCCGGCGATTCCGAGGGATGGCAGGCGACCCGGAGCGCCAACGCCTCGTAGACCCCACGGTCCACGTCGGCGAGGTGAATGTCGAGGTTGTAGATCGTCGCGGTCAGGGCCACGTGCACTTCCGTCGGCTGGGGCAGGGCCCGGGCGCTACGATGCCGGGCCAAGTGAGGTGCCGAAAGGTATCGTGGTCCGCGGTGAGGGCGGGCTTAATCACCAGAATCGCTTCGCTGTTGATACGCCGCCGATGCTCCGCGCCCGGGTGGTGAGGCGCGCGGAGAGCGGGTCAGGCAGGTGCGTGATTGTGAGGGTGGCCGTCGAGCGGTGCGCCCCTCGACGGGAGGGCAGGCGCCCGAGCTGGTGCGAATCCGACCGCTGGGCAGGTTATTTTCTCTTGATGTCCGACGGCTATGCGGGGTATCGCTCACATCTGGTGGAGGCCCTGCAGCTCAAGGGCGTCCACGACATGGCGGTGCTCCGCGCCGTAGCGACCGTCCCTCGGCACCGCTTCGTGCCCCCGACCCTGGAGCACCGCGCCTACGAAGACGCCGCGCTCCCGATCGGCTCCGGCCAGACCATCTCCCAGCCCTACGTGCAGGCCCGCTCCTGTGAACTGCTGAAGCTCACCGGACGGGAGCGGGTGCTCGAGATCGGGACCGGCTCCGGCTACCAGACCGCCCTCCTGGCGATGCTCGCCGAGTCGGTCTTCTCGATCGAACGGGTCCCGGAACTCGCGCGCCGGGCCCATGAAGTGTTGCGGGATCTCGACTTCGCCAATGTGACCGTCATGCACGCCGACGGCACCCTCGGCTGGAAACCCAACGCCCCCTACGACGGCATCGTGGTCGCCGCTGCCTCGCCGGGCGTCCCGGCCCCGCTGGTGGCCCAGCTCACCCCCGGCGGCCGACTGGTGATACCGGTCGGCTCCATGGAGGAGCAGGTCCTCACCCTCGTCGTCCGGCATCAGGACGGCCCCGGCCACGATGCCACACCCATCAGCGATGTCCGGTTCGTCCCTCTCCTGGGCGAATTCGGCTTTGCCCCCCCCGAAAGCTGACATGGACCTGCTGCGCCAGTTCATCGACTTCTTCCTGCACCTCGACGTCCACCTCGGCGAGATCATCCGGAACTACGGGACGTGGACCTACGGGATCCTCTTCCTGATCATCTTCTGCGAGACCGGGCTGGTCGTGATGCCCCTCCTCCCGGGCGACTCGCTCCTCTTTGCGGCCGGCACCTTTGCCGCCCTCGGCGATCTCGATCCGTGGCTCCTCACCGGGCTCCTGATCGTGGCCGCGATTCTGGGCGACACGGTCAACTATTGGGTGGGGAAGGCGATCGGCCCGCGCGCCTTTTCGGGTAACGTTCGGTTCCTGAAGCGCGAGTACCTCGAAAAGACCGAGGCCTTCTACGCTCGGCATGGTGGCAAGACGATCATCCTGGCCCGGTTCGTCCCCATCATCCGGACCTTCGCCCCGTTCGTCGCCGGGGTGGGGACGATGCACTACCCCCGATTCCTGGCCTACAACGTGGTGGGTGCGGTGGTCTGGGTGACGATGTTCGTCTGGCTGGGCTTCCTCTTCGGGAACATCCCAGTGGTCAAGGAGCGCTTCTCCTTGGTCATCCTGGCCATCATCGCGCTGAGCGTGCTGCCAATTGCGCTGGAGATGTTCAAGGGCTGGAAGGCGGCCAGGGCAGGGCGCCGAGAAATTACCTGAGGTCATTCGCAGTCGCTATAAGTCTATGAATGACAGTGACATGACGAGCACATCTCGTGTGATGGATCAGGTGCATGATCGGCCCATTCTCAATCACCAACGCGGTGCATCGCGCAAAGATGCCCGCGTCCCCGTGCCTCCCTCCCTCCGTGTGAACCCCCGTCCCGCTGTGCCTCCGTGCGGAACCCCGTGCCGCTGTGCTTTGGTTGGACAGCCGCCTCGCCTACTTTGCGTGGGTTCGCCCCCGTAGCTCAGCCGGATAGAGCGAGCGTTTCCTAAACGCTAGGCCGCGTGTTCGAGTCACGCCGGGGGCATTGGTGTAGCCCGGCCACCCCCATTTCCCGCCTTTCCCGGAGGTCCGATGTCGCCCACCCCGACGGTCGCCGCCCTTGCTCTCGCGCTCCTGCTGGCCCCGTACGGCCTGTCGGCCCAGATCATCGGCACCCGGGGCAGCGCCGGACTCATTGCCGCCTCGCCTGGAGGGGATTTCGGCGACGCCCAGTCGAACGGGATCGGGGCCTATGCCAAGCTCGAAGCCTCGCTGGTCGTGATCGGGATCGCGGCAGAGGTGAACGCGGTCCGGTTCGGGGGCGAGGAGATCAGCGGCGGGGTGTCCACCGACGCGCAGACGATCTTCGGTGTCCAAGTCGGGCCGCGGCTCAACCTGTTGCTTGCCAAGGTGGGCGTTGACCTCGGCTACTACTCGCAATTCGATGGCCTCGGCTGGGGTCCGGCCGCGTCCCTCGCGTTGGGCCCGCTCGAAGTTGGCGCGAGCGCGACGTTCGTTGACGGGGGCCGCTGGTACGCCTTGCGGGGGGGGATCCGCTTCTAGCTTGCGGGGTGGTCCCCCGCGCCGCCCGCGAGTAAGCTACGAGTCGCTCACTCGCCTTCCCAGACATCCCCAGCCCCGGACTTAATCTTCGTGCAACTTCACACCAAGATCCTCCTCGGCCTCGTGCTCGGTGCGGTTGCCGGCATCGTCTCCCGGCTCCTCTTCGGAGACGCGCCCGAGCTGGGCTGGGTGGTCGACAACGTCGCCAACCCGGTGGGCCAGGTCTTCCTGCGGATGCTGTTCATGATCGTGGTCCCGCTGATCTTCGGCAGCGTGACCCTCGGCGTGGCCTCGCTGGGCGACCTCAAGAAGATCGGGCGGATCGGCGGGAAGGCAATGGGATTCTTCCTCCTCACCACCGCCTTTGCTGCCACCATCGGCCTCACGCTGGTGAACCTGATCGGCCCCGGCGAGTCGCTCGATCCGGCCTTGCGGGCGCAGTTGCTCGAGCAGTATTCAGGCGAGGCCACGGAGCGTGTCGGGGCAGGGGCCGTCTTCGGGATTCAGACCTTCATCAACATCGTGCCGCGCAACGCTGTCGACTCCGCGGCTCGCGGCGACATGATCGGGCTCATCTTCTTCTCGATCATCTTCGGGATCGCCCTCACCCAGATGCCCACCCAGCGGGCCAAGCCGATCATGGACGTGCTGGACTCGCTTGTGGAGGTGGTCACCACGATCATCGGCTACGCCATGAAGATCGCGCCGTATGGCGTGGCGGGGCTCATCTTTGCGGTCACGGCCCGGTTCGGCCCCGACGTGTTGCGCTCGCTGGCGATGTATGCCGGCGTGGTGCTCCTGGGCCTGCTGATTCAGCTCACCGGCGTCATCGGATTGCTGGCCAAATTCGTGGTGGGGGTCCCCTACGGCGTCTTCTTCTCGCGCTGCCGGGCCCTGATGGTCACGGCATTCTCCACTTCAAGCTCCAACGCCTCGCTGCCCACCAACATCCAGACCGCCGAGGAGCAGTTCGGCGTGCCCAAGCAGGTCGCCTCCTTCGTCCTGCCGCTCGGGGCGACGATGAACATGAACGGCACCGCCCTCTTCGAGGGGATGACGGTGCTCTTCCTGGCCCAGGTGTTCGGGATCGAGCTGTCGCTGACCAGTCAGATCATTGTGGTCGTGATGTCGGTGATCACCGCTGTGGGTGCGGCGGGCGTGCCGGGCGGGTCGATCCCGCTGATGGTGCTGATTCTGGAGACGGTGGGTGTGCCCGGCGAGGGGATTGCGCTGATCCTGGGCGTGGATCGGATTCTGGACCTGTCGCGCACGGTGCCCAACGTGATGGGCGATCAGCTCACCGCGCTGGTGG
>JBBQQJ010000050.1:0-14773 GCA_038216165.1 Gemmatimonadales bacterium | reverse complement strand
ACCCCTCACCCCTCACTAGATTTCACCCCATGCCGACCTACGTGTATCAAACGCTTCCCACTTCACCCGACGCGCCCGTGCGCCGGTTCGAGGTGCACCAGTTGATGAGTGAGGGTCCGCTGGCCACCGACCCCGAGACCGGGGAGCCAGTGGAGCGCGTGATTACCGGAGGCCGCGGTCCCCTGACCACACCGACCGGGGGCGTCGAACCGACCGTGGGTGGCTGCGGCTGTTGCACCTGATCCCTTCGCCCGGACAGCGCTGTTCGCTGTTCGCTGTTCACTGTTTCCGTGTCTTCGAGGCTCCCCATGCTGCTCGCATCCATCACGCTCATCGCCACCCTGCTGGCCCCGTCCGACACCGTCATCCGCCGCGGTACGCCGTTGCCCACGGGCACGCCGGTGCCGCTCGCCACGGTGCTCGCGTCGCCAGCGGACTACACCACGAGGCCTGTGCTGGTCGAGGGCGTCGTCGTGAAGAGCTGCGAGAACAAGGGCTGCTGGATGCAGCTTGCGCCGGACGCTGCGTCGACCGGTGTGCGAGTGACCTTCAAGGACTACGGGTTTTTCATCCCCACCACGTCCGCGGGGATGACCGCGCGGGCGCACGGTATCGTGACGCGCACGGTGCATCCGAAGAAGGATGCTGATCACCTGATTGCGGAGGGGGCGAAGCTGGTCCGGCATGCGGACGGCTCGGCGACGGAACTGGGCTTCGAGGCGGCGGGCGTGGAGCTTCGGCCGACCCGATGAACGGCTCGCGGGGCGGCGGGCGCCCCGCGCTGGGCGAGGCGGTGCAGCAGGTGGCCCGGGCGCAGCGGACGCGCCTCGCGGAGCTGCTCGCACCGCACGGATTGCACCCGGGCCAGGACGCCCTGCTGCTGGTGCTGTGCGCCGAGCCCGGGCTGCGGCAGGCCGAGCTGGCGCGCCGGCTCGCGGTGGAGCCGCCGACCGTGACCCGCATGGTGCAGCGGCTCGAGAAGGCCGGCGTGGTGGAACGGCGTGCCGACCCGCACGATGCCCGACTCTCGCGGGTGTATCCGACGGCGCGCGCCCGAATGCTCGAAGTGGCAGCGCGCCGTGCGTGGCAGGAGGTGGACCTGGTCGTGGAGCGGGCGCTCGGGCGCGACACCAGCGACGCCACGGTGGCGGCACTCGTGCGGGCCACCGCCGCCCTCAGACCCCCGGCGGGTCGTCCGGGCGACTGAGCACCGCGCCCCACTCGCCAAGGGGGGGGGACCCGAGCGGCGGCCGCGGGGCATTCCGGTCCCACCCGAACAACGCCGCGCATGTGGGACCGCAGACCTGTCCCTGACACGCCCCCATCCCCACCCGGGTCCAGAGCTTCGCCTGGCGCTGCGTCCACGTCGGGTCCACCGCACCAGCTGGGATGTCCTCGCACCGACACAGCACCGTGTCCGGGGCCACCCGCGCGAGGAGTTCCGGTCGCGGTGCGAAGGTCGTCGCGAGGGCCCGACTGAACGCCCTGCCCGCGTCCCGCCGACGAACCACCGCCCGCGGCACCGATACCGTCTCGCCCGCGGCGGCATGCCCCGCGATGGTCCCCTCGGCCATCCCCCCGGCCTCGCCCTTGACCCCACAGCACTCCCCAGCGGCCCAGATGCCCGGCACCGAGGTGGCCTGCCGGTCGTCGACCGCGAGGGCATCGCCCGCGAGCGCGCACCCCAGCAGCTCGCCGAGTTCCGTGCGGGGTACGAGCCCGGCCGCCGCACCGAGCCAGTCGCACGGAAGGGTGACCTCCGCCCCGGCCACGTGGAGGGTGACCTCGCGCAGGCGATCCCCCCCCCTCGCAGCCACCACCCAGCTGTCGAGACGATAGGGCACCCGCCACCACGGGGCCCGGAGGCGCACTGCCTGGAGCAGCCGGGCCGGGTCGCGCAGGGCCCGCGCCGCAAACCGCGCCACGGCGGCGCGCCCCGCCTGCTCGGCCACCATGCCGAGGATCCCCCCCCCCTGTACCACCGTGGCGGCCACGGGGAACAGCAGCGGCCCGCTGCCCGCGAGCACCACCCGCTGACCGCGCACCGGCGCTCCCGCCTTGAGGAGCGCCTGCAGGCCACCCACCCCCATCACTCGCGGCAGCGTCCAGCCGGGGAACGGGAGGAGCCGCTCCACCGCGCCGGTGGCCAGGATGATGGCATCGGTATGGATGCGGTCCATGCGCCCGTCGAAGCGGACCACCAGCGTGCCCGGCCCCGGGGCGTCGATGACCGCGGCCTGGCGGGCGATCGCCACGCCGAAGCGGGTGAGCCGTCGCTGCAGCGCGACGAGCGCCGGCGCCCGTGCGGTACCGGCGCGATGCCGCCAGAGCTGGCCACCCACTTCCGGCGCCTGATCAATCACCAGCACGGAGCGACCGGCCTCGGCGGCCGCCACCGCGGCCGACAGCCCTGCCGGCCCCGCCCCGATCACCACCACATCGTGGCCGCGGGAGGGCCTCATGTGGCGGTCACCACGCGCATGCCCTCACGCACCACCAGAAGGCAGCTCCGGAGCCCCGAGATGCCGTCCACTTCCAGCCGGCACTCATGACAGGTGCCCATCCCGCAGACCGGCCCGCGCGGAGCGCCCTGGCCATCACGGCGGAAGGCATCGATCCCGAGCCCCAGGAGCACGGCGGCGAGCGTGGCGTTGCCGTCCACACGGCGCGGCACGCCGTCCACCTCGATCGTCACCCAGCTCACGCCGCCTCCGCCTGCATGGGTGGCATCGGCCGCGTGGGGAGGTACGGCACCGGGTCCACTGGTGATGCGGTCCCGGTGATCGCACTCACGATGAGATCGGCGGTACCGGGTGCCATGGTGATCCCGAGCCCCTCGTGGCCGGTGGCGATCCACACGCCGGGCATCGGGTCCCAGGCTCCGATCAGGGGCAGGGCGTCAGGCGTGGCGGGGCGATACCCGACCCAGGTGCGCGAGACGCGCACCCCGGCGAGCGCCGGCACGAAGTCGGTGGCCCGCGCCAGCATCCGCCCCAGGAGCGCGTGGTTGATGGCAGGATCGAACCCGACCAGCTCGCGCGACGACCCCACCAGCAGCTGGCCGGTACGCCGGGGCTGGACGTTGAAGGCCACCGATGCCCCCCCCAAGGTGTGTGCACTGTGCAGGTAGCCGAGCTCGATGAGCTGATGACGCACCAACCCCGGACGCCGTTCGGTGATGACGAGGTGCCCGCGCCGCGGTACCACCGGGAGCCCCGGCACCAGCGCCGCCGAGTGCGGCCCCGCGGCCACCACGACGGCCCCGGCGGCCACGGTGGAGCCATCGGCGAGGGTGACGCCGTCGCCGCGCACCGCCACCACCCGCTCGGGGCTGCGCACTGTGGCGCCGGCCCGCTCCGCGAGCGCAAGCAGGTGCCGGGCAGCAGCAGGGGGATAGCAGACGGCATCGCCCGGCACCCGGAGCGCCCCGGCAAGCCCCGGGCGCAGGGCCGGCTCCGCTTCGGTCAGGGCCGTGGTGTCGAGGACCTCGGCGGCGAGCCCGCGGGCCCGATAGGTGGCAACCTTGCCTGCCGCCGTGGCGAATTCCTCCGCCGTGGCCGCGACCCAGAGCGTGCCGCACTGGTCGGGCTCCACGTCGGCCGGCAGCTCCGCAAGCCACCCTTCCCATCGCTCCCGCGAATGAGCGCAGAGCGCCATCTGGGCCGGGGAGTCATCCATCACCACGAGGTGTCCCATGGCAGCCCCGGTGCTCCCCCCCCCAGCGAACGCTGCCTCCACCACCGTCACCCGCACGCCGGCCTCGGCGAGACCCCGCGCGATCGCGGCGCCCACCAGACCGGCACCCACAACCACCACGTCGGGGGTCGGGCGTGCGCTCACGCGATGCCGTACCGAAACGGATCGGCGGGATCGAGCAGCAGCGTCCCCTGCCCCGTCACATGGGCCACCCCCTGCACGTGCGGCATCAGCACGCCATCCACCTCCGCCAGCCACCCGGTGAAGCGCGATCCGATCACGCTCTCCTGCACCCACGGCTGGCCGGGGGCGAGCTGCCCGCGCGCGTGCAGCACGGCAAGCTTGGCCGACGTCCCGGTGCCGCACGGTGAGCGATCCCACGCACTCCCCGGACAGAGGACGAAGTTGCGGGCATCTGCCCCCCCCTCACCGGGGGCCAGCAGCTCGAGATGGTCGATCTCGCCACCGTCGGCCCCGGTGATCCCGGCAGCATGGAGTGCGTCACGCACCGCGGTGGCCACGGCGAGGAGCTCGCGCCGGCGGGCGAGGGTGAGCGGCTGGTCGGGGAGCGTGGTGAGGAAGAACCAATTGCCGCCCCACGCGATATCGCCGGTGACAGCGCCCACACCCGGCACCTCCACGGTGACATCCAGTTGGTGGACGAACGCCGGGACGTTCCGGATGGTCACCGCCCCATCGGTATGCAACTCGGCCCCCACGGGCCCGACCGGCGTGTCCAGTTCCACGGTGCCGGGGGCGATCCGGCCCAGGTGCTGCAGCGTGCGGACCACGCCAATCAGGCCGTGGCCGCACATGCCGAGGTAGCCGACGTCGTTGAAGAAGACCACGCCGGTCACGGCCGTGGCACGATCAGGTGGCACGAGCAGGGCACCGACGATGGCGTCATGACCACGCGGCTCGAGCACCACGGCACGGCGCAGATGGTCCTGCGTCGTCCGCATGGTGTCGCGCCGCTCGGCCACCGTGGCACCCGCGGGCTCCGGCCATCCGCCGATCACCACCCGGGTCGGTTCGCCCGCCGTGTGCGAATCGACCACATCGATCCGGACGGCCGAACTCACCGGCCCTGCCCTGGACGTTCCGCGAGCTGCCGATTGATGATGGCGAGCGCCATCTCGCGCTCGGCCCCCTCGAGCGCGAGGCGCGGGGCGCGCACGCGCTCGTCGCCCAGTCCCACCTCGGCCTGCACCAGCTTGATGAGCTGCACGAACTTCGGCACCGTGTCGAGCCGCAGCAGCGGCAGGAACCAGTCGTACAGCGTGCGCGCCTCCGCGTGCCGTCCCGCCTGGGCATGTTCGAACAGGATCACCGATTCCTCGGGCAGCGCGTTGATGAGCCCGGCCACCCACCCCACGGCGCCGGCGGCGACGCCCTCGACCACGGCGTCATCGAGCCCCACGAAGAGTGCGAGGCGATCACCCAGGAGGGCCCGCATGGCGGTGATCCGACGCACGTCGCCACTCGAGTCCTTCACGGCGTGGAGGTTTTCGTGCTGGGTGAGCTGGCGCACCTGCTCGGGCATGAAGTCGAACCCATAGGCGATCGGATTGTTGTACAGCATGCAGGAGAGCGGCGTCGCGCCGATGATCGCCTCCACATGCGCGCGGATCTCGGCCCAGTCGCCCGGATAGACGTAGGGCGGCAGCACCATCAAGCCGGCGCAGCCTGCCCCGGCGGCCGCGCGCGCCAGCTCCACCGCCTCGTCGGTGGAGAGCGCCGCGATGCCCGGCACCACGGGCACGCGATCACCCACGGCGCCGACAAGCGTGCGGAGCACCGCCACCTTCTCCTCGAAGCGCAGCGTGGCGCCCTCGCCGAGGGAGCCGAGCGGGACGATCCCGCGACTCCCGGCTGCCACGAGGCGGCGGGCGTGCCCGGCGAGGAATTCATGGTCGACGGTGCCATCGGTGAGGAACGGGGTGGTGATGGCGGGGAAGACGCCGCGCCACTGGTCTCGGGTCAAGGTGGACATGCGATCCTTTCAGGCGTGAATCTGGATGGTGCGGGATTCGGTGTAGAATGCGCGCGCCGCCGGGCCCTGCTCGCGCGACCCTTGGCTCGACCCCTTCACGCCACCGAACGGCGCGTGCGGGTCGACGCCGGTGGTGTCACCGTTGACACGCACCAGCCCCACCTCGATCCGGCGCACGTACTGCATCGCCGCCCCGAGGTTGTGGGTGAAGAGCGAGGCGGAGAGGCCATAAGGCGTATCGTTGGCGAGGGTGATGGCATGCTCGAGGTCGTCGGCCCGGAGCACCGCCAGCACCGGGGCGAAAAGCTCCACCTGGGCGAGCGGATGGGTGCCCTCGTCCACCGCGACGGCGCGTGGCGCGAACCAATTGCCGACCGCCCACTCCGGGGCCGGCGGCAGCACACCACCAAAGAGCGTCTCGGCCGGATGCGCGCGGAGGGCATCGGCGGTGCGCGTGACGGCCTCCGGGCTTACCAACGGCCCAACGGCGCAGGCGGCCTCCGTCACCGGCCCCATCGCGAAGGACTCGGTGGCCGCGCGCAGCTTGGCGAGGAACGCCTCGCGCACCGCATCCACCACCACCACGCGGGACGTGGCCGTGCACTTCTGCCCGGCAAAGCGGAACGCGCCCGCGGCGGTGAGCGTGGCCGCACGGTCGAGATCGGCATCGGCCAGCACGAGCACCACGTTCTTGCCGCCCATCTCCGCCTGACAGCGGAGACCGCGGGCGGCGGCGATCGTGGTGATCCGCGCGCCCACGGCGCGCGAGCCGGTGAACGAGACGGCCCGGATGCCGTCATGGGCAAGCAGCGTCGCCCCGGTGGTCCCGTCGCCGTGGACGAGGTTCACCACGCCCGGTGGGAAGCCGGCGGCATGCACGGCCTCGGCCAGTTCGTGCGCCACGCGCGGGGAGAGCTCCGAGGGCTTGAGCACCACGGTGTTGCCGAAGGCCAGCGCTGGCGCCGCTTTCCAGAGGGGGATGGCGAGCGGGAAATTCCACGGCGTGATCAGTGCCACGGGGCCGAGCGGGTCGTGCACGGTGTACTGGAGGGTATCGGGTGTCTGCGCCGGAATCACCTGCCCCACCTCGCGCACCGCCTCGCCGGCGTAGTAGCGACAGATCACGCTCGCCCGCGCCACCTCACCGCGCGCCTCGCCGATCGGCTTGCCAACCTCGCGTGCGATGGCCTGCGCCAGCGGTTCGGCGCGCTGCGCGATCACTTCGCCGAGCCGGTACAACAGCTCGGCGCGCGCGGGGCCGGGTTGCGCCCGCCAGCCGCGGAACGCCTCGGTCGCTGCCGCCACCGCGGCGGCGACGTCGGCGGCGTCACCGATCGGCAACGTGGCGACCACGTCGGCAGGATTGGACGGGTTGTGGCGCTCGCGCCGACCGAGGCCAGCGGCCTCGTGGAATGCGCCACCGATGTAGTGCGGCAGGAGGGTGGACATCAGGGTGCCTCCGAGGGATGACGACGCACGAGCGCGGCCGCGAGGGCCTCGCCGGCGTCGAGGATATGCTGGTGGACAAGATCGGCCGCCCGCTCGGCATCGCGCGCACGCGCGGCAGCCACAATCGCGCGGTGTTCCCGGACCGCGCGCGCGATGCCCTTCGTGAGGGTGAGCTGCAGGCGGAGAAGCCGGTCGCACTGCGCGTGGAGGCGGGTGACCACCTCCAGCGTCTGCGGTCTGGCGGCGGGGCGGTAGAGGGCCAGATGGAGCGCAAGGTTCGCCGGGCCCCACCCCTCGGGGCCCGACGTCACGGCGCGCTCAAACGCTCGCGCGGCCGCGCGGAGTGCCTCGTCGTCGAGGCGGGTGAGGCGCGGCACGGCACGCCGGGTGAGGTCGGCCTCGAGCAGCGCGCGGAGCTCGAACAGCTCGGCCACCGAGTCGAGCGGGAGCTCGGCGACGATCGCACCGCGATGCGATTCGAGCGTCACCAGCCCCTCCGCCTCGAGCCGCAACAACGCCTCGCGCAGCGGAATCCGACTCACCCCGAGTTCGGCGGCGAGCGCCTCCTGGCGGAGCGGGGTCCCGGCCCGGAGCGCGCCGGCAAGGATCCGGTCACGGATCGCGTCGGCAGCGGCGTCGGTGAGGGTCCGGCGCGGAAGCGGGAGGACGGATAGCATATTGTATACAAGATGGGGGTACTGCGGGGAGGGGGAAAGGGGGAGGAGGGGAAGTGGGGCTCGTTGATGCCATCGTCGCGCCGTGCACACCCCCGGGACCCCGCACCTCTGACCCCGCACCCCGCATGCCGGCTACTCGACCCGCTGGAAATACACCTTCCGCTCCAGCTTCTGCGGGAAGCCCGTCCCCGAGAGCTCGAGCTTCATCGCCAACACCGCGCCGTTCTCGATCACGTGGAGGTCGCGCTTGAGCTCGGCGGTGCCGCTCACCGCATCGGTCAGCGTGACCTTCTCGCCGTGCCACTTGCCGGTGAACTCGAGCAGGGTGCCATCCATCTGGGCCTTCTGCCGCTTCTTCCCGTCGGTGGTCCAACTGATCGGCTCAACGTCCGGCATATTGGGCACCCCGATCGAGGTGGTGGCGTCGGTGGCCTCGATACGCAGCATGGCGGGCGGCTGGAGCTGGGTGATCAGCTCGCGCACGTAGGGATTCCGCAGCACGCCGGCGCCCCCACCACGGCGCATCCCTCCGGCTCCGCCACCGCCGCGCCGTCCGCCACCGCCACTCGGGGCACCGCCCACGGCATCATCGGGTCGGGCCCGGAGCGCCGCGACGGCCATGGGGTTGTTGGCCAGCGGGTCGCTCCGCTCAGCATCATAACGCCAGGTGCCTGTCAGGCTGGCGAGCGTCTTGGGTGTGGGCTTCTCCTGCGCCTCCACGGCGAGGAACGGCATGGCGGCAAGGGCCACCGCGGCGAAGGCAACGACACGGACGGATGAAGCGTGCACAGGAAAAACTCCGCGGATGGTGCCAAGGGGGCAACGCTGATACGCGGGGATGGGGGGCCCGGGTTGATCACCGGTGCGACCCCGACTAGCCGAGGGCGCCGCCGATGGCACGGAGGAGCACCACGGTGAGCCAGATGCCCGCGATGGCGGCGGCCAGCATGACACTCACGAGCGCCACGACCACCGCCACTACCGCGAGCCGGTCCGCCCGTTGCGCCGTACCCGGCGAGGCGAGATGGCGCTCGAGCAACGCGACGTTCCGGAGATTGGCCTTGAAGGCGGCATCGAAGAGGTCGCCAAGCAACGGGATCGCGCCGACGATGGCATCGAGGGCGAGGTTGCCCGCCATCCGGGCGAGGGTGAAGCGCGAGACACCGGCGCGGACGGCAGCGGTGAGGATCGCCCCGCCGAGCACTGCGCCGATGGCGTCGCCCCCTCCGGGGATCAGCCCGAGGAGGGGATCGAGTCCGAAGCGGAACGAGGTGCCGGGAATCCTGAATCCGGCGTCGAGCCAGTGGGCCGAGCGGCGGAGGTGATCGAGGTGGGGCATGGGGGAGGTTGCTCGGGTGGACCGGCGCGCGCAATCCCCGAGCGGGCGTCAGGGTATGCGCCAGGGACCTCGTGAGGGGGGCAGGACCGACAGCGGCGGCGGCAGGAGCTGAACACTCTCGCCCCGCTTGTACCGGAAGCGCTGGGCCACCTCGGTCCGCACCACGATGCCGTCGCGACAGGCCGGCCAGAAGCGCATCCCCGCGAGCTGGGTTCGGGCCATCGGGATGAAGCTGGGGTGGCTCGCCTCGAGCACCGTGGCCCCCGCCGTATCGGGGGTGCCATCCACCTGCACGGTGAAGCCCAGCAGGACCATCCCCTCCTTCGCCTCCCGAAAGATCTCGCTCGTGGGCATCGCGAAGCGAGCAGCCCGCAGGGTGGGCGTGCGCTGCACCAAGGCGACCGGCACCACGGCGGTGTCGGCCTCCGGCGAGTTCACGCACGACGGGCTTGGCTCGGGCGTGACCACTCGCCACTGTCCCGCCTGGGCACCGCATGCGGTGGTCAGGAGCAGGGCCGCGGTGAGGGTGCGCCGGTATCGCGGTCGGCTGCGTTACCTCGGGTGACACCGCAGGCACGTCACCTGACGACGGCGAAGGGCGACCCACACGGTCACAACCTAGGGCTGCGACGGGGCGGGCGCGGTGCCGCTGAACATGTCCACCACGTAGCGCCACTGGCCGTCGGTGCCGCGGCGGAGGCGGTCTCGACCGCGCGCACCGAGTCGAGCGCGGCCGCCGCCAGCGGCTCGGCCGAGGCCGCAGTGGCGGGGGATTCCGCGGGCGGCGCGCAGGCGGGGGCGAACAGCGCGAGTGCGGCGAGGGGTGACAGGCGCATGCAGCGACGCCGATGGTGGGGATGGGTCCAGCGGCATCGCCACAAGGGGATGGCACGCGACGGGGCACTGATGGCACGCTCCCAACCACAGCGATGGTCGCTCACCATCACCATCCGCCCTCCCGCGTCCACCCCCACCACGACGCTGCGCACCGGCAGCATCCCCTTCGGAACGACATCCATCGACATCATCCGCCCCTCCCCCTCCGACGAGGGCCCTGTGCTACCGCGGCCGCCCTCGTCGCGCGGGGCCACCATCGCGCACCAATCGGCCACCGCGACGGGCTCCAGGATGGTGGTCTCGCCGCCCTGCGACTGGTGGTGAACCGGCGGACCTCACGCGGCGACGGCGGCCCCGGCGCTGCCCGCGCTGCCTGCCAGGCGAACTCGTACCCGAAGCTCGGCCGCTTCCGCTGATCACCCAGGTCCAGTCGAGCCACCCGCCCCGTCTGCCCCGGCGCCAGCTTCACGTTGGGCGCATGGTCGCCACACCCCTGAGAGAGGTTGACGCGGGAGTGCACCCGAAGCCACGTCACCACCACCGGAACCGTGCCGGTGTTCTCGGCCCAGAGCAGGACGGAGTTGGAGTTGTCCTCGAGGTGCTCGCGCCAGACGCGGAGCGTTGGTCCCCCCCCTCAGGTGAGGGCGTGGTGCCGATGGTGCGGGTCCCGCAGCCCGGGAGTGCCAGCAGGAGCAGCCCCGCGGCGCGGAGTGGCGTCTGACCACAGCGCACGGTGGCGCGGACGGTGACCACCGCACGAGCGAGCGAAGGGAGATGGCGCGCCGGCCGCAGGGCCGCACGAGAAAACCGCACCCCTCGGGAGACCCCGTGGAGTGCGGTTTGGATGTGGATGCCCCGAGCAGGAATCGAACCTGCAACCTAGTGATTAAGAGTCACGTGCTCTACCAATTGAGCTATCGAGGCGTTGCTGCAGTAGCCCCAACGGGAATCGAACCCGTCTCTCGACCTTGAAAGGGTCGCGTCCTAACCGATAGACGATGGGGCCAAGATCCCCCAAGGGAACCTGCATAGCGCTAACGGGATTCGAACCCGTGTTCCAGCCTTGAGAGGGCTGTGTCCTAGGCCTCTAGACGATAGCGCCAATCACCTACAGACCGGCGAATATAGCAACCCGGCGCCGGGGAGCAAGTCTGGGCGGTGCACGGTGAACGGTGAACGGCGACCTGCGAACGACGTATGTCCCAGGACACCGCCCTCGCTGCTCGCCGTTCGCTGCTCGCTGCACAGGCCCGGCAGGAATCGAACCTGCAACCCCCGGTTTTGGAGACCGGTGCTCTACCAATTGAGCTACGGACCTAAATCCCATGTCGTGCCTGCTGCCCAGGGTGCCTGACGGGGATCGAACCCGCAACCTCCGCAGCCACAGTGCGGCGCTCTAACCGATTGAGCTACAAGCACCACGCACCCTGAACCACCAAAGATGCCCGCGTGCCCCGACCGGGTCAAGCGGCGTCGGGGTCCCAGAACCGCGCTGCCAACGGGAGGGTGCGCAGATTGCCCGGCACCGCCTCGCCATCAAGCGCCGCCACCGGCACCACCCCCCGCGCGGCGTTGCACGCCACCAGGGAGCGCCCACTGAGCTCGGCCCGCGTACACTCGCCTGCTTGGATCCCGCCCCGCACCACCCGCTCCAGATGGGCCCGCGCCACGCTCGGCAGGCCCCCCAGCACCAGTGGCGGGAAGACCAGCCCTTCCCGGTCCCACCAGCCAATGGCCCAGATCGCCGACTCCACCACCCGCCCTGCCGCGTCGAGGAGCAGGGCATCGTCGGCCCGGAGGGGGGTCACCGACAGGCGGGCCGCCTCAAGCCAGGCCCGGTCGGTGATCTTGTGCGGATAGCCGCGGTGCGGCGCCGGACTGGTGGCGAGCACAATCGGCTCGATGGTCGGCACCGGTCGCGGCACCAGTTGCCAGGCCCCGCCCACCAACTCGCAGCGCACCACCGCATCGCCGTCGGGCCACGCCGGCGCCACATCAGGGGGGGGGACGAGCTCCAGCGCCGACGCACTCGCCATGGCACGGGCATGGTGCAGGTCCCACAGCGGCGCCCGCCCCGCCTGCACCCGCACGGTCTCGAACAGGATCGCGTCGCTCATGCCGCCGCCAAGGCGGCACGGTCCACCACGGCGCCCCGCGAGCGGCGCGCGGCGAGGGCGAGCTGCAGCCAGGGAGAGGTCAGTCAGAACTCCGGGAGGACGGCGGGGAAGCCGAGCGCCACCGCGAGGGCGGCACGGGCGGTGACGGCCTTCGCCTCGGTGTCCGCGAGGCGCGCCGATTCATCCAGCAAAGTGCGCTCGCGGAGCGTCAGGAGGAAGAGGGACGACTCCCCCGCGTCGAAGCGGGTCACCTCGGCGTCGCGGAGCCGGGCGGCATACGCCACGGCGAGCGCCTGCTGCGCCCGCGCCACCAGCGCGGCCCCGAGGCGGGCGGCGGCGGTCCGGGCGGCGGCGCCCACCTTCCGCTCGGCATCGGCGGCGGCCAGCACGGCGGCCTCCTGCCCTGCCCCGGCAGCGGCGGCCATGCCGCGCTCCGACCAGAGGAGGAGCGAGGTGGATGCCTCGAGCCCGAAGGCATACGCGCCGCCGGCGTCGGGAAAATCGCCTGATCCGCCGAGGTCGGCGCGATCGGCGAGGCGCTGGGCCTTGGCGGTGAGGTCAGGGAGGAGCTCGACCAGCGCCTGGCGCCGGGTGGCGCGAGCCGCATCCGCCCGACCCATTGTGCGGCGGATCTCCGGGTGCCACCGCAGCGCCTCGTCGAGCCACGCGGCAACGCGGGCGGTGTCGGGGGGGGGGCGCCGCGGCAGCGCGCCCGGCCGCGTGGTGGCGTCGAGCGTCACCGGCCGCCCGACGGCGTCCCAGCGCATCGCCTCCAGTCCCTCGCGCGCCGCCACCAATTCGGCGAGGGCAAAGGCCAACGTGGCCTCCCGGCGGGCGACCTCCAGTGCCGCCTCGACGGTGTCGATCGCCGCGGCGTCGCCCGCTGCCACGCGCTGTCGCACGGCGTCGCGGCGCACCACCGCCACCCGGCGTCCCTCGTCGGCGAGATCGGCCACGGTGGTGGCAGCCTGCCATGCGGCCCAGGTGGCGGTCGCCTCGAGAAGCAGCCGGTTCCGGATCACCGCGCGTTCCCCGTCGGCCGCGTCACGGAGTGCACGCGCCTCGGCCACCGCAGCGCGACGTCGGTCGGAGATGATCCCCTGCCCGATCGGCAGCGCGACGCCGAGGGCCACGAGGCCGCGGTCCGGGGTGCGACGCGCGGGATTGATGTACGCGCCGCGCGTGCGTGAGAGGTCGAGGGTCAGGTCGAGGCCGAGCGGGGTGGGCACCTTCACGCCGGCCTCGAGGTAGTTGTAGTACTCCCCCCCCCCGAACGCCTTGCGATCCCAGGCCACGCTGAGCACGGGGTCGAACAGCTTGCCCACGGCCACCTGGGCCTCGGCGGCCGCCTTGGCCTCCAGCAGGGCGGCCTGGCGCGCCACCGGGTGGTGCGCGCCGACCTCCGCGAGAAAGCCGGCGAGCGAAAGGGTGTCAGCGGGGTCCTGAGCCGCGAGGGGCGCCACCGCCAGCAGGGCGAGGGCGAGGCGCCACATCACGGCTTGGCCGGTGCCGACGGCGGGAGCGGAATGCCGCCCGGCGCGGGATCCGAGACGCTCGGCGGGAAGCCGTTGAGGAGCCGCCAGAGTTCGTACCAGAGCGGCACGGTGTCGAGCATCGCCCAGCCGATCACGCCGGACCCGATGCGGAGCCCGGGGGTCTCGGGCCACGGCTCATCGTCGGGGTCGGGCACCACCAGCACGCGGTAGGTGCCGCCGGGCGAGTCGACCTGATCGATCACCTGCACGATACCGCCGAAGGTGCCCACGGCCACGATCGGCCACCCGGCAAACTGCAGCGCGGGCCAGCCATCGAACTGGAGTCGGACCTTGCGCCCCGGCCGGAGCAGCGGCACGTCCATCGCCTTGACCTGGATCGCCACGGCGAGGCGCGAGATCGTCGGCATGATGGTGAGCAGGGGCTCGCCCTCCTTGAGCACCTCCCCGATCCCGGCCGAGATGGTGCGCACCACATAGCCGTCCTGCGGGGCGCGCACCTCGAAGAGCATCTGGCGCTCGCGCACGTTGGCCGCGGAGTTGCGCAGCTTGGCCACCTCGGCCCGGGTATCGCTCACCTCGGCGGTGGTGGCGTCGCGGTCGGCCCGCGCCTTGGCGAGCTTGTCGGCATACTCGGCCGCCACGGCATCCACGTCGACGAGCGCGTTGTCGAGGTTGGCACCCGACGTGGCGAGGACGTTCCGGGCATAGACGGTTTTGGCATAGGCCGATTGCGCCTTGCTGCGCGCAGCCTCGAACTCCACCAGCGACTTGAGCCCCGCGCGAAAGAGCCCCTCCTGGGCCGCCACCTGGCGCGCGGCGATCACGCTGTCGACCGTGGCCACCTCGACCGCGGCTGAATCGGCGGCCACTCCGAGGCGCGCCTGCCTCACCTTGGTCCGCGCTTGGTCGGTCTTGAGGTCCCGCGAGGCTGCAAGCGCCTCGAGCTGCTGGGCGAGGGCGCGCACCTTGTCGCCCTTGGCCGCGGCACTCGCCTGCTTGGCGCTGACCTGCTCGTCGAGCCGAGCCGATGTCTCCGGGTCGAGGTACTCCTGCTTGACTTCGGTGAGGGTGAGCAGCAGGTCGCCCGCACGGATGTACTGCCCTTCGGTCACGTGCCAGGCCGCCACCCGACCGCCGATCACAGCTGGCACCTCCTGCGGACGTTCACC
>JBBQQJ010000049.1:0-14821 GCA_038216165.1 Gemmatimonadales bacterium | reverse complement strand
GAGCGGGCTCGGTGCCGGGACGTATGTGGACACGATCACCGTGACGGTGGCCGGCGTGGCGTCGAAGACGGTGATTGACACCTTGGTGCTCACGGCGGCCCCGGTGCCACTGGCGCTGGCGGTGAGCCCGGCGAGTCGGAGCGTGTCGGGGCAGGTGGGCAGCAGCGTGGCCGCGACCAATGCCACCGTGACCCTCACGGGCGCCGGCAGCACGACTGCGGCGTGGAGCGCGGCCAAGAAGAAGAACTGGACCACGCTCACCACGGCGAGCGGGACGGGCAACGGCACGGCGGCGTGGAGCCGGAACACGAGCGGGCTCGGTGCCGGGACGTATGTGGACACGATCACGGTGACGGTGGCTGGCGTGGCACCGAAGCTGGTGATCGACACTCTGGTGCTCACGGAGGCGCCGGTTGTGACCCCGCCGCCGGTAGCGCCTCCGGCGCCGGTGAATCCGGTGGTGGCCAGTGTGTCGCCCCGGTCGCGGTTGGCCGTGGTGACCGAGCAGAATGGCTGGTCCAACGACGACGCCGCGCTGGTGCTCACCGGTGACGGTGCGCAATTGGCGGGGTGGACCGTCGCGGCGCGCCGTGAGCATACCGCTCTCCTCACCGCCGCGGGCAGCGGATCGGCGACCATCGCGTGGCGGCGGCGCCTCAATGGCCTGGCGCCGGGCACCTACGTCGACACGCTGACCGTCACCGTTGCAGTCAGTGGCGTGGCACCGATGCAGGTGATCGACTCGCTGATCGTCCTGGCCGGGACCCAGGCCACCCTCAGCAAGAAGGGTGGACGCACCAAGGTGGCCCAGACCGGCAACGGGCGGATGGCGATGCTCGGCTCCGAGACCGACTCCCTCACGGCCACCACGGCCGGGGTGACGGGGGCCGGCAGCCAAACGCCGCAGTGGGTGGCGACGACCACCGCGCCCTGGATTCAGATCATCAACGGAACCGCGCCGACAGCCGGACCGATTGTCTGGCAGCGGACGCTCGATGCGCGGCCGGTCGGTCGCCACATCGACTCGATCGTGGTGCAGCTCAGCACCAACCCGCAACTGCGCGGCGTCTATGTGGACACACTGGATGTGGTGGCCATCAGCGAGCCATCTCCCGCGATCGCGGTGGAGGAACTCGTGTCCGGCGGACGGCTGAATCCCGATCAGCGGGAGCTCATGGATCTGACCGGGAATGGCAACGGCCGCTACGACCTCGGCGACTTCCTCGCCTGGGTGGACCGCAACCGGATCAAGCTCAGTTCGTCGGTGGTGGCCCGGATGGCGGAGATTCCCGCTGGGCCGTGAGCACCATCTGGTCCGCGACGATACGGGGGGCATCGCCTGACGCGATACCCCCCGTATCGTTGTCCGGTGCCCCGGTCAGGCCGGGTGGCGTGGGGGGGGGGGGGCGCCCGGGAGGTCGGCGGGCGGCTCCCGGCCCAGGGTCTCGTAGAACATCGTGACCATCGAGCGAGCGTAGGCCGCTTCGGAGTACTGCTCCATCACGATGCGGCGGCCGTTGGCGCCGAGGGTGCGGCGCAACTCGGCATCCGAGAGCACGCGGTCCAGCTTCTCGGCGAGATCCGCGACATTCTCCGACTCGAAGAGGAGGCCGTTGACGCCGTCCTCCACGTAGTGGGGGATCCCATCCACGCGCGACGCCACGATCGGTCGGCCGGCGGCCATCGCCTCCAGCAGCACGCGGCCCATCGCCTCGGTGCGCGACGCGAGCACGAAGACCCGGCAGCGGGAGATTGCCGCGTAGGCCTCCTCGCTGAACACCGCCTTCTCGAGTGAAACCCGCGGGTGCCCTGCCGCGAGTCGCTCGAAGGGTGCGCGGTCGGGGCAGTGACCGATCACCCGCAACGTGACATCCGGGTGCCGGTCGGCAATCTGGAGGAAGGCCTTGATGAGGAGGTCCACGCCCTTCAGGTGCCAGGGATACCCCATCAGCAGAATCTCCGGGGCGTCGGTTTCGGGGGTGTAGGGCACCAGACCGACCGGGACAAAATCGTGGCTGATGGTTGTCGTGGGGCGCTCCTGGACCGGCAGTTCATCAATCTGGGATGGATAGAGCAACTTGACGTGGCGTGCCCGACGGACCAAAAAGGTGGCGACCCGCCGGGCGACCCGGACTCGCAGGCGCGCGCCTCGGCCCCCTGCGTGGAGGATCCCGCGGAAGGGATGCCCCGGGAATTCGATGATCAGCGGCACGCGCATTAGTCGACTCAGAACCCATGCGGAGAGCCCCGTGGCCAAGGTTCCGTAGGCCATGACGATATCGAACCCGCCCTCGCGTCGACCGAGCGCGCGACCAGCTTGAATGATCTCGACCATGCGCCAAGGCGCTGAGAACCAGGTGTGGGTCTTTGCCCCCGGAAGGAAGAACGCACTGTTCCCGTTGAGGCCATGGGGCTTGTGCGACTGTATCGGACGGGTCGGAGCGACGACTGACCACGTCGGCATGAGCAGCGTTCCGTCGACACGATCTGCCCACTGCGCCGTGGCATTCCTTACGGGGTCATCGGAGGGCGGGACGGGGCCGGGGTGAATGTACAAAACCCTGGGGACACGCGACACGTGGGCATCAGATTCACTAGCCGATGGTCCCGAATGTTCACTTCGTGTCATGTTCAGGCCTTGTCAAGAAGGAGAACGCTTCACGAATGCGGCGCGCGGCTAGCGTGGCAAGCATCGCTCTGTATGGCAGTTCCCAGAGCGGTCGATGCCAGGCGGCCAAGGCAAAAGCGTGCATTGCCCGAATGGGTTGGTGATCAGACCGCAGGCCGATGCCTGCCAGAAAGTGAACCCAGGCCATCGCAGTGGATCGGACGTGGGAACAGCGTCTGGCGTAGGTGCAGAACGCCCTCTCAAGGAAGCGGAGCGATTCAGCTCGCATTCGCTCCGCATCGGCTCCGTAACTTTTTTCTCGACTTCGGATGATCACTCCTGGTCGTTCCGTGCACGCGGCAGCGGAGGAGGAGGCCAGGCGAGCCCACAACTCCCAGTCTTCGGCATACCCCAGGGTCTCGTCGAACCCACCGACAGTGCGGAGGAGCTCACGCTCCGCTATCACCGAGGAGGCCGACCCGGAAATGCAGTTCTTCTGCATGAGTGCACACAAGATGTCACCATGGTGGATCGCCGGGTGGATGGCGAGTTCCTCGCCTGTGCGGAAGCTGGTCGTGACAGCGGGTGAGTAACCCCACCGGGCGCCGTCTGCGGTGGACAAGGCGACCAATTGATCTTCCAGCTTGTGGGGGACCCACAGGTCGTCCGCGTCAAGGAATGCGACATAGCGCCCCGTCGAGTGCGTGATGCCCCGGTTTCTCGCCGTGCTCGGTCCTGCATTGCGCTGTTCCAGCAGCGTGATGCGCTGATCCGGGTATCCTCTGACGACGGAAGGGGTGCCGTCTGTCGACCCATCGTCCACAACAATGATCTCCAGGTCACGAATGGTCTGGCAAACCACTGAGTCGAGGGCGTTGAGGATATAGCCATGACCATTGAATACTGGTATCACCACGGACACCAGAACGGAGGCACTCACCCCCTTTTTCTCCTGGCCTGAAACTGGGTGGGTTCGCGGTGTTCGTGCAGGTCCCTGCTGCGTGGAATGGCTTCTGGGCTGCTGCCTCCACGCCTGACCGCTCGCTGCGAGGCCAAGCGATGGGTACGCTCGGCACTCCCCGTTCGGGATGCTGTGGCCGGGCTTGCCTGTGGGATCCCTGCGGCTGGTGCCGCAGCTCGGAATGGCGAACCGAGCACCACCGCCACACCGACCGACTGGACAAGGAGGGTGAGAGCCGCGTACTGCGTGTTCAGGAAGGCAGAGCCCACCGCATTGCCTGCCATCATCGCGAGGACAAATCCGCAGAGGGATGCCTCTTCGGCCGCCACTGCGCTGTGCGCCCGTGCGGCCAGCGCATGCTTCCGTACGGCAAACACCCGCCGGGCAACCCCCAGCCAGATGGCCAGATAGGCCACCCCTGCCACGAGGCCGAGCTCGACGCCAATGCCGATGTACGCCGAGTGGGCGCCGTGCGCACCCCGTGTCATCCAGACGTTGTAGGTGTTGTAGTTCCCCATGCCATATCCCCATGGCCGTGCCACCATCCAGCGGAGCCCCTGTTTCCACAAGTCCATTCGCCCCGTGCCGCCTTCGTAGCCACTGAAGTCGGTCAGGCGCGAGGCGCCGGTGGCATTGATGTAGGCGAGCACGCCCACCGACAGGAGGGCGAGTGCCAGAAACATGACGGCGCGCCGCCAGCCGGTCGCCCCGAAGAAGGTCAGAACTCCAGCAACCGCCATCAGCGCCAGGAAGCCCCCGCGGGATTGGGTCGGCACCACCGTGAGAGCCATCAGCGCCGCAGCGCCGAACCAGAAGAGCGCAGTCCCCTTCCGGCGCACGCCGAGCCATAGCGCCACCGGGACGAAGGTGGCGAGGATCCAGGCGAAGTTGTTGGGGTCGAGTGATGTGCCCACGGTGATTCGCCCCCCCTCGACGCTCCCGGCGCCGACACCGAGGAGCACGAGGAGGGTGATGAGGGTGGCCACACCCGCGAGGATGGCGAAGGTCCGGAGGAGCACCACGCGATCCCGAAGGAGGGCGATGCCGCCGAGGAACACCGTGACGGAGATGAAATAGCCGGGGTAGAGCAGGTCAAGCGAGTTGCTGACCCAGATGCCGAGGGGGACCGTGACGATCGCCAAGACGGTGATCAGCGTCTGCCACTTGAACGCCGGAGATTGCGCCCAGAGCTGGGCCCACGTGGCACCCCGTACGGCGAAGACCAGTCCCGCCGCCAAGACGAGCGACATGAGCATTGGCAACTTGGGGATCGCCAAGGCGGTGATGACCTCCTGCACCCGGAGGGAGTTGAAACAGAGATAGATGGCGAAGAGCATGCCGAGGTAACGCATCGCCGGCGTCGAGGTCGCGGTGGCAGGGGTGGCCATGCGTGCCCCTGACGCAACTGTTCCGCGGCCCGCGAGGCCGCCGCGGAGGGCCTCCTTGACGAGTGCCACCGGGTTGGGGGCGGCGGTGGTGCCGATGGTGGGGGGGGCAGCTCGGCCTCTCATGTCTTTCCCTGACCCAGGATGGGGGATTCCTTCATCCCGCGCGGAGGGGTATGCTTGTTGCGACGTGACCGAGCCGTCCACCCACCCCTCGAACCCACGGAGTCCCGTCCATGTCCGGCATCGGCCTCGAGCTCACGGAGCGCCAGCGGATGCTGCTGGCCGCCCTGCTGCCCGTCTTCGTCCTCCTCCTGATCAACCCGGCGCTCGATCTGGTCGCCTCCACCTGGCCGCTGCGCTTCGACCAGATCACCTGGCGCTTCGGCTTCTTCGGCCTGGTCTTGAGCAGCGCCCTGCCGATGGCCACCGCTGCCGCGCTGATCGCGCTGGTGGGTGGCCTCCTTGGCAGCCAACGGACCGTGCGCGTCGCGGCCCTGGTGCTCGGGCTGATGGCGGTGGTGGTGGCGGTCTCCCTCGTGCTGTTCGGGCTCGACGCCCTCCAGGTACGGCGCTCCGTGCCCCAGCCCCAGAAGGATCGCTTCGACGCCTCCAGCTTCAAGGCGATGGCGATGGCCGCCCTCTTCATTCCCGTGGCCGGTTGGTTCACCCTGCGGCTCTTCAAGGCCGTGGCCGGCAGCGATGCCGCTGCCAAGGACCGCAAGTCCGGCCTCGTGGTGGGGCAGTAACAGGCCAACAGGACGCATCGCGGTCAACGCGGGGGAATCACCGCGTCGACCGCGGGGGCGAGGTCACGAGCCACCCGCACCCCGATCGAGTCGGCTGCGGCGATGTCCCCCTCGATCACCGGCACCACGATCCGCACCAGCGCCTCCTCGGTCCGACCGAGGAGCGCGGCATCGCGGAGTAGCTCGTACTTGACGATGTACTCGTTGTGCGCGATGCGGCCCCGCCCCTGGTACCAGTAGTAGACGATCGATTGAAGTGGCCCGTTGACCAGATGATAGCGGTTCACCGTGGCGGCACCGATCGCCGTCTGGATGGTCACAGGCCGATCGCCGACCGGTTCCCAGCCGGCCCCAGGGAGGCAGTTGCGGGGTGAGTGGATCGAGCTCCCCTGGCGCTGCTGCTCGTAGTACCCCACATACACCGAGAAGACCATCGCCGCGGAGTCCGACGGGGCGTGGCGGCGCAGGATGAAGCTGCTCATCCCCGCCACACGCTGTTCCTCCTCGGACACCTCAATCGGCGTGCTGGGCAACCCCTGGAGCACCGCCGGGATGGAGTCGAGCGGGGTCAGGAGCGGCACCGGCTGCACCCGCCCGCCCACGAAGTAGATGTTCACCACCGCGCCGAAGCCGAGCACTCCGGCAGGAAGCCAACGGATGGGGCTAGGCCACGACATGGTGCCTCCAGCGGAGAATGCGTCCCTCGACCCACCGGATCATCGCCGCCACGAGCGCGACGAGGCCGAGGGCACCGACGAACAGCGCCCACCCCTCGCTGGTGTGCATGAAGCCACGCCCCAGCGCGGGGTCGACAAAGTGCATGAGGAACGCGGTGAGGAAAATGCGGATGGAGTTGACCACCACCGCGATCGGGATTGACAACAGGATCAGCAGAATCCGGCTGGGCCAGGTGCGCAGGTACATCCCGCCGATCATCACCCCCAGGGCGAGCAACGCGGTCAGCGAGCGGAGGCCGGAACAGGCCTCCGCCACGAAGAGCCGCTGCCCCGGGATCATGATCACGTTGCCGTTCAGGCGGACCGGAATGCCCCGCCATTCGATCAGCGCGGTCCCCATCTGGGAGGCCTGGAACTGGAGCGGGATCGCGAGGGTGTTGGTGATCACCGCAGGGAGCGGGATCGCGAGCAGCAACAGGATGAGCGGCAGCCACCAGTGGCGCACCTGCCGCCATCCGGCGGTGAAGATGATGATGCCGAGGAGGGCCCCCCACGCCGAGGCGCGCATGGTGAACAACTCGGCGGCCAGCCCGCTCGCCCAGCGCAGCAGCACCGCTGCCACCAGCACCGCGGCACCAAAGGCGCGTTGGGGGGTGGGGCGGGGCACGATGCCGCCCTTCCAGGCCAGCCAGAGCGCCACGGGGAAGAGGAGCAGGCCATGGCCGGCGTCGGGGTTGTTCCACCAGTCGCGCGCCAGGGTGCGCATCGGGGCGGCGAAGAGCGCCACGAAGGCCAGCACGGTCGCGACCACCGGCACCAAGACGGTAGGGCGGCGGAACGCGGCGGTGACCGCGGGGAGGGTCAGCGGCGACGCCGCGGGCGGGGCTACCATCCGCCCTTCCGGAAGAGCATGACGGGGAGGGTCTTGAGCATGATCAGGAGGTCCTGCCAGACGGAGCGGGTGGCGATGTATTCGAGGTCGTGCGCCACCTTGCGGCGCACGTCATCGACGCTGGTGTCGTACTTGAGGTGCACCTGGGCATGCCCGGTGATGCCCGGTCGCACGCGCTGGCGCAGCGGATACTCCGGAATTTCCTGGCGCAGTTGCCGGAAGAGCTGCGGCCGCTCCGGTCGTGGTCCGACGATGTTCATCTCGCCGCGCAACACATTGAGCAGTTGGGGGAGTTCATCCAGCCGGCAGGCGCGCAGAAATCGTCCGATGCGGGTCACTCGGTCATCCTCGGTGGTGGCCCAGACCGCCTGCCCCGCGGCCTCGGCGTCGGGGCGCATCGTCCGGAACTTGTAGATGGTGAACGGTCGGCCGCCGATATCCTCGCTTCGCCGCGAGTCGCGGCGCGCCGGGCGCGCCGCACGGGCATCGAGCCCCACCCGCGTTTGGGTGTAGAGCACGGGCCCCCGCGAGGTGAGCTTGATCAGCAGGGCGATCAGCAGCCAGAGCGGCAGCGTGACCACCAGCCCGACCGCGGCCACCACCACGTTGAGCGCACGGATCGCGCGGTCGGTGGAGCGGCGGCTCATGCTGCCGCTCTCCGACCGGACCACCTCGCTATGGGTGGACGTCGCACGCTGGTTCTCGTATTGATCGATCATCTCCACCATCGGTTCCACCGTGGGCACCGGTCAGAATACCTGTGAGAAAATCCAGACGAGCGATGCCACACTCCCCACTCCGGCCAGGACCCGGCCCAGCGTGCCGCTGCTGGGCCTGGTCCCCACGCGCAGTTCGTCGCCAGCCAGCAGGTTCAGCGCATCCACCGAGCGGGCTTCGCGAATCGCCTCGTCGACCGCGGCCCCAGGCAGTACGACCTCTCCGCCGCGAATGACCGTACTCCGGCCGACGTCCGCGTTTGCGGCGGGGCCACCGGCAAACTGCATCAACAGGTCGGGGATTGGCATCGACGAGGGGACCGTGAAGAACCCCGGCTTGTTGACCGCCCCCGATACCTGCAGGCGCAGCAATGGCTCGGCCCGCACCGTCGGATTTCGGACAAACTTGGCCACTTCCGTGGTAAGATGGGCCTCCAGTTCCGACCGCAACAGCCCCCCAACCGGCAGCTCCCCGGCCCCGGGCACCATGATGGTGCGCTTCGGGGTCACCCCGTAGACGCCGTTCATCCGCGGGTCACCACTCACCTGCAACAGGATGACGTCGCCCGGGAAGATGTCCCCCTCCGCAAGCCGGCGTCGGATCAGTGCCGCCTCGGCCTGCCGCGCTCCCTTGAGGGCGGCGCTGTAGCCGCTGGATTCGATCACTTGCTGGATCTCGAGCAACGCCGCCTCGAGCTCGGCGCGCGTGGTCTTCTCGCCCGGGGCGCCGGAGAGCATCTGCAACATCGAGTCGGCCCCGACGATGCCAGATGGGGCCGGGCGCACCTGCGCCGCCAGCGCCACGGGAGCAAGCGCCAGCAGGGCGGCGACGACGATTCTGGGTCCGGTGCAGTTCACGGGCACTCCGTCAGGATAGGTCTCAACGTGGTCTCACTGTGGCACAGTTGCAACTAGCGGGCCGCTCGGCGGAGGCCGCCTCGGCCCCGAAATGTAGCTCCCAGGGATTGCCGGGTCTCATCTTGTCGTGATCGGTCGCGACTGTTGCGGTGCCGCAACGCGTTGCCACGGGCCGTGTACCCTCGGTTCTGTGGAAGCGGGCGCGATTGCGGAATGAATCTTCCTAGAGATGGTAACGGATCACAGCGCCAAAAGTCGGCCTGCGCAGCGTAACAGTTTGGTTCCGTTCAACTTACCGGCTCGCAGAGTCACCTGTGCTGTCTCGTTGCGATGCAGGTATGCAACGATTGTGTTGCGGAGCAACAACACTTCCCGAAATGGGCCTCGCATGGAACGCACCACCCCAGCCCTGATTGCCGTGCTCAACGATCAGGAATGGACGGCTCGATCACTGGAGACGATTCTCGAGGCGGCCGGGTACCGCACCCTGCGCGCGTTCACCGCGGGGCAGCTCCTGCATCGCCTTGAGTCCGAGCGGCCCGATGCGTTCGTGCTCGACCTGCAACTGCCGGATCGCTCGGGGCTGGAGGTGGCGCAACTGCTTCGCGCCGATCCGCGCTTTGGCCCGGCCACGCCGATCATCGTCACCACCGCCGGGCCCTCGGGGCGGCAGGCCCGACTCGACGCGCATGCCGCCGGCGCCTGGGACTTCCTCGGGCAGCCGCTCGATGGCGAAGCGCTGCTGGCCAAGTTGCGGATCTATGTGGCCGCCCACCGCGCGGCCCGTGCGGGCCGTGATCCGGAGACCGGACTCTACGCCCAACCCCAATTGGTGGAGCGGGTCCGGGAGCTCGCGGCGGCCGCACAGCGGCGTGCGGGGTCCCTCGCCTGCGTCGCCCTCGGGGTGCCGGTTTCCGACGGCGGGCCCGCATCCGAACGCGCCGTGGCCGAGATGGTGGCCAGCAACTGCCGGGGGAGTGACGTGGCCGGCCGGCTCGCGCCGGGGCAATTCGCCGTGATTGCCGTGGATGCCGATCGGCACGGTGCCGATCGGTTGGCGCATCGGCTGGTGCAGGGGCTGGAGGGGCTCGGCCTCGCGGCAGGGCACCGCCTCGGGGTCACCGCCCTGGGCCTCGAGGGGCTCGAGAACGGTGACCTGCTGCTCGCTTCGGCGAGCGCTGCGCTGGCCGCCTGACCCCCCCCTAACGGCCCTCGCCGGAGGTCGCTGCTGGACCAGGGCCTGGTAGCGCCACCTGGGGGGTGGCGCTGTTGTCTGAGCGCTCATCGTCGGCGGAGTAGCCGTAGCTGTAGGAGTAGTATTCGTACTCGCTCATGGTGGTGCGCACATCGTTGAGCACCGCCCCCACCAAGCGGATCGGCAGTTGGTCGAGCACCTGGAGCTTCGCTTCGGCGAATGCACGATTGGTCTCCCCGGCGCGCACCACCAGCATCAGGTGCCCCGTCAGTGTGCCGAGCACGAAGGGATCGATCCCCGCACCCAGCGGGGGCGAGTCGACGATCACCACGTCATACTCCGTCTGCAACTGGGTCACCAACGCCCGCATGACCGATGACCCCAGCAGCTCCGGGGCCTCGCGGTGACGCGTGCCGGCCGTCAGCACGGTCAGGCGTGGATGGTTGGTGGCGTGCATTGACTCCGCGAGCGGCTTGGCGTTGGCGAGGTAATCAAGCAGCCCCGGCACGCGCTCCACCCCGAAGGTCCGGTGCAGCTCACCCCGTCGGGTGTCGCCGTCAATCAGCAGCGTGTTGAAGCCCGCCTCCGCAAACGAGAGCGCGAGGTTGCTCGACACCAGCGACTTGCCGTCGCCTGGCATCGGTGAGGTGATCGTCAGCGCGAAGCCGCGGTCATGCGTCACGGTGTGCATCAGGTTCAGCCGGATGGTGCGGAACGCCTCGATGACCTGGGCCGCTTCCTCGGAACTCGGCGTCTTCCCCTTGGCGCGCCGGATTTCCGGGACCGCCCCGAGGATGCTCAGCCCGAGTCCCGACGTGATCTGGTCGGCGTAGCGGAACCGCTTGTCGGTGAAGTCGAGCAGGAACGCCAAGCCGATCCCGGCGCCGAGGCCGAGCAGGGTTCCGAGCGCGATGATCACGCCCTTGCGGTTCTTCTGCGGCTGCGAGGGCGGGTAGGCGCGGTCGAGGATCGTGAGGTCGGGGAGCGAGCTCGCTTCCTGGAGGCGGGAGAGCTCATAGCGGCGCACCAAATTGCGGTACTGCTCGTCGGCAATCTCCAGTTCCCGCATCAGCGTCTGTTCCTGGATCGTCCGCTGCGGGATCCCCCGCAGGTCGCGGGTGGCTGTCTGGATGCGTGCCTCGAGGTTGGCCTGTTCCCGCGCCAGCCGCTGCAACACCGACTGCACGTACCGCGGCAGGGTGGCGGTCCGGAGCTCGGCGATCCGCCCCGACACCGCCTGTACCGAATCGTGGGGCTCCAGCAGGGTCAGCAGCAGCGTGCGGCGTTGCCGTTCGGCCTCGCCCAGCTCCCTGAGGACCTGCGTGAGCTCGGGCGCCCGCGCGACCGCACCAATGCTCAGGAAGCGATCCACCGACAGTTCGCCCGACATCGCCTGGGCCAAGGCGTCGCGCAGTTCCGTCTGCTCGCGGCGGAGCGAGTCGGCGGCATTCCGCTGCTGCAGGTAGCTGCCGAACACCGACGGCGTGCTGGCCTGTGTCCCGGCCGTGATCGGCACATCCTCGCGGGGGAGGGTGACTGCCCCGACCTTGAACTGTTCGAGACCGGCCTGGGCGGCATCGAGCCGCTGCTTGGCTGCGGTCACCTGCGTGTCGAGCACCACCGCCTGGGTGGCCACGTTGCGGCTCTTCAACGCTGCCGCCTGCCGCACGAACTGCGCGGTGATCGCGTTCAGCGTGGCCGCCGTGCGTTGCGCGTCCTGACCCTCGTAGTACAGCCGGAGAAACCGGGCATTCATCTGTTCCAGGTCGGTCGTCAGTTTCCCGCGGATGTCGTTGGCAACTTCCTGCGGGGTGAGAACCTCGAACTTGTAGCTCTGACCACGGCGCGTGGCGCCCAAGGTGGGCAGCCACTCCATCCCGAAGGTACGCCCCACCGAGTCGCCCACCGCGCCGGCCTCCTTCTGCTCGGTACCGCGGTGGGTGAGCTCCCATTGGCGGCCGTTCTCCCCCACAGCGAGCAGGTAGCTCCCTGTGCGGGTGCGATTGGTCAGCCGGAAGCTGTCGAACATCTCCGCATCCGGCCCCATCGGCCCCTCCAGCGGCGCGCCCAGCATGCTCTCCGCGTTGGGGCCGCGGAGGTAGAGCCGACGCTCCTCCACCACCGGCGTGAGGACCGCGTCGGTGGTGAGCAACTCGACCCACTGGCTCGAATTGTAGAGCGCGCCGGCCTGAATCGGCGACATCGCGTCCTGGTCACGCACCTCCAACGCGAGGGTGGACCGGACCCGGTACTGCGGCGGCATGAAGCGCGTGGCGATGATGCTGCCGCCGATACCGAGCACCAGACCCAGCAGCACCAGCCACTTGAACCGGCGCAGGGCGACGAAGAACCGCGCCAGAGGAGAGATCGACGGGCCGGCCCCGATGGGCCCTGCGCCCGGCATCTGGGGGCCGGTGGGGCCAAAGGTCAGGTCCGCCGTGGTGGCGTTGGTCAGCGGGGCGGGGAAAGGTCCGGTCATGGCGGCGCGTGCCTCGATCGAGTGGGGGCGAGCCACGATGGCTCGACCTGCTCCATGGCACCCATGCAACAAGAGTACCGCGGCGCACGGATGGCCGTGGCGGTGATCCGCCAAGGGTGAGCCCGCACGTGATGTAACTGTAGCATGGATGCGGCGTCCTTGTCATTATTGTTGCATGGTGGCCACGAAGGTGGGGATTGTTGCTGTGTCGTGGCAACAGGTCCGGCACGGTTTCTGCGCTTGGCTGGGCGTTGCAATCATGCGGCGCATGTCCGCACTGTACCGCGTACCTCTCGGAGGAGGCGTTCGGCTTCATGACCCCCAATTCCCGATCAGCGCCGCCCCCCGAAGGGGGGGCCACCAGAGACCACCTGGCCATTCCCCACGAGGTGGCGGCCGGCATCAGGGTGCTCCTGGTGGACGACGAACGCACTCTGCGGGAGAGTTGCGCCTCCGTGCTGCGTGGCGACGGCTACCAGGTGATGCTGGCCAGCCGGGGGGAGGAGGCACTCGACCTGGTCCGCCGCCGCCCGTTCGATCTGATCCTGGTGGACCTCTTCATGAGCCAGGTGTCCGGGCTGCAGATCCTGGCGGCGGCGCTCGAGGCCCATCCGGAGACCCTGGTGGTGGTGATGACTGGGAATCCCAGCGTCGGCTCCTCGATCGAGGCACTCCGCGCCGGCGCCTGGGATTACCTCCCCAAGCCGTTCTCCGCAACGCACCTGCAGGTCCTCGTCGGCCGGGCATCGCACGCGGTGCTCAAGGGGCGCGAGGCGGCCGAATTGCGGCAGCAGGTGCAACGGCAGGCGGCCGAAGACGGCCATGCCTTGATCGGGATTTCTGCCGGCTTTCGTCGGGCGGTTGACCTGGCCCGCAAGGTGGCCGCGACCGACGCATCGGTGTTCATCAGTGGCGAAAGCGGGACCGGCAAGGAAGTGATTGCCCAGTTCATCCACCAGCACTCACGGCGGGCCAAGCGCGCCCTGGTGCCGATCAACTGTGCCGCGTTGCCGGAGCCGCTGCTCGAGTCGGAGATGTTCGGCCACCGGAAGGGGGCGTTCACCGGGGCCGACCGCGACAAGCCCGGCCTGCTGGAGACGGCCGACGGCAGTACGCTCTTCCTCGACGAAGTGACGGAGATGTCCCTGCCGCTGCAGGCCAAGTTGCTGCGCGTTGTACAGGACGGGGTGATCCGCCGCGTGGGCGCGGAAACCTCCGGCGACCCGGTGGACGTGCGCTTTATTTCCGCCACCAATCGCGATCCGCAGGACGCCGTGGCCCGTGGCATCCTGCGGGGCGACCTCTATTACCGGCTCCGGGTGGTGCCGATCGTGCTGCCACCGTTGCGGGAGCGCCTCGACGACATCGCCCTCCTGGCCAACCATTTCATGGGGATCTTCTGGGGTCGCCACCGCCGGATGCCGGACCGCCAGCCGCGGTTGACCGAGGAGGGCATCGCCTTCCTCCGGTCGCGGCCATGGCCCGGCAATGTGCGGGAGCTGCAGAATGTGATCGAGCATGTCGCGGTGCTGGCCGAACCCGACGCGGCGATCGGCCCGGCCGAGATCCCGATCTACGAGGAGGCGGAGGCGACTGCGCCGGTGCGGACCAGCGGGGTGGCCTACGATGGCCAGTTCCATGAGACCAAGGAACTGGTGATTGCCGAGTTCGAATCCGAGTACCTCGCGCGGCTCATCGCCCGGGCGTCGGGCAACATGAGCAAGGCCGCTCGGCAGGCCGGGATCGACCGGACCACGCTGTATCGGCTGATGGAAAAGCACGGGCTGCAGCGCGACCAGACCGCTGATGCCTGACGCCTCCCCACGCGATGCCCTGGCTGCGGCAGCGCGGACGGTGACGGACGCGTGGGAGCAGTACGCGGCCGACGCGACGTCGGCCGCCGAGGTCGAGGCGACCGTCATCTGGCTGGTGGCGACGGTGCACGCCGAGGCCGCCGGCACCTCGGCCGGCGAGGAGCTGGTGACCACGCCGCTGGCCCGCCGGGTCCTGGCCGGCCTGCGTGCCGCCTGGGTGGCGGGATTGACGCCGCCATTGGAGGCCGGGGCGGTGGCCACGGTGCAAGCGATGGAGCGGGTGGCGGCGTTGCTGGCGCCGCCATGGTCGGAGCGCTTTCAGGAGCGGCTCGGCGGGCCCAGCGGGCTGGAGCTCATTGTCGAGATCGCCCACGACCTCCGCTCGCCGATGACCTCCATCCTGTTCCTCGCCGAGACGATGTTGCGCGGGCGGAGCGGGCCGCTCACCCCCTTGTAGCAGCGCCAGACGGCGCTGGTCTACTCCGCC
>JBBQQJ010000048.1:0-14911 GCA_038216165.1 Gemmatimonadales bacterium | reverse complement strand
CAGGAAGGGGCTAGGTCCCCTCCAGCTCGATCGGGTTCTGGGTGGCGAGCACGAAGAACGGCCGGGGCAGGGTATAGGTCTGCCCGGCCACCGTCACGGTGCGCTCCTGCATCGCCTGCAGGAGGGCGGCCTGGGTCTTGGGCGGCGTGCGGTTGATCTCGTCGGCCAGCACCACCTGGGCGAAGATCGGCCCCTCCACGAAGCGGAAATGCCGTTTACCGGTGGCAGGGTCTTCCTCCACGAGCTCGGTGCCGGTGATGTCGCCAGGCATCAGGTCGGGGGTGAACTGGACCCGATTGAAGGAGAGGTTCAACGCCTCCGCCACGGTCGAGACCATCAGCGTCTTGGCGAGGCCTGGGACCCCCACGAGGAGGGCGTGCCCGCCGCCCAGGATGGCGGTCACGATGCCATTGACGGCTTCATGCTGGCCCACCACCCGTTCGCCGACCTGGGTCCGGAGGGCCGCGACCGCCTCGGCGAGGAGGCGGAGCTGGGTCAGGTCGTCAGGGGGGCCGGGCTGGGTCACGAATCGGTCCTCGCAGAGGGGGAAACCGCCAATTATAGCCGCTCCCGACGCGGGGCGGATTGCTTGCGAAATATTTCACAAGCCCATAGCTTCCCGCCCGTGAAAACCCCCGGGGGGCCGAATCGGGCCTACGGCGAGGGGTGGATCTACGTTTCGCACGGGATCACCTTCGCGGTTGCGGTGGCACTCTTCGCCTTGGGTGGGGTGTGGCTGGACCGGCGTGCGGGCACGATGCCGTTGTTCACCCTGATCGGCACCTTCGCCGGAATGGGGATCGCCGGGTTCTGGCTCATCAGCCGCCTCAAGGGCGGCAAAGGGTGAGCTGGGGAAGTGGCTTGCTCGGCGGGGCGTTGGTGGCGCTGGCAATGCAGGGCACGGCGGAGCTGGTGATGCGGCGCCTCGGACGGGTGCCGACGATCGATCAACTCGGTCTGTATGCCGTCGGTGTGGTGCTGCGATTGCTGGGGGTGCTGCTGGTGGCCCTCCTCGTGGTGCTCGATCGGGAACGCTTCCCGCCGCTGCCCACGGCGCTCGGATACCTGGGGGTGATCGTGCCCCTGCTGTTCATGGAGACGCGACGGAGACGATGAGCGACGAGCCAACCTTCAGCATTGCCGAGATGATGTTTCATCACACCGGCGACGCGCACGAACTCGAGTTCCTCCCCTTCGGCGTGATCCACCTGCCGCAGTTCGCGCCGATCCATCTCGGGCCGCTCGTGATCGACCTCTCGCCCACCAAGCACGTGGTGTTCCTGCTCCTCGCGGCGGTGATCACCGTCGGGCTGCTCTACCTCGCCGGCCGGGGCGTCAAGCGCGCCCATGCCGCTGGCAAGGCACCGGGTGGCTTCGCGGGGATCATGGAAGCGTTCGTGCTGTTCGTGCGCCAGGAGATCGCGATCGCGAACATCGGGCACGAGGACGGGCCGCGCTACGCGCCGCTGATCATGACCGCCTTCTTCTTCATCCTGACCTGCAACCTGCTGGGTCTCATCCCGTGGGGCGCCTCGCCGACCGGCAATCTTGCCGTCACGGCGGGCCTCGCGTTCATGATGCTGCTCGTCATCGAGGTCGGCGGCATGGTGAAGCTGGGGGCCAAGGGCTACCTCGGCACGATCTTCCCGCATGTCGAGGGACTCAGCGGCGTCGGGGCGGTGGCGATGTCAATCGGGATGGCGCCGATCGAGGTCCTCTCCAAGCTGGTCAAGCCGTTCGCGCTGGCGGTGCGTCTCTTCGGCAACATGACGGCCGGGCACTTCGTGATCCTGTCACTGTTCGGGATCGTGTTCCTGTTCGGCCAGCTCGGGGCGATGAGCTGGGGGATCGGGATCATCACCGCGGGGGTGGTCGTCGCGATCATGTTTCTGGAACTGATCGTCGCGCTGCTGCAGGCGTATGTGTTTGCGCTGCTGAGTGCGGTCTTCATCGGGATGATGCAGCATGAGCATTGAGATGTCGGATGTTGGATGTTGGATGTTGGAGATTGGGTCATAAGCGGTGGGTGCGGGACTGATTCGGTTTAGTCCAACATCCAACATCCAACCTCCAGAATCTCCGAGACGGTGAAACCCACCGTCCAGGGGCACTGGGTCACTGACCCGCTGGTGCCTTTCGCGGGTTCCCGTTCCGGAAGAGACGGGGTCGCCGGCGAGTGATGTACGTCACTGAACCATCTTCCTCTACGCTGGGAACGACACAATGTTGATGAATCTGCTGATGCAGGGTGAGGGAATGTCGGATGTGGCTGCGGCCGCCATCGCGAGCGGCTACGGCCAGCTTGGCGCCGGCATTGCCATTGGGTTGGCGATCCTCGGGGCCGGCATCGGTCTCGGTCGGATCGGTGGCCAGGTGGCTGAGGGCATTGCCCGGCAGCCGGAGGCCGCGGGCGACATCCGTGGCGCGGGCCTGCTGATCGCCGTGCTCCTCGAGGGCGCCACGATCATCGCGCTCGTCTTCGCCCTGCTGTTCAAGCTCATCTAAGCCCGACAGGACCGTGCCATGATGCTCCCGTTGCTCCTCTCCGCCGATGATGGTGGCGGCCTGCCCGGCCCGTTCAACGTCAACTTCGGGTTGACCCTGTGGACGTGGCTGGTCTTCCTCGCTGTGCTGTTCATCCTCAGCAAGACGGTCTTCCCGATGCTGCTCGGGTGGAACGTCGAGCGGGAACAGCGCATCGCCGCGCAGTTGGCCGAGGCCGAGCGCCTGCAGGCCGAGGCGGCGAAGGGGTTGGAGGACCAGCGGGAGCTCTTGGCCGGGGCCCGCAGCGAGGCACTGGCGATCCTGGCCGAGGCACGCCAGGCGGCCGAGCACGAGCGGGCCACCGCCCTCGAGAAGACGGGGGCGGAGCAGGACGAGATGCTCGCGCGGGCCAAACGCGAGATCGGCGCGGAGCGTGATCGTGCGGTGGCCGATGTGCGGCGCGAGGCGGTCGAGATCGCGATCGCCGCGGCCGGCAAGGTGATCGCGCAGCGCCTCGATACCGCCGCCGACCGCAAGATCGTCGAGGACTACCTGACCGAGATCGGGACCCGCGCGTGAGACCGGTCACGATCGCCCGCAACTACGCCGAGGCGCTGCTCACGCTCGCCGAGCGCGCAGAGGCGACCGAAGCGTGGGGCGACCTGCTCGACGCCACCGCGGCCGCCATGAGCACGCCGTCGATCGAGGCCGCCATGGTCTCCCCACGGGTGCCCAAGGAGCGGAAGCTCGTGATCGTCTCCGAGGCGCTCTCGACCGCCCCGCGGCCCTTCCAGCTCTTCGTGGTCGCCGTGGTCAAGCGCGGCCGCCAGCTGCTGCTCGGCCGGATCGCCGATGAGTATCGCGTGCTCGTGGACGCCAAGCTCGGCCGGGTACGTGCCGGGATCACGCTCGCGCGTGAAGTCGACGCGCTCGCGAAGCAGGTCATCACCGAGCGGCTCGCCACGGCGATCGGCAAGGAAGTCATCGCCGGTTTTGCGGTGGACCCCGCGATCCTCGGCGGCACCATCGTCCGGATCGGCGACCGCGTGTACGACGGCTCGGTGCGCAAGCGCCTGGGCCGGCTGCGGCAGCAGTTGCTCGCGGGGCGGTAGGCTCCCTCGTCCCGAACGCCGTGCTTGTCCCGCGCGGCGCTCGGGACGAGGGGTTGTCCTTATCTTCCCCCCATGACCAACTTCGACGGCGATCGCCGCTCCTTCCTGCGCCGCGCCTTCGGCGACTCCGTCGAGCGGTTCGCGAAGGCCACGGAAGAGCGCGTGGTCCGCCAGCGCTACGTGCGGCCGCCGGGCGCGCTGCCGGAGGTGGCCTTTCTTGCGGCGTGCACCCGCTGTGGCGAGTGCGCGCGTGTCTGCCCGGCGGGGGCAATCCTGCATGTGAGTCCCAAGGGGGGGCTCGCCGCGGGGACGCCGTTCCTGGAGCCCGCCCGCCTCCCCTGCCTCGCCTGTCCCGACATGCCCTGCGTGACCGCGTGTCCGACCGAGGCCCTCACCACGCCGGTGGACGGCTGGCGCACCGAGCGGCTCGGGCGGGTCGAACTCCATCCGGAACGGTGCATTACGTTTCAGGGCCAGCCCTGCGGCGTCTGTGCTCGCGCCTGCCCGGTGGGGGAGTCGGCGCTCGCGATGGACGACGAGGGCCGTCCCGTGCTCAAGGCCGAGGGGTGCGTCGGCTGCGGCACCTGTGTCCGCGAATGCATCACGATCCCGTCCTCGTTCACCTTCCACTCCCTGGACCGTTGAATGCCCGAGATTCCCTACCAGGTCGACAAGCCGTGGGGCCACGAGCGCATCTGGGCGCTCACGGATCACTATGTCGGCAAGATCCTCCACGTGAAGGCCGGCCACGTCCTCTCGTGCCAGTACCATGAGCGCAAGGACGAGACGATGCATGTGCTCACCGGGCACCTCGTGCTCCGGATCTGGGCCGATGCCGACTCCCATCCCGAGGAGCGGACCTTCGCCGCGGGCGAGTCGGTGCACATTCCGCCCGGGATGATCCACTCGATCGAGGCAGTCGTTGACAGCGATGTCCTCGAGGCCTCCACCCCCGAACTGGACGACATCGTCCGCCTCCGGGACCGCTACGGAAGGAAGTGAGCCGCGATGCAAGTGATCATCCCCCTGGCCGGCAAGGGCTCGCGCCTGCGTCCCCACACCCACCTGGTCCCCAAGCCGATGCTCAAGGTGGCCGGACGTCCCGTGATGGACTGGGTGATGGATCGCCTCGACGGGCTGCACATCGAGGAGCTGATCTTCATCACGGGGCACCTCAAGGAGCAGGTGGAGGCGTATGCGCGCTCGCGCTACACGCTGCCGTCGCGCTTCATCGAGCAGCGCGTCCAGGACGGCACGGCCGGGGCGGTGAACCTCGCCCGCCCGCACGTGCACGGGCCGGCGATGATCATCTTCGTGGACACGGTGTTCGAGGCCGACCTCTCGCTCGCGGAATCGGTGGACGCCGACGGGATCATCTGGGCCAAGGAGGTGGAGGACTACCAGCGCTTCGGCGTGGTGGTGACCGACGCGGACGGCTACATGACGCAGATCGTGGAGAAGCCCACCGAGCCGATCAGCAAGCTCGCCAACATCGGGCTCTACTGGATCCGGGATACCCCCGCGCTCTGGGACGGCATCGACCACGTCCTCGCCGCGCCGGCCAACAAGGGTGAGTACTACCTGACCGATGCGTTCCAGCACATGATCGACCGCGGCCGGAAGATTCTCACAGCCGAGGTGGGTGGCTGGTACGACTGCGGTCAGCTTGGCTCGACGCTCGAGACCAACGGCATCCTGCTCGCCCACGGCGCGGCGCGGCATCCCGCCCTCGGTTCCGATGTGACGCTCATTGAGCCGGTGCTGATCGAGGACGGCTGCACCATCACGCGCTCGACGATCGGCCCGAACGTGACCATCGAGGCCGGCACCACCGTTGCGGACAGCACGATCCGCGAGAGCATCATCGGCGCACGCTGCACCATCAGCGGCAGCACCCTCGGTGAGTCGATGCTCGGCGATGACGTGACCGTGCACGGGCTGCACGGCGCTGCGAGCATCGGCAGCCACTCCACCGTGACGGGTCCGGCGTGACCGCGCTCCCCGAGTTGCTCGCCTCGTATCTCGATCTGGCGCGTCACCTCGATCCGCTGCGCCATCCTCACGAGGCACCACTCGAGGTGCATCGCCGCCTCGGCCGCTTCGACGTGCCGTGGCTGCTGGCGCAGGAGGTCGCGCTCAGGAGCATCGCCAACGCGATCGAGGATCTCGAGGACGTCGCGACCCTCGCCGACGAGGTCGACCGCACCATGCTGATCGACACGGTGCGCGCCGAGACGCTGCGGCTCGCCGCCGAGGCGCACGCCCCGAGCGCCGACCCGGGGTTACCGCTGCGCCACGCCATGGCGGCATTCGATGCCCTGCTCGGCGAGGACTTTGACGCCAGTCACGAGGCCGCGCTCCGCGACCGCGTGGGCGAGCTGCCGACGTTCCTCGCCACGCTCCGCGAGGATGGCCGCCCGGCCCCGCGCTTCCTCGTCGAGGGCGCCGCGCGCGCGACGGCACTGCTGGCCGAGCGGCTCGATGCGGCGTCCGAACGGCTCGATGAGGCGGCGGTGGCCCCGTGCCGCGAGGGGCTCGTGCAGCACCAGACCTGGCTCGCCCAGCCCGAGCGGGTGGGGGGCGTACCAGGGGTCGGCGAATCCGAGGTCGAGGGGCGGCTCCGCACCCTCACCGCCGAACCGCTCGGGATCAAGGGGGTGCTCCGGACGTTGGAGCTCCGCCGTGCCAGTATCGAACGCTCGCTGGAGGCGGCCGCGGCCGACCTCGGCGCAGCGGACTGGCCCGCGGCGGTGGAGCAGTTGCGTGACGAGGCGACGCTCGACCCGATGGATCGCTTCGAGGCCTGGGCCGAGGAGTGGCAACGTGTCGGAGCCATGCTGGAGGCGAGCGGACTGCCGGTGAGTGCCGCAGCGCCCCCGCCGGCTCCGGAAATCGACGACGCGTGGTCGCTGGCCGGCCTTGCCCTGCGGGGGCACGCTCGGCGGATGTTCGACACGGCCCGGGCCGCGAATGTGCGGCCGATCCGGCGCCTGCTGGTCGCCCCCGGCCTGTTGGAGGGGTGGTCGCGGACGGTGGCGGCGCTGCTGCGCGACCACGCGGTCCTCGGGACGCCCGAACGGCGGTTGATGTCGGCTCACCTCGCCATGCGCGATGCGGTGGCGGCCGAGACCGACCTCCTCCTCCAGACGAGGCAGTTGCTTCCCGGCCCGCTGGGGGAGCGGGCGGCCACCATCGCGGGTCTCGGCCAGGCGGAGGCGGAGGAGCTCGTGGTGCAGGTGGCCGAGACACCGCTGGAGCGACTGGCCGCGGCACTGGCCCACGATGCGTGGCAGACCTGGTATGCCGAGCGGGGCGACGCTCCGGAGGCATTCCTCGCGCTGGCCCTCGGTCAGGGTGGCCTGGCGGTGCCCCTCGCCCGGTGGGCAGCGGAGGCATCGCAAGAAGCTAGTTAGTCAGCTAACGAAATAGTGAGTGATCGCCCGTGCCGTGGAATCTTCCCTGATTTCACGGCATTTGTGGTATATAGATAGCCGGGTAACCATCATTGCAGAACCACGATCTTTCCCCCACATTCGCCTCCGTTCACCGTTCACCGTTCACCGTTCACCGTTCACCGTCCCCTGCGCTCCGGAGTCCTTCGTGTCCGACGTCCCCGCCATTCCCGATCCGTCCCCGTCGCGCCTCGAGGCGCTGTACGGCTCCGACACCTTCTCCCGTGAGGTGATGCAACGCCGCCTGCCGAAGGCAATCTTCAAGTCGTTGCTGCGGACGATGGACCATGGCGAGCCGTTGGACCCGGCGGTGGCCGACATTGTGGCCGCCACGATGAAGGACTGGGCGGTGGAGCGGGGCGCGACGCACTTCACCCACTGGTTCCAGCCGCTCACCGGCCTGACCGCGGAGAAGCACGACTCGCTCATCTCGCCGGACGGGATGGGTGGGGTCATCTACAACTTTTCCGGGTCCGAACTGGTGCAGGGTGAACCCGACGCCTCGTCGTTCCCCTCGGGCGGCCTGCGGGCCACCTTCGAAGCGCGTGGCTACACCGCCTGGGATCCGACCTCACCGGCGTTCCTGATTCGCTCCGGCCGGGCGGTGACCCTCTGCATCCCGACGGGCTTCGTCTCGTGGACGGGTGAGGCGCTCGACACCAAGATCCCGCTGTTGCGGAGCATGGAGGCACTCTCCAAGCAGGCGATGCGCATCCTCCGGCTCTTCGGCACCGACGCGGGCGTTTCGCGGGTGCAGACCACGGTCGGCCCGGAGCAGGAGTACTTCCTCGTCGACAAGGCGCTCTACTACCGCCGGCCCGACCTGGTGACGTGCGAGCGCACCCTGATCGGTGCGCGGCCGCCCAAGGGCCAGCAGCTCGAGGATCACTATTTCGGCGCGATCCCGCCCCGCGTGCTCGCGTTCATGAACGAATCGGAGGAGGAGCTCTACCGCGTGGGCGTGCCGGTGAAGACGCGCCACAACGAGGTGGCGCCTGGTCAGTACGAGATCGCGCCGCTCTTCGAGGTGGCCCATGTCGCGTCCGACCACCAGATGCTCCTGATGGAGACCCTGCGGCGCGTGGCCGATCGCCACGGGCTCAAGGCGATCCTGCACGAGAAGCCGTTCGCCGGCGTCAACGGCAGCGGCAAGCACAACAACTGGTCGATGGCCACTGACACCGGTGTGAACCTGCTCGACCCGCAGGACGAGACGCATACCAACCTGCAGTTCCTGGTCTTCCTGTGCGCGGTGGTCCGCGCGGTGGATCTCCATGCCGATCTGCTGCGCGCCTGCGTCGCCTCGGCGGGCAACGATCATCGCCTCGGCGCCAATGAGGCCCCGCCGGCGATCATCTCGATCTTCCTCGGTGAGATGCTCACCGACATCCTCGAGCAGGTGGAGCAGGGGCTGCCGAACCGCACCCTCAAGCGCGATCTTCTCAACCTCGGCGCCCGCTCGATGCCGCAGTTGCCGCGCCATTCGGGCGACCGCAACCGGACGTCGCCGTTCGCCTTCACGGGCAACAAGTTCGAGTTCCGGGCCGTCGGCTCCACCCACTCGATCGCCTGGCCGAACACGATCCTCAACACGATCGTGGCTGAATCGCTCGACCTGATCGCCACCGACCTCGAGAAGTCCGCCGGCACCTCGCCCACCCCCGCGAAGCTCCAGGCGGCGGCGCTCGCGATGCTGAAGAAGCTGGTCAAGGCGCACAAGCGGGTCTGCTTCGATGGCGATGGCTACTCCGAGGAGTGGCACGTCGAGGCCGAGCGGCGTGGGTTGCCGCACATGCGGACCTCGGTCGATGCCTTCCCGGTGCTGAAGGGGAAGAAGACCGTTGACCTCTTCAAGAAGTACGGCGTGCTGACCAAGGCGGAGGTCGAGTCGCGTCACTTCATCGCGGTGGAGAAGTGGGTCAAGCAGCTCACCATCGAGGCCGAGACGCTGGCGACGATGGCGCGCACGATGATCATTCCCGCGGCGATGCGGCATCAGCAGTTGCTCGCCGAGACGGTCACGGCGACCGAAGCCGCGGGGGTGGATTGCGCCGACACGGTCACGGCCCTCGACCGTTTCGCGGGCTTCGTGGGCGCGGCGCGTCGCGCTGTCCTCGCGCTCGAGGAGGAGCTCGTCCACGAGAGCAGCGATCCGTGGAAGCATGCGCAGCGGATCCAGAGCCACCTCATCCCCGCCATGCAGGTGATGCGTGGCGCGTGTGACACGCTCGAGTTGTACGTGGCGGCCGACCTCTGGCCGTTGCCGACCTACCGCGAGCTGCTGTTCCTCCAGTAGTCCCGATGCCTCGGGAGCGGTGAACGGGCGGCCCGGCGGGGGTCGCCGTTCATCGACCGGCTCTCGCAGAATCCTCCACCCAGGCGCCCCCGCATGGCCCCCGGGTTCGGCGCAAGCCGTTGAGCATCAACATGTTGGCCATTCGGCCCGCATCCTGCAACCGGGAGGGGGGTCGCCGCGCCGTGCTGGCGCGGCTCCTCACGTCGGAGCGTTCCATGCGCCACCCTCTCTGTGCCACGCTCGTGCTCCTGGTCGCCCTCGCGGCACCTGCCCGCGCCGATGACCCAGCGTGCTTTGTCCTCGATGCCCATCTGACCAGCGATGCCTACACCGGCTCGGCCTTTCCCGATGGGGTGGCGGGGTCGGTGGTGGACCAGTGCAGCCAGTTTGCGGCCAATCATTGGGACGTGCTCGCGGCCTATTCCCCCTTCGGCCGTCTGCCCGGCGACATCCTGCGATTCGGCGAGGTCCGCGATGGCTTCTCCCTGTGGTCCGGGATGACAACTTCCGTCTGGTTCCGGTTTTTCCTGAACGGGGAGGAAGTCGGCCACACCGGGTGGATGGCACTCTCACCCACGGCCCGCGGCGGGAGGATCTGGGGCGGCCGTTACGACGAGCTGCACATCGGCGGGGCGCATGTGCTCCTGCTGGGAGGCCCGGCACCGACGCCGGTGCTCCTGGACCTCCCGGAGGAGCCGCCGATTGGGGAGGCGTGGCAGCAGCTTGGACCGTCCGACCCGGAGTTCCTCGAGGGTACCGCGGTGGGCGACGAGGTGGCCGTCGTGCCCGAGCCCGCCACCCTGACCCTGCTGGGCACCGGGCTGCTGGGACTGGCGGGGGCGGCACGGCGGCGGCGCGCAGCGGCACGCGACACATCGGTCTGACGCCACTGGGCGACGCGGCAGGACGTTCACCCGTTGCTCGCAGTTTCGGCGGTATCTTTGTCGGATGATCACTCCCCTCCGCGCCACCCTCGCCTTGCTGCTCCTGGGCGGCTGCCAACCGGCCGCTGACACCCCTGTCCCCGCCCCACCCGCCGGTGAAGGTGGCGCGCCTGTGTCGGTGTCCGCCGATTCCGCCACCGTGGCGCTTGCCCTCGCTGGCGACGGGCTCATGCTGGTCAATACCGTATCGGGATCGACCCGGGCGGTGCCGTTCGGCACGGACGCCGCGCAGGCGCTCGACGCGATCGCCAGGGTGATGGGCTCGCCGGGGGAGCGATCCACGAACGCGGATTGCGGGATGGGGCCACTCGACTTCGTGGCGTTTCAGAATGGCCTGATCCTCGCCATTCAGGACACCCGCTTCGCCGGGTGGACCGTGCGCCCCGAGCCTGGTGCCACGCTGCAGACCATGAGCGGCGTGGGGATCGGCAGCACCCGCCGCGCGCTCGACGCGGCCTACGCTGCCACCGTTGCGCAGTCCACATTGGGCGTGGAGTTCCAGGCCGGCGGGTTGCAGGGGGTGCTCTCCGCCGAGGGGCCCGACGCGGTCATCGTTGCCTTCTGGGCGGGCGCGAGCTGCGTGGCGCGCTGAGGGGGCGTGGCCTGAGCCCGCCCGACACCACCGGTCCAGTCGTCTCCCTCCCCCGCTTGCGCTCCCCATCCTGCTGCGAGCATCTCGGTTTCGCCTGCGGTGGGGGGGATGCCGCGAAGCAGTGGCTCATGCTTCGGAACGGGACCGCCATCCTGATCGACCAACATGTCTGAGGGCCGCCCGGGTGGTGCCCTGGGCACCCGCTAGGGCAGCGGGACCGACGCCGGGAGGTCGTTCCGGTCGGAGCAGATGGTGGCTCCGTCGCCGTGCTCGACGCACCAGTACGACGAGGCGCGCGTCAGCAAGCGGACCAGCGTGGTCGGCTCGGCGAGCGTACGGTCACGCGCGGAGTAGAACTCGAAATCCGCAACGGTCCCCCCGTTGTCACCGAACCGATGAAGACGACCATCGAGCACAAAGCGCCCCCTGGCCCAGTCTCCACCGAGTGAGGTGGCCCGGGTCGGCTGGCCCTCCAGCGCTGAGGGCGTCGTCGGGTCCGTATTTCTCGCGCGGTGGAGGTTGCCCCAGCACACCAAACGGTCGTCGCCGAACGCCGTGATCCCACAGACCCCGGTGGAGGCGTAGCTACTGCGCTTCAGGCGGATATCCCAGTTCACGGGAGTGGGCGACAAGGTCGGCGCCGGGAAGGATCCCGCTGTCGCTGCAGGCGGCGAGCAGGATCGCGACGAGACTCGATTGGGCACGATCGCGCATGAGAGGCTCCTGGGCTGATTGGACAGCCGGTACCGGTGCTCCAGATGGCGTGGTGGTAATCTGTGGTCGACGACCGAGTGGCGGGATGCGCACAACCCGGGTCGCATTCCCAGGTGCCAGCCTGAAATGCCAGCAGTTCCCCTTTCCCTGTTTTGCCCGTACGTTCCAGTATGCCTTGGGGATCCCCAGGCGGCCCAGATCCTTGGTCCGCCGCCACTGCCGCGTCCCCCACCGGACCGGCCACCATGACGCAGCCCGCGCCCGCCACCAGTGAGGTGAGCGGGTCCGGGCGGGTCGCGGTCATCACCGGCGGCGCCACCGGGCTCGGCCGGGCCATTGTCCACGCCTTTGGTCAGCAGGCCCATCGGGTGGCGTTCTGCTGGGTGCCGATGCCCGGCCGCGACATCGAGTCGATGGCCCTCCTCACCGAGGCCGCACTCGCCACCCTCGGCGTGGATGTGCTCGCCGTGCAATGTGACGTCCGCGATCGGATGGCGGTGGACGACTTCATCGCGCTGGTCATCGAGACCTGGGGCGAGGTGAGCGTGCTCGTCAACAATGCCGGCATCGCCCACGATGCGGCACTCTGGCGCCTCACCGACTCCCAGTGGCACACGGTGATGGACACCAATGTCACCGGCGCCTTCCACTGCATCGCCGCCTGCGCCCAGCACTTCCGCGCCCAGCGCCACGGCAAAGTGGTCAACATCTCGGCCCACCAAGCCTCCCGCCCGGGCTTCGGCGTGTCCAACTACGCCGCGAGCAAGGCGGCGCTGGAGGCGCTCACGCGTTCCGCCGCCCTCGAGTTGGGCCCCAGCAACGTCAATGTCAATGCCGTGGCGCCGGGGTTCGTGCACACCGAGCGGCTCGACCAGCTCCCCGCGGAAGTGGTCGATCGCACCCGGAAACGGGCCTCCCTGGGCCGCCTGGCCGAGCCGGAGGAGATCGCCAGCGTGGTGACCTTTCTCGCCTCCGAGGCCGCCCGGCACATTACCGGGCAGACGATCGTCGTGGACGGGGGCCTCTCGCTCGAATAGGTTTGGGCAGTGCATCGCCCTGTGATCTGCCTCGCCCTCGCCCTGCTCGCCGCCCCGCCCCTCGCGGCCCAGCAGGCGGCCCCCGCCCTGGCGGTGGCCCCGCTCGCCGGACAGCCCATCCCCGTCCTTCCGGTGACCTACCTGAGTGCCGCGGCCCCGGTCGACGAGCTCCTCCCCGGTGCGCGGACCGCGCAGCTCGCCTGGGCCGACTCGATCCTGGGCGAGGCGCTGCTGGCCCGCGGGCCCGAGGTGGACTGGGTCCTCCCCGCCGCCCTCCGCGCCGTGGCGCGCCGGGCCCCGGCCACCGTCACCGACCCCGACCGGATGGGCCAGGCGGTGATGCGCGCCTCGTCGATCGACCGCGTGCCCGACCCGCTCCGCTCCTACCTCCGCGCCCTCTCGGCCATGACCCACTCGCGCACCGTGATGATCCCGGCGGCGGTGCGGTTCTCGCCCGACACGGCCGGCACCGGTGGGGTCACCGCCGAGGTGAGCCTGGCGATGGTGGACACGCGGAGCGGGAGCGTCATCTGGCGCAGCACGCCCACGGCCACGCGCCCGACCGCCGCGGCCGCCCTCGCCGCCACCATTGCCTACATCCTTCCCGACTTTCGCTGACATGCCCTACGAGATCACCCTGATTCCCGGCGACGGGATCGGTCCGGAAATTACCGACGCCGCCGTGCAGGTCCTCAAGGCCACCGGCCTCGCCTTCACCTGGGACCGCCAGCTCGGCGGGATGGCCGCCGTCGCCGACGCCGGCGATCCGCTGCCCGAGGCCACCCTCGCCAGCATCCGGCGCACCCGGCTCGCCCTGAAGGGGCCGCTCACCACACCAGTGGGGGGGGGATTCCGATCGATCAACGTGGCGCTCCGCAAAGAGTTCACCCTCTATGCCAACGTGCGCCCCGCGAAGACGATCATTCCGGGCGGCCGCTTCGACGGCGTGGACATCGTCCTGGTGCGCGAGAACCTCGAGGGGCTCTACATCGGGCAGGAGCGCTGGGTGGAGGTGGCGGGCGATCCGCACGGTCAGGCGGAGAGCGTGGCCGTGGTCACCCGCACCGGGGCGGAGCGGGTGATCCGCTACGCCTTCGAGTACGCGATCAGGCACCGGCGGCAGAAGGTCACGCTGGTGCACAAGGCGAACATCCTGAAGTTCACCACCGGACTGTTTCTCGAGATCGGGCGCGAGATCGCCGCCGAGTACGCCGGGCGGGTGGGCTTCGAGGACATGATCGTCGACAACTGCGCCATGCAACTCGTGCTGCGGCCGGAGCAGTTCGACGTGATGGTGACCACCAACCTCTTCGGCGACATCCTCTCCGACGAGATCAGCGGCCTCGTGGGCGGCCTGGGGCTGGCCCCCGGCGGCAACATCGGGGCGGACGCCGCCATCTTCGAGGCCGTGCACGGCTCCGCGCCGGACATCGCGGGGCAGGGGATTGCCAATCCGTCGGCGCTCGTCCTCGCCTCGGCGATGATGCTTGAGCACCTGGGCGAAGACGAGGCCGGCGACCGGGTGCGGCGCGCCATCATCGCGACCATCGTCGCCGATCGGGTGCGCACCCGCGACCTCGGCGGTACTGCCACCACGCAGGAGTTCGGGGATGCGGTCGCCCGGCGCGTGGGGTGAACTTCCCTGTGCCGAATGTGGCACCTATGTCGAGGGGATCACGCCAGGGGATCGCTGCCGTGCGTGCACCGGCCGCCGGCGTCGCGCGGCCGACACCTGGGCGCGCACCATCGCCCTGACCGCCACGGCCGGCTACGGCGCGTGGGCGCTGCTGGCGCATCCGGCGTCTCCAGCATGGCTGGTCGCAGTGGGCGCACCGGTCACCTATCTGACGCTCCGCGTGCTCGTGGGGCGCCTTGCCATGGAGCTTCGCCAATGAGCCGCCTCCTCCCGCTCGCCCTGCTTGCCCTTGCCGCGGCACCCGCCCTGCCGGCCCAGCAGGGGCCCTCGATCACCCTCTTCAACAGCGGACAGGTGCTGGTGCGGCGTACCCTGCCGCTGCGCCTCCCGAACGGGCTCAGCACCCACCCACTGGCCCTCGGTGCCTTCGATGCGGCCTCGCTCACCTCCCTCGATCCGATGGTGCGCGTGCACGGCATCCGCCATGATCCGGCCTGGAGCGAGGAGGCGATCCTGCGCCGCTACGTGGGTCGGAGCTTCTGGTTCCGCGAGACGGTCGGGCGCCCCGCGTTCGAGGCCACGCTGGTGGCAATGGACCCCGAGCGGTGGCGCATCGCGGGGACGATGCCCGGCGGCGCGGGGGG
>JBBQQJ010000047.1:0-15030 GCA_038216165.1 Gemmatimonadales bacterium | reverse complement strand
TCGGTGTCGAAGAGCAGCGGCAGGTCGATCCGCGGCTGGATGGAGAGGATGCCCCCCTTGCCCTGGGCAATCCGCTTCATGACGAAGAGGCCGGTGGCGCCGAACCCGGTCGAGGTGGCCTCGGTGGTGCCCACCGTCTGCTCGAGGCGGGAGAAGCCCTGGCCGAGGCCCACGCTGAGCCCCTCGCGCAACCCGTAGATGAAGTACATCCCCCAGTCGACCTTGCGCAGCTCGTTGCGCGTGGCGTCGGGGCCGGCGGAGAAGCGGTCCGGAAAGCGTCCCACGTTCAGGTTGTGCGACATGAACCACCCGTTGCGCGGGAGGGTCCATTGTGCCGCGGCGGGGGTTGGCCGGCCCGCGAGCAGGAGCACGGCGACCAGCAGGAGCGGGCAGGCAGGGCGGGTCATGGCACGGTCTCCAGCGCCGACGGGTCGGGCAGCACTTCGAAGCGCACCGGGCGGGCCGGGGCATCGGGGTGTCGCCACAGGGTATATCCGGCCCAGCGCCAATCGAGCACGAAGCCTGGGGGGGGGCGGCGGTCTGCATCGAGGGTGAGCCCGTCGCCGTCGGCCGTCACGAGCACGTAGCGCACGTGCCGCAGCGGCTGCGCGAGCGCCACCTCGAAGCCGGTGTCCCGGGTGGTGAGGTAGCCGCGGAGGGAGCGGGACCACTTGAGCAGCGGCTCGGCATGGCGGTCATCGAGCAGCACGCTCCGGGGGGGGGCATCGGCCAGCGCGACCGCCACGGCCCGAGCGACGGCGTCCCGCGGCGTGGGCTGCGGCCAGGGGACCACCCACCACGCCGCGAGGGCCTGGAGCACCGCCACCGTGCCCAGCAGGGCGCGCACCGGTCGGGTGAGGTCGCGCGGCAGGGCGACGATCGCCACCAGGGTGAGCAGGGTCACCGCGAAGGCGAGCGAGAAGTGCCACCCCACCCGGTTCGCCAGCGCGAGCAGCGCCAGCGGCAGGAGCACGCCTGCGGTCGCCACCTGGCGCCGCGACATCGCCACCACGGCCACCAGGAGGTACGGGAGGGTCCACCACAGGATGTCGACAAACCCCGGCGAGTTCAGCTCCCAGGGGGTGAAAGGGAATGCCACGCGGCCGACGAAGACCCACGAGAGGTAGGCCCACGTGGCGACGGCCGCCACCCCGGGGAAGCTGAGCAGCACGAGCTGCGAGGCGAACGGCGGGATCTGCAGTCGCGGGAAAAGGACCGGCAACAGCGCCCCGGCGAGCAGCGCGAGCGCCAGTCCGAGGGGCGAGGTGTAGAACGCCACACCGAGCCACAGGCCGGTGTACAGGCCGTGGATTGTCTGCCGCGTGGACCACCACCGGCGATAGTGCCGCCACGCGATGAAGAGGGCGAGCAGGCCGAGCGCCTCGTTGAAATTGCTGGTGACGAGGTGCGCGCCGATCGGGGTCCACAGCGCCCCGACCAGGAGAACGAGCGGCAGGATGGAGCGCCGGTCGGTGCATTCGGCGAGCACCATCCAGGCGAGGCCCAGCACGCCGAGCCCACCGAGCAGCGTGGCGGCCGCAGGCGTGGGCCAGGGCACGAGCAGGAGGAACGGCAGTGGGGGGTACTCGAAGCCGAGCAACTCGAGCCGGCCCCGCTCGACCGCGAAGCGGACACGATGCAGGAAGGCCCCGTGCGTGTCGCTCAGCCACCCGTCCTGCGCCATGGCGAACGCCACCAGCACCAGCGGGGCCACGATCGCCACCGCCAGCACCGCGCGCACCCAGGGGGCGGCGCGGGGCTCAGTTGTGCCGGGTGAGGCCATGGACGGTCTTCTCCCAGTAATAGGGCCGGGTGAACAGCTGCCCCAGCGCCTTGTATGCCGCGATCGAGTGGAGGAGCCAGTACACCGGGTTCAGCAGGGCGAAGAGCACCAGGCCGTGCAGGCGGCGCTTGAACACGGCGAACATGTTCACGTAGATCGCCAGCGCGTTGCCGATGAGCAGGTTGAACAGCGAGAGGTAGAGCAGCCAGGGCGGGAACAGCGGCGCGAGCAGCGTGGTCCGCGTGAGAAGCCAGCCCACGGTGAGCGCCACCGCGATCGGCTGGAACAGGAACACCAGCGGTGTCCCGCCGATCAGCAGCCCGAAGCCGAGCGCCTGTCGGACGCCCACGCGCCGCACGAGGTCCACCGGATTCCGGAGGTACACGAGCGCGGTCTGCATGTAGCCCTTGATCCACCGCGACCGCTGCCGGATCCAGTTGCCGAGATGGGTGTTCGCCTCCTCGTAGGTGGTCGAGTTCACGATGCCCACGCGGTAGCCGTGCATCGCCGCCCGGATGCCGAGGTCGGCGTCCTCGGTCACGTTGAACGGGTCCCACCCCCCGAGCTCCTCGAGCACGGCGGTCCGGAAGTGGTTGCTCGTCCCGCCCAGCGGGATCGGGAGCCGCAGCCGATCGAGCCCAGGCAGCAGGTAGTCGAACCAGAACGAGTACTCGAGGGTGAACATCCTGGTGAGGAAGTTCTCGTCCCAGTTGTAGTAGTTGAGGGCGGCCTGGACGCAGGCGAGGTCGGGCGGTCCCTGTCGGAAAGCAAGGAGCGCCTTCTTGAGCTGGTCAGGGTCGGGCCGATCCTCCGCGTCATAGATCACGAGGTACTCGCCCTGCGCGAACAGCAGCCCCACATTGCAGGCCTTGGGTTTGGTCTGCGGATCCCCGGCGGGGACGATCAGGAAGCGGACGTTCGCCCCCGGCGCGGCCGCCTTGGCCGCGGCGAGCGTGTCCGGATCGTCCTCCTCGAAGAGGATCATGATGTCGAGCTTGTCCGCCGGGTAGTCGAGGGCGGCGAGCGACTGGAGCAGTCGGCCGATGACGCGCCGCTCCTTGTAGACCGGCACCAGGATCGTGTAGGTCGGCAGGTCGCGCGCGGCGAGCTCGCGCACCCGGTCCTCCGTCACGGTGATCGCCGTCTCGGCGCCCGCGCCCTTGATGCCGACGATGGTCCGGAACACAATCACCGCAAGGAAGAACAGCGTCACCGGCACGTTGAGGAGCAGCAGCGTCTGCAACGGCCACGCCCAGAGCGCCGCGAGGAGTCCCACCATCCCGCCGACGAGCACGAGGTACTGCGGCAGCGTGAAGACGGTGAACGAGCTCTCGGCCTGGTCACGGAAATAGAGGCCGTAGATGGAGGCATCCACCACCTTGCGGCGATGCACGAGCCCGACGCCGCGATCGATGTCCCACTCGGTGGTCACCCGGAGGTCGAGCGTCCGCCCGGGATACACCACCGCCAGCGCCTCGCGCAGGTCGGGTGTCGGCTCATCGGCGGTGGCGACGAGCACCGCGGTGCCGTCATCCCGAAGCGGGACGGCACGGAAGCGGAGCGTGGCCTCCAGCGGGAAGCGCTGGGCGACCGCCAGGTCGAGCGCCCGCGGTTCGATGGTGACGAAGGGCAGACCCCACTGCGCCGCCAACACGCGCGCGAGGTCCAGGCGACTGACGAAGCCCAGGATCAGCAGGAGGCGACCGAGGCGTTCACCGGTGCGCTCCTGCTGCGTCAGGGCGATGGCCAGTTGCGCGGGGGTGAGCAGCCCCCGCGCAACCAGCAGGTCACCCAGTCGTATCGAGCTCACGCCGGACCACCCGCGGGTAGAGCCAGATGGCCAGGATGATCAGGAGGATGCCGGCACCCAGGAAGATCGCGGTGCGCCAGCGCTGCCACCGCGACGGCGGTTCGGCCACGGTCCGGTCAATGATCCACCCGGCGTTGGCGGCGGTGAGCACTGTCGCCGGGCCCTCCGCACCGCGGAGCGCGAGGTCGCCGTGCACGCCGAACCAGCCGTAAGGCGCGAGCGTCTCGCGCAGCATCGCGTCGAGCGGCGCCCCGTCCTCGCGCGTGTGGTGGAGAAGGAGCACGTCGCGCCCGCCCTCGCGGAAGGCCTGCATCGCGGCAAATGACGCCGTGGGGGCGTAGGCGTCCCAGATCCGTCCCTCGAGGTCCCTCAGCTGGAAGCCGTCGCCACTGAGCGGGGCCCCGAGCGCCTCGGCGAGTGGTCCGGTGCCGATGGCGAGCAGCGCACCTCGTGCGTCGGCGCGATCGCGCACGACGAACGGGGCAAGCGGGGTGGTGGTGGTCTGCTGCATCGCCCCGATGGTCCGGGCCGCGAGCTCCACGCGGAACCGGTCACGCGGCTCCAGCAGCACCGAGAAGGCCGGCACCATGGCGGCCGGGAAGCGGTCGAACGACGGCGGCAAGCTGCCCGCGTCACCCAGAACGAACGCCGACCGCGCATCCACCGTGGCAGTGAAGGTGGGCCCGCCGAGGATGCAGCCGCCCTCGCCCAGCACCACGTGGAAACGCACCTCGAGCCGGTTGTCGCGAGCCAGCAGGTGGGCCGGCAGGGTGAAGGTCCCGTCGAGGTCGGTGCCCTCGAGGCCACGCGACGCGATCAACTGGCCGTTGAGCATCAGGCGCATGCTGCCATAGCCGTCGGCGGGGAGGATCGAATGGCGGGCCAGCACGCGCACCGCGCGCGGAGCGACGTTGCGGCCGAAGTCGGCGAGGGCGAAGGCGTAGCCCGCCACCACCACGCCGCTCCCCTCCACCGTCCGTTCACCGAAGCCGAGCTCGGCGAGGGTGCGCGTGGCGGTGCCGATGGGGCTCGCCAACTCAGGACGCACCAGCGTGCTGGAGAAGCCGTCGGTCGGAACCAGGCGTGCGCCGTCGCTGAGGGTGAAGAGCTGACGGGCGTCACGGCGCGAGCCGAGTGCGAGCACGGTGCCGCGCCCGCCCTCGGGCCGCAGCACCATCGTGGGGGCTGCGGGTGCCCAGACGATCGCCCGCTCGTCCCATGCGGGTTCGCTCATCGGCACGCCGTCGGCCGGCAGTGCCAGGACCGCGAATTCGGTGCTCATGCCGCGATAGGCCCGACCCACAAAGGCCGCGGCATCGAGGGCCGCCTGGGCGGCATCGAGACTGGGGGCGTCGGGGAGGTAGAACACCACACGACGGACCCACGGCTGGAAGAAGTCGTTCATGCCACCGGTCGGCACCCGGGCGCCGCCGTACGTCACGTGGCTCCCAGGGGCGATCACCGTGCGATAGGTCAAGTCGGCCGCGCACACGTCGCGCCCGGGAATGCTGACCCCCAGCACGATCGCGGCGCGCCCGGCGTCCACCACCACGCCGTCCAGCGGAAAGGTCACCTGCCGGGTGGAGTCGGTGAGCGGGCGCTGCGCCAAGAGGCGCTCGCCCTGCGCGAGATGAATCGTCGCGCCGGGCATCTGCGGGGTGGGGGTGACGTCGAGCACGAGGGTCCGGGGCGTCATGCCGCGATTGACCGGGAGGGTCAGCGTGGCCCGGGCCACCGCCCCCTGCAACGTCACGCCATCGCGCAGGCCAACGTCATGCAGCGTGAGCATCGTGGCGGCGGTGGTGTCGGGGACGCTGGTGACCGGGGGGGGCGCGAGCGAGTCGCCCGGCTCGGCCCCCGCCAGCAGCGAGTCCATCTCCGCCGCGGTCGGGACGGGCGGGCCGGCGACCTCCGGGGTGGAGGTCGCGGCGTCGCAGCCGGCGCTGAGCAGCGCGGCAAGGACGATGATGGCACCCAGCGGTGCCCGAATGGTCTGCAGAGCCACAGGTCCTCTCCTCATGAGCCGCGTCATCGGCGGCGCCAGATTTCCAGCTCGCGAGCGACAAACACCCGGTCGAACTGCCGGGGGAAGGCTGCGGCCTCCGATACGGCGCGGGTGACAGGATCCTCCCTCGCCCGACGATCGACAATCACCCAGTCCACATGCTCCGCCGGGTCGGCCAAGGCCGCCGGTCCGAGCTGCCACGTCCAGGGGTAGACGCGATCACGCAGGGGGATCCTGGTGCGGGGGGAGACATTCACCGCGGGCGCGACCAGGATGCGTCCACGCTCATAGTGCCGGGCCAGCCACCGCGAGGCATCCATCTGGGCCACGTCGCCATCGCGGATCGCGACGGCCTCGCGCAGGGCACCGACCCGCGCGGGTGCATCGCCCAGCATCCACGCCATTGCTGCCACCAGCACTCCCAGCAGTGCGAAGAGCGTGCCCGACCGCCGGGCGGGGGCCCGGGCCGCGAGCGCCGCCCCCCCCAACCCGAGCGCTACCGCCACGGCCGGGAGCAGCATGACCCCGTACCGGACGTTGAGGATCCCGGCCGGCGTGGTCCAGGGCAGCGCGATCACACTCTGACCTGCCCAGAGGGCGAGCACGTTGAACGGCAGCGCCGTCCAGAGCAGCAGGAGGGCAATCCGCCCGGGACCGGTGAGGGCGACGCCGGCCAGGAGCACCCCCGCCGCCGCGAGGAGCGGGCCGACCGTCATCGCCACCGCCCCGGCATAGTGGGAGAGCGCCACCAGGGGCGCGCCCTTGGTCGGCAGGAGCCCGGCGGCCGCCAGCGCCGCCTGCTGGCTCTCGGCGGACCAGACCCCCCGTTGGAACTCGAGCGGGTCGCCAAAATAGAACGCGTTGTAGGCGAGCCAGAGCCCCACCATCACCGCCACCGGCACCGCGAAACGGCCGGCCGGGAGGAGACGGCGGCCATGGAAGAGAATCGCCACGCCGGCGCATGCCGCGAAAAACCAGCCATCATAGCGAGATCCCACAGCAAGCGCCGCCAGCACGCCGGCGCCCCACAGGGCACCGTGTTGGGTGCGGTCCGCCACCCACCGGTCGAGCGCCCAGGCCGAGCCGGTCAGGAAGGCGAGCAGCACCGGCTCGGTCATCGCTGTGGTCTGCAGGTACGCCAGGCTCGGGTTCAGCAGCATCACCATAGCGGCCAGCCAGGCCCAGCGTGTGCCGGCCGTGCGCTGGTGGACGAGCGCAAAGACCGCCATCACGGTGGCGACGTACGCGACCAGACCGACGAGGCCACCGGCCAGGCCGCTCCACCACCAGGGATCGTGCAGCGTGAAGGGGAGATAGAGCAGGTGCGGGACCGGCAGCCACACGGTGCCGAGCATCTGCAGACCCGGCGTGGTGCTGTCCCAGACGCGGCGGGCGATGTCGAGGTGCGCCTGCGCGTCCCAGAAGGCGAGGACCAGGTCGGCGTGGTGCATCCACCATTGGACCACCGCGCCGACCGCAAATGCAACGAGACCAACCACCAGGGTCGGTCTCGCTCGGAGCCACCTCATCGGGTGCCCCCCACCGGTACGGGCGTCACGCCGTGGGGGGCGCGCTCCGTCGCCGCCGTCGCGCCGCCGCCAACCCCACGAGTCCCGTCGCCAGCAGCGTCATGCTCGCCGGCTCCGGCACCACTTCGCTCGGCGGGGTGATCCCGTCGAAGTCGACCGCAAAGATCGCGTTGTCGAAGTCCCAGTCGCTGTGCTCGTAATGCACGTCCTCGAAGCCGAACAGGTACTTGCCCACGGTGCCCGGGATGATGCCCACGCCCTCGTTCCCCGGGACGCCGTCGGTCCCGAAATAGGCAAGATGGGCCAGGTTGTAGCTGGCACCGTTGCGCAGCGGGTCGCCCGAGAAGAACCAGTTGAACATGTCCCCTTGGTTCACGCCCAGCGCGAAAATCACCTCGGTCCCCGTGGCCCACGCAATGCCGGGGCTCACCACCGGGGTGTCGAGGCTCGGCGGCGTCGTCGTGCCGTAGGGCTTGACGCCGACACTCGTGCCGGCGATCCCGCCGCACAGCCCGCCAGGCATCGACCAGAAGCACTGGTTCGCGAGGTTGGCCTGATACTGCGCTGCGGTGAACGCCCAGAGCGTGTGCCCGAAGACCGTCGTCGCCTCCCACCCATAGTAGGACACCACGAGGTTGGAGCCGGTCGCGACGATCGGGGCGCTGAGCCCGTAGTCGGGCCCGAACAGCTTCGGATCGTCGGCGTGCGCCGGTGTGCTCGCAAGCATCATCGTCGCCAAGACGATCAGGATGCGCTGGGGTGCTGCCATGGTCATCTCCTCGCACTGGCCCGGGGGAAGGCGTGCTGGACGAGACACAGGGCAAGCGTGGTGCCGAATGGCTGCCAAAGGAAGGGACGTCATGCGGAATGCGGCTTCCCCCGAGATTTCGAGAGTGGCCTGTGTGGCATGGCGCGCGATAGTGTGGCGTGGGCACGGCGGATTGTGGCGTGATTGTCGCAGAATGACAACACCTGTGGCTCTGGTGCGCCTCTACCTGTCGCGGGGGAGCACCGCCTCAATGGCCGCCAGCGTCGGGTCGACGACGATCGGCCGGTTGGCGTTGCCGCCCAGCGGGCCCTCCTCCACGTGCATCCGTTGGAGGATCCCCGGATCCTTGAGGATGTGTCCGGTGAGCACGGCCACCACGCGGTCGGTCGGGGCGATGGTGCCGGCGTTGCGGAGCGTGCGCACGCCGGCGACGGCGGCGGCGCTGGCCGGCTCGCAGCCGACCCCGGCGCGGTCGATCACCGCCTTGGCCGCGAGGATCTCCTCGTCGGTGCAGGAGAGCACCGTGCCCCGGGTGGCGGTGATCGCCCGGACCGCACGGTCGTAGCTGGCCGGAGCCCCGATGCGGATCGCCGTGGCCAGGGTCTCGGGGGTCACCGGGTCGAGGTGATCGAAGCCCCGGGCGAACGCCGCGGCGAAGGGCGCCGCCCCCGCCGCCTGCACGCTGGCGAGCCGGGGCAGGCGGTCGATCAGCCCCCACGCATGGGCTTCCGCCAGCGCCTTCCCGAAGGCGGCGGTGTTGCCAAGGTTGCCGGCGGGGAGGACGATCCAGTCGGGCGGCTCCCAGCCGAGCTGCTGGAGCAGCTCCAGGACGATCGTCTTCTGCCCCTCGAGGCGGAACGGATTGATCGAGTTGACGAGATAAATCCCGAGCGCCTCGCCGGCCTCCTGCACCAGGCGGAGGCACGCATCGAAGTCGCCGCGCACCAAGAGCGTGCGGGCACCGTAGGCGAGCGATTGGGTGAGCTTGCCGAGCGCCACCTGTCCTTCCGGGATGAACACCAGCCCCGGGATTCCGGCCTGGGCAGCGTAGGCCGCCAGCGAGGCAGAGGTGTTCCCGGTGCTGGCGCACGCGACGGCGCGCGCCCCGATGCGCTTGGCCTGGGTGACGGCGACCGTCATCCCGCGGTCCTTGAACGACCCGGTGGGATTGTGACCCTCGTGCTTGATCAGCAGGTCGGCCACGCCGGTCCACTCCGCCAGGGCGTCGCGAGCCAGCAGCGGGGTGTTCCCCTCGGGGTGGCTCACCGCCACATCGACCGCGCCCGGGTGAACGATCGCCCCGAAGCGCCACACCCCGGACGCGGTGCGACTGGGCCGCGCGCAACACGCATCGGCAAATGTTGCCCGCAGGGCCGCCCCCGACAGCAGGGGGGGGGAGTGCACCAGCGCCAGGAGACCCCCGCAGGCGCGGCAGCGGGCGGCCGCGTCGCGATCCTCGGTGCTGGTGCCACAGGCATCACAGACCTGGCGCGGCGCGGGATGGGTGGCCGGCGTCACCACGCGCGGGCCCCCTCCCGATCGATGCTGGCCACGCGACCGGTCGCTGTGAGCCCCGCGGTGGCGTAGGCGGCCACCATTGCCGCGACCACCGCCTCGCCGGTGGCACGGCTGGCCACCAGCGCGAAGGCGGTCGGGCCGGCACCGCTGATGGAGCAGCCCAGGGCGCCCGCACCCCGCGCCGCCGCCTTGGCCGCGGTAAAGCCCGGGAGCAGGTGGGCCCGGGCGGGCTCGGCGATCTGGTCCTCGAGTCCCCGACCGAGCAGGGCGAGATCGCCGAGGAGGGCGCCGGCGACCATGGCGGCCACATTCCCCGCCTGCATGATGGCCACCTGTCGGGTGACCTGCTCAGGCAGCACCGCTCGGGCATCGCGCGTGCGCAATTGCATGTCGGGCCGGACGAGCACCACCGCCAGCGTCTCGGGGACGGGAAGGGCGATGACATCCATCGGGTCCACGCTGCGCACCAGCACCAGCCCCCCGAGCAGCGAGGGAGCGAGGTTGTCGGCGTGCCGCCCGGCCACTGTGGCCTCGCCCTCGAGGGCGCAGGCGAGCAGGGTGGCGACGTCGAGACCGGCCGCAAGCAGGTGGTTGGCGGCCACCGCGCCCGCCACCGCCGACGCGGCGCTGCCGCCCTGGCCGCCCGAGAGGGGGAGCCCCTTCCGGACCACGAGCGTGGCATCCACGGCGACTCCCGCGCGGGCAAACACCGCCGCCGCCGCGATCGCGGCGGTGTTGCGGTCGGCCTCGGTGGGGAGATCGGGGTGGCCCGCATCGGTGACGGTGAGTCCCCCCCCCGTGGTGCGGGTCAGCGTGACCTCGTCGCCGGCGCCTGCCACCGCGAGGCCGAGAATGTCGAGCCCCGGGCCGACGTTGCCGATCGAGCCGGGCGCGAAGCCGTGCGCATGCGCACGCATCAGATGCCCACCAGCGCGAGGAGGTCCGCGAGCACGCCCGTGGCGGTCACCGCGGGGCCCGCGCCCGGGCCGGTGAGCACCAGAGGGGAATCGGCGTACCGGTCCGAGGTGATCACCAGTTGGTTGGTGCCACCGCGCAACTGGCCCAGGGGGTGCGACCGCGGCATCTCCTGCAGTCCCACGCGCACCCGGCTCGGCGTGATGGTGGCCACGTAGCGGAGCACCGCCTCCCGGTCCGCCGCCGTCGCCACCCGGGCCGCCCACCAGCCGTCGTCGCGCGGCAGTGCGGCCAGCCACGTCGCAACGGGGCCGCGCACGCGACGCCGCACGAGCGATTCCACGGCGAGCTCGCCGAGTTCCCGCCGCTGGCCGAGCATGCGGGCGAGGATCAGCGCCTTCCGGGCGACGTCCATCCCGCTCAGGTCGTCGCGCGGATCGGGTTCCGTCACGCCCAACGCGAGCGCATCCGCCACGGCCACCGAAAACGGTGTCCCGTCCTCGAGGGCGCTCAGCACGAGCCCCAGGGTTCCCGAGAGGCAGCCCTCCAGCCGGGTGACCCGGTCACCGGTGGCAATCAGCTGGTTGGTGGCGAGGATGAACGGGAGCCCGGCGCCGACGGTGGCCTCGTGACGGAGATGCCCCCCCCGCGCGGCGAGCGCCTGCCGGAGCGCCGTCTCCGCCGCCCAGGGCGCGGCCAGTGGGCGCTTGTTGGCCAGCACCAGATCGAACCCCGCTGTGGCCGCGGCGGTCAGCAGGTCCGTCGTGTCGTCTGCCGTGGCATCGACGAGCACCGGGTGCAGGAGCGCCCGCCCGCCGAGCGCGGTGATCGCCTCGGCCGGTGTGCACCGGCGGCCCGCGGGCAGCGTGCTGACGCTCCCCCCCCCAAGCTTGTGGGCCAGCACGGCGCGCAACCCGCGGGCGTCAAGCCCCTCCGGCACGTCGAGCATCCCGCCGCGGTCCACCACTGCAACGAACCGGAGACTCGCGAAACGCGCTGGCGCGGCCGCCACCAGCTCCAGGACCGCCCGACCGATCGTGCCCGCCCCGAGCAGCACCACGTCACGACCGCTCCGCCCCCGCGGGCGTCCGCCCCCTTCCTTCGCGAGCTGGAACGCCGCATGGATCTGCCGCAGCGCCGCAGGGGCCTGGGCGGCTGCCACGGCCACCGAGATATTGTGCTCGCTGGAGCCTTGCGCGATCGCCACCACGTTCACGCTCGCCGCCGCCAGCGCCTCGAAGACCCGCGCCGCGATTCCGGGGTGCCCGGCCATCGCCAGCCCCACCACCGCAACAATCGCGATGTCGGGCCGCGCCGCGATCCCCTCGAGCTCGCCATGCGACAGTTCGGCCCGGAAGGTCCGCCGCAGCACGATCACCGCATCGTGCGCCATCGCCGCAGGCACGGTGAAGTCGATCGTGTACTCCGACGAGGCCTGCGCGATCAACGAGACGGAAATGTCGGCCGCCTGCAGCGCCCCGAAGGCCCGCGCCGACATGCCGGGCACGCCGAGGATGCCGCTGCCGCTCACGGTCACCAGGGCGAGATCGTGCACGGCCGAGAGGGAGCGCACCGGCGGGGCGTCCTGCTCCTTGCGCGGTGAGACCTCGGTGCCGACCGCCTCGGGATCCGCGAACGGTCGGACCCAGATCGGCGTGGTCCGCCCGGCCAGCGGCAGCAGCGCCCGCGGGTGGAGCACCTTGGCGCCGTAGTACGCCAGTTCCGCCGCCTCGCGCGGATGCACCAGCGGGAGCAGGCGGGCATCAGGCACCACGCGCGGATCGGCCGTCAGGAGCCCGGGCACGTCCTTCCACAACGTCACCGCCGTGGCGTCGAGCGCCTGGGCCAGCAGGGTGGCCGTGAGGTCGGAGCCACCCCGTCCGAGCGTCGCCAGCCCACCGTCAGGGGCCCGACCGAGGAAGCCCGGCACCACGGGAATCCCCCCGCTGGCCAGAATGGGGAGGAGGGTTGCGCGGGCCGCCCGGCGGGTCTCGGCCACGTCGGGGGCGGCCCCGCCGTAAGGGCCGTCGGTGAGGATGACCTCGGCAGGATCCACGAGGTGGGCGTCCACGCCGGCGGCCTCGAGCGCCGCCGCGACCAGGCGGGCGCTGAGGCGTTCGCCCCGCATCACCACGTGGTCGCGCACGCGTGCCGACGCCTCCCGCAGCACAGCGAGGCTCGAGGCCAACGCCTCAAGGTCGTTACTCGCGTCGTCCACGAAGGGCATCAGCCGCCGCCGCTGGGCAGCCGGCAGGAGCGCCGTAACGGTATCGCGATAGCGCCGGCGGAAGGTGGCTGCCATGCCGAGGGCCTCGGTCGCCTCGCCGCGCGTCGCGGTGGCCACCAGCTTCAGGAGCAGGTCGGTCACGCCGGCGAGCGCGGAGACCACCACCACGACCGCCCCCTCGCGCGAGCGGATGATGCTCACGGCATGCCGGATCGCCGCGGCATCGGCGAGGGAGGCACCACCGAACTTGTGGATGGTGGGACGTGGGCGACGGGGAGGCATCGGGGGGACGCTACAACGAGCCACGTTGAAAGTCCACGGAGCGCTCGGTACCTTGGTGCGGGTGCCGGCGTCGGGGGATCTTCCCCCTTGGGCCGCGGCACCACGGCCACCCCCAGCGCCGCGCTCTCCTCCGGAGGAGTCCCTCCCCGATGCGAATTGGTGTCCTGAAGGAAACCAGTCCCCGCGAGCGCCGGGTCGCGCTGACGCCGGATGCCGCGGTCAAGCTCATCAAGGGCGGAGCCACCATCGACGTGGAGGAGGGCGCCGGGGTGGCGGCCTTCCACGATGATGCGGCCTACCGCGCCGCCGGAGCGACCGTGGTCCCGTCCCTCACCGCCGCGGACCTGGTGCTCGCCGTGCGTCGTCCCGACGCGACCCAGGCCCATCGCGTACCGGAGGGCGCCACGCTCATCGCCCTTGTCGGCGCCGACAGCCGGGACGCCCTCGAGGCGCTGGCGCGCCGCCGCGTGACCGTGCTCGCCCTCGAGCGCGTGCCGCGCATCACCCGCGCCCAGTCGATGGATATCCTCTCCTCGCAGGCCACGGTGGCAGGGTACCAGGCGGTGCTCCTTGGTGCGGGCGCGATGCCCCGTTTCCTCCCGATGCTCACCACCGCCGCGGGCTCGATCACACCGGCCAAGGTCCTGGTGCTCGGAGCCGGCGTGGCCGGCCTTCAGGCGATCGCCACGGCGCGCCGCCTCGGCGGCGTTGTCACCGGCTTCGACGTGCGCGCCGCGGCCGCCGAGCAGGTCCTCTCCCTCGGCGCCAAGTTCCTCGCCCCGGAGGCGGTGGCTGGTGATGCCGAGACGGCCGGCGGGTATGCCCGCGAACTTGCGGCGGAGCAGCAGGAGAAGGTGCTCGAGGCCGTGGCCAGTGCGATCGCCCAGGCCGATCTCGTCATCTCCACGGCGGCGATTCCAGGGCGCCCCGCGCCGCGGCTCATCACCCGTGCCATGGTGGAATCGATGAAGCCGGGCTCGGTCATCGTCGACGTCTCGGCGGAGACCGGTGGCAACTGCGAACTGACCCGTGCCGGCGAGACCGTGCTGCACGGGCCGGCCACCATCCTCGGCCCGCTCAACCTGCCCAGCACCATGCCGCTGCATGCCTCGCAGATGTTCGCGCGCAACGTCCAGACGCTGGTCGAGCACCTGCGCCACGAGGGCGAACTACGCATCGATCTCGCGGATGAGATCACCGGCGCGATGTGTCTCACACACGACGGCGCACTGCGCCACCAGGGGGCCTGATGAGTGAGGGCATCATGATCGGGATCGCGATCTTCACGCTCGCGACCTTCCTCGGCATCGAGCTGATCCAGCGCGTGCCGGCGACGCTGCACACCCCGCTCATGTCGGGGTCGAACGCCATCAGTGGTATCACCGTTGTCGGGGCGCTCATCGTCGCCGGCGGGGGATACGGCTGGATCAGCACCGTCTTCGGGATCGGGGCCGTCGCCTTCGCGATGATGAACGTCGTCGGTGGGTACGCCGTCACCGACCGCATGCTGCGGATGTTCAAGAAGGACGGTGGGGCCTCGTGATCTCCCACACCCTCGCCGAACTCGGCTACCTCGTCGCCTCGGCCTGCTTCATCATCGGACTCAAGCGTCTCGGCTCGCCCGCGACGGCACCAGCAGGCAATCGTCTCTCCGCCTACGGCATGCTGCTGGCCATCGTCGTCACGCTGCTTGCCGGCGGGATGCTCTCGTGGCTCGAGATCGCCGTCGGCCTCGTGCTCGGCGGTGGTGTCGGTCTCTGGATGGCTCGCACCGTCCAGATGACCTCGATGCCCCAGATGGTGGCACTGCTGAACGGCTTCGGCGGCGCCGCCTCGGTGCTCGTCGCCGGGGCGGAGCTGCTCAAGGCCGAACTCGGCGGCGAGGTGCTCCCGATCGAGACCGGCATCACCATTCAGCTCTCGCTGATCATCGGCTCGATCACCTTCACCGGATCGCTCATCGCCTGGGCCAAGCTCCAGGAGGTGATGACCGGCAAGCCGATCACCTATACCGGGCAGCAGATCGTCTCCTCGCTCCTCGCCCTCGCCGTGCTCGGCCTGGCCACGTGGCAGGTGATCACGCCCGAGGCCGCCCTCGGCCCGTTCTACGGCGTGCTGGCGATCGCCCTCCTGTTGGGCGTCCTGCTGGTGATCCCGATCGGTGGCGCCGACATGCCGGTCGTCATCGCCCT
>JBBQQJ010000046.1:0-15121 GCA_038216165.1 Gemmatimonadales bacterium | reverse complement strand
CGAACCCCCGTGCCTCCGTGCCTCCGTGCGAACCCCCGTGCCTCCGTGCCTCCGTGCGAACCCCCGTGCCTCCGTGCCTCCGTGCGAACCCCCGTGCCTCCGTGCCTCCGTGCGAACCCCCGTGCCTCCGTGCCTCCCGTAACGATTGGCGGCCCCCACACGTACCACCAGATGACCGCCCACTCCCCGTCCTCTCAGCCAGGATGATCGTCGTGACTGTTCGCGCACTCCTCGCCCTGCTCCTCGTTGCCACTCCCGCCTCGGCCCAGATTGTCTGGCCGGACGAGGAAGCTCCCTGGACTCCACGGCCCACCGAAGCCGCGATCACCGCCAACGACCTGCGGACCCGCCTCGGCATCATCGCCCACGACTCGATGATGGGCCGCGAAGCCGGCACCCGCGGCGCCTTCATGGCCACCGAGTACATCGCCGCCGAGTTCAAGCGAATGGGCCTCCTTCCCGCCGGCGATAACGGGACCTACTTCCAGAACCTCCCGCTCGGCCCCTCCGGCTATGACCTGATGGCCTCGCGCTTGACCGTTGGTCGCACCACGCTCACGCCGGAAACCGACTGGATCCCAATGAATCCATCGGCGCCGGGTGGTATCTCGGGGAGCTTCTCGGGCCGCAACCTGCAGACGGTCTATGGCGGAGTATGGGGTGATACTAGTGCCGCTCTCCCTGTCGCGGCTGTTCGAGGCAAGGTTGTGGTGTTTGCCCCAGCTACTACTCCAGAAGCAGGTGGCCAGCGGGCCCGAGGGATCGTCCGGGATCGTCGCGCCGAACAGGCGGGAGCAGTGGCGGTGCTGGTGGCTGGCCTCGAGAGCATGAACCCGGCGCTCGTGGCCAATGCCTTCAATCGGCGGATCGTCATGCAGCCCACCACCACGGGGCCGGGCGTCGGGATTCCGGGGGCCACGATCTCGGTGGCCGCGGCAAGGAAGTTGTTCGGCGTCACGCACCATGATGAGCTCGCCATTGGGAGCGCCGGCCAACGGGTCAGTGGTGCCTGGAAGCATGAATGGACCATGTCGCAGTACCCTGGACGGAACGTGATCGGGATCGTCACCGGCACAGACCCAGTGCTCAAGGACCAGTTCGTGGCGCTGTCGGCGCACAACGATCATGTCGGTGTGGTCCCTGCCGATCGCGGAGTGGAACACGACTCGCTGCGCGCCTTCAACTCCGTGATGCGCCCTCAGGGTGCCAATGATCGCCCGGGGCCTCCGACCGTCGCGCAGTGGAGCCAGATCAACGGCTTGGTCGCCCGGGCTCGCAGCATCCGTCCTGCGCGCATGGACACGGTCAACAACGGCGCGGACGACGACGGCTCGGGCACCTCCGTCCTGATGGAAGTCGCCGAGAAATTCGCCACGGGTCCTGCCCCGAAGCGGTCGGTGCTGATCCTCTCGGTGACCGGCGAAGAAAAGGGGCTCCTCGGCTCACGCTGGTGGGTTGATCATCCCACCGTGCCCCTCGAGGCCGTCGTCTCCGCGCACAACATGGACATGCTCGGCAAGGGGCGGGTCACCGACGTCCAGTTCGGTGGACCGAACGCCATCCAGATGCTCGGAAGCCGCCGCCTCTCCGCAGAGTTCGGCGACCTGATCGACTCGGTCAACGCCGTGCGCAGCGAGCCAATGGTGATTGACTATTCCTGGGATCGCACCAACAAGCTCAACCGCTTCTGCCGGAGCGATCAGGTCTCCTTCTTCAGCAAGGAGATCCCGGTGACGTACTTCTCGCTGGGCTACTCGCGCGACTACCACCAGCTCACCGACGAAGTGCAATACATCAATTACCAGCAGGGCGCGCGGGTGGGCCGCTTCGTGCACGAGATCATGACCACCGTGGGCAACCGGCCCGAGCGGATCAAGGTGCTGCCGATGGCAGAGCGAGACATGTCCGCGCAGTGCGGTCGCTGAGTTTGGGGGGGCACGGGGGTTCGCACGGAGTCACGAAGGCACGGAGTCGTACAATCAACTGTGACTCCGTGCCTCTGTGCGAACCCCCGTGCCTCCGTGACTCCGTGACTCCGTGACTCCCGTGCCTCCCGTGCCTCCCGTGCCTCCGTGCCGTCAGCGGAGCCGGGACAGAATCCAGTCCCGCTTCCACGCCATCCGGCCGGGCCGGTAGTTTGGGTTGCTGCTACGTGGCTGCGGGAGGGTCCCCGCCAAGGAAGCCGCCTGATACCGCGTGACCCGGGCCGCTGAGCGACCGAAATAGAGTTTGCTCGCGGCTTCCATCCCCCAGACTTCCTCCCCGAGCTCGGCCACATTGAGGTAGAGCACGAGAATCCGGTCCTTGGGGAGCGCCCACTCCAGCCGCTTGGCCGTGACGATCTCCTTCACCTTGCGGAGCGGGTTCCGCGACGGGGAGAGATAGAGGTTCTTGGCGAGCTGCTGGGTGATCGTGCTGGCACCCCGGACGTCGCCCAGGTCGGTGCGCCGGATCCCGCGCCACAGGTCACGCCGGTCCGCGGTCGAGAAGAACGCGAAGGAATCCCGCGGGTAGCGTACGGCCTTCCGCATCTCGATCCAGTCGATACCGGCATGCTCGTAGAAGCGATGGTCCTCGGCCACCAGAACCGCGCGGCGGATCGCGGGGGCGATCTGCCCCATCGGGACCGGGGTGTACCGCCGTCCGGCCGCCCGCTCAGGATCCTCGTGCCGGCGCATCGCCATGAAGGCCGTCTCACGGGGGAAGTTCCAGCGGTACCAGACCGGGGGCGGCCACACCCCGAGCAGCCACACCAGAAAAAGCCCCGCCCCCACCATCGGGACGAGGCAACCAGGCCGGCGGAACCAGCGCCGCCCTTGCGTCAACGGGGATCGTGGAATCGGATCGTCGTCCTGATCTGCTGCATCGTGGGGATCGTTTCCCGGCGCGCAGGGATGGTGATGAGCATGGCCACGGAGTCCTGATGGGTGACCATCTCGATGCGCCCGCCAATGGTCAGGTAATAGGTGGACGTCCGCCGTCCCTGGGCGGTCATCTTCATCTGCTGGCCCCCGGTCTGGGCGTCACCGATCTGCTCAAATTGCTGGAGCGCCGTGACCGGTTGGACCTCAATGCCGTTCCGCATGGTGCGCGTTCCTGCCGCCCATTCGCCGACGCGGCGATCCTTGGCCACGAACGCCTGGACCCGGCGGTCGGCGTAGGAGGTGTCGGCCCAGATCATTCCCGGACGCACCCCGCCCTGCGGCATCAGCGGGAAGATGCCCTGCAGCGTGCCCGTCAACTCATCGATGACCGGCGACCGGCGTGAGGCACGAAGACGCCCGAGGCCACCCCGGTCGAGGTCGGCGGTCCAGGTGGTCCCGCGGGCCGCATCCTCTCCACTGCCAGCCGATGGCGTAAAGGCGAGGGAATCGAGGGTGATGCGGACCCTGCCGCGGTCGCCCACCTCGAGACGCAGGGAAGCGCGTTGCTCCAGGCGCTGCACCTGTCGCCTGCCGTTGGGGAGGGTGATGATGATCGAATCGCGGCGCTCGAGGGTGGCGCGAGCGGCCCAGTCGGAGGCCAAGGCGACCGGCGCCACCCGAAGGTCGCCCGTGGCGGCAGGTCGGGGGAGCGTGAGGGGTGGGGGTGGTGCGTTCGCCGCACACGCCGTGAGAACGGCGCATGCGGCGAGGATGCCGTACCGGGCATGCACGTCAGGGAAGCGCACTCACCTGCGCCGTGGTCTTGACGTCCACGCGGATCACGTCGGGCGCCGCGGCCACCAGGACCTCCAGCTTCTGTTCGGTCGAGACGCTGGCGCGGGTGGACGGGCCACCCGGGACGGTGGTCACGGCGTTGGTGCCGGTGATCGTACCTGAGACCTGCTGACCGGGCTGCGGCTCGCCGGAGACGGTGCCCTTCTGGGAGCCGGTGAGCACCAGTGCAGCGCCGTCCATGCCGGTCACGGTCCACTCAACGATCGCCTCACCACTCATGCCGGGGCTGCCGTCGGCCGGCGGGGTGGTGTTGGTGGTATCGCTCCAGGTGTCACCGATCTTCTTGCCAGCCGGCACCCCGACGAACAGGGCGGGCAGCGCCGAGGCGGCGAGACCCAGTGCGGGATTCCCCTCGACGGATGGCACCGGGTTTCCCTTGATCTTTCCGTCCACGATGTAGGCGTGGATGTACTTCCCGCGCACCGAGTCGGCCGCTTCGGCCGGGAAGCCGGCGGCGGCCATGCCGGTGGCATTGATCGTCATCGAATCGACCAACATGTGGGCCACCTTGCCGCCGGTCGTGTCGCTCATCGTGAGGGCGACGTACACGGTGGCCGTGATCTCGGAGTCCATGACGCCCTGCCCCATCGGGGTGAGGTCGACGGCCTGATTCAGGGTGATGTCCACCTTGTATCGCTGCGGGGCCGTGGTGCCCTTGTCGGGCCCGGTCGGACCGGCGAAGACCAGCGTGGCAGCCAGTAATCCAGAAACGATCACCTGCGCGCTCCTTCGTTCGGCGCTCGTTCTCCTGAGCGCGAGTGGTGGGGGATGTCGCTCCCCGGGTGACGACCCGCCCGCCGGAGAGCGCACGGGGCGCAGTCATGGCGGGCGGGATGCGGGTCGAACCGTAAGCCGAGTCTTGTTCCGCCGCCCGAAGGCGAGGGATGATCATCTGTCTGGGACGTTCGTCACCGAACGCCTCGTGCAGCCTACCCGCGGCTCAGATGGTGCGGGCCGCACCTCGCCGCCTATTTGGCCTTGCTCCGACCGGGGGTTACCGTGCCACTGCCCGTTGCCGGGAGCGCGGTGGGCTCTTACCCCACCGTTTCACCCTTGCCTGTGCCCGAAGGCCATCGGCGGTCTGTTCTCTGTTGCCCTGTCCGTCGCCTCGCGGCGCCCAGGTGTTACCTGGCGGTCTGCCCTGTGGAGCTCGGACTTTCCTCGGTCCGGGTTGCCCCGAACCGCGATCATCACGTCCTACCCGCACCCGAAACCTAGTCGCACGGCCCTATACGCATCAGTCGGTACCGTTGTGTCATCGCCGGAGTTCCGCGTTTGATTGACCGACCGTTGATGGCGGTGGGCGACCATGGGCACGTCCCCCCCACCCAGGAGAGTCGTCATGCGGAGTGCCCACGCCACCCCCACCGTCGCTGCCGTGCTCGATCCCCTCGAGCGCGGCCGCGCCGACGCTGCCGCCACCGGCTGCTTCGCCCTCGTCCACCGCGATTCCGTGCGCGACGCCATCCGGGTGGTCCGGGAACGCGGAGTTGACGCCATCCTCGTGTCGGTCCGCCGCTGTGCCGGCGACGCCCCGGCCCTGCTGGAGCAGTTCACCCGCGCCTTTCCCGGCGTGCCGACCGTGGCCCTGATGACCTCCCGCACCCCGGCCGACGCGGAGGCGCTGCTGCGCCTTGGCGCCACGGGAGTCCGCCGCGTGGTCGACGCCTCCGAGGCTGCCGGCTGGCATCGGCTCCGCGAGCTCCTCGGCACCCCGACCGCGGACCGGGCCGAGGTGGTGCTGGTCCCCATTGTGGAGGCGATCGGGCCGATGCCCAACGGCACCAGGCGATTCTGGGAGGAATTGGTGCGCTCGGCCCCCGAGACCACCACAGTGCGCCGCCTCGCCGACCGGCTGGCAATCACGCCGTCCACTCTCGTCTCGCGCTTCGTGCGGGCCGGGCTGCCGAGTCCCAAGGATCACCTGGTGGCGGTGCGACTCTGCCACGCGGCACGCCTCTTCGATGGCGGTGACCTCACCATCGGAGACGTGGCCTATCGGCTCGAGTATGCCTCGCCACAGAGCTTCGGGCGCCACCTGCGCACCGTGCTCGGCATCACGCCGAGTGAGTTCCGGTCGCGCTTCCCGTACTGCACCGTCCTGGAGCGCTTCCTGGATCGGCTGGTGCGACCATATGTGGGGACGTGGCGGACGTTTCGACCCTTGGCGCCGGGGCGATGAGGGTTCTGGCTCCGTGTGCGGGCCGGGGATTGCTTCGGCGCTATGCGCCTCGCAGTGACAGCTGAGTGGCGGTCACCAGCGTCACTACCGGCACGCCGGCCGCCTCGATCTTCTCGCGGCCACCGGCTTCGCGGTCCACCACGGCGAGCACGCCGAGGACGGTGGCGCCGGCGGCGCGCACCACCTCGATCGCCGTCAGGGCCGAGCCCCCGGTGGTGATCACGTCCTCCACAACCACCACCGCACTGTCGGCGCGGAAGTTTCCCTCGATCTGCCGCCCGGTGCCGTGGTCCTTGGCGGCCTTGCGGACGCTGAAGGCGTCGATCACTTCCGGTGTGTCGGCGCTGGCGCGGGCGATGGCGTAGGCCACTGGGTCAGCGCCCATGGTGAGGCCGCCCACCGCGGTGGCGTGCCACCCCGCGGCGCGAATCGCGCTCAGCCCCAGTGCCCCGATGAGGACCTGGCCGCGCGCCGACCTGGTGGTGAGTCGGCAGTCGATGTAGTAGGTGGAGCGGGCGCCGGAGGCGAGGAGGAAGTCCCCGAAGCGGACCGATCGTTCACCCAGCAGTGCGACGAGGGCGTCGCGACCGGTGGTCATCCCGACTCAGTCGCGGCGGAAGAGCGACGAGAAGAAGCCGCCCTTCTTCTCCGGCTCCGCTGTGGCGGCCTCGCAGAAGGCCTTGGTGAAGGCCGTGACGGTCTTCCAGCGCTGCGCCCGGTCGCGGGCCAGCCCCTTCATCAGCACCTCTTCCAGCCGCGAGGAGAACTTGAGCCCCTTGGTCGCTTCGTTGAGGGTGATCGGCGACTCGGTGAGGAGCTGCTGGAAGAGCTCGCGCGGATTCTTGCCCGGGAACGGCGTCACCCCGGTCAGGAGCTGATAGGCGATCACCGCGAGGGAGTAGACGTCGGCCTGCTCGCCGACCAGTTCGCCCGACAGCGCCTCGGGGGCCACGTACTGGAGGGTCCCCACGAAGAAGCCCGCGCGGGTCAGGCGTTCCTCTGCCCCGATTTCGGCATCACGCGCGATGCCGAAGTCGAGCAGGCGGGCCTGCTGGGCCTCCGGGTCGTACATGATGTTGGCCGGCTTGAGGTCCCGGTGGATGATCCCGGACTTGTGCGCCTGCTCGAGGGCATCGCCGAGCTGATCGACGATCCGTGCGGCCACGGGCGCCGTGAGCGTCCCCGCTTTGGTGAGGAAGCTCTCAAGTGGCTCGCCGGGGGCCCATTCCAGGGCCAGATAGTACACCCCGTCGGCCTCGCCGAAGTCGTAGGTCCGCACCACGTTGGGGTGGACCACCCGCGTCCCGAACTCCGCCTCACGCAGGAAGCGCTTGACCGCAATGGGGTCGCTGGCCAGGCGGGGACGCAGAATCTTCAGGGCCACCGTTCCCCGTTCGGGGTGTTCAGCCTTGTAGACCTCTGCGGTCCCCCCCTCGCCAACGGCGCGGAGCAGGGAATACCCGGCGATGGTTCGCCCGACGAAAGGATCTTGTGCCATGGGAAGAATGAATACTACCGCACGTCCCTGCCCGCCAGCAAGGCAGACCCGAAAGGGTGGTTCCGGCGTATACTCTTGTATGACCACCCCATCCCTCCCGCGCGGCCGTGTCGCGCTTGCCGCCGTCCTCGTGGCCCTCACCGGCTGCACCTCTTGGCAGCGTGTCGGGAACGAGACCGGCCCCACGACCGAGCAGACCCTCACCCAGCTCTTCAACCCGGGCCCGCTCTACCAGCGCCTGGGCCGTATGGTGTCCACCGGCGATGTCGGCTTCATCGGCACCGTGACCGTGGTGCCGGGGCCCACCGACAGTGCCCGCACCCTGATCGGGGTCTCGCTCTCGAACCGGGCCTTTGCCTTCGAACGCGACGGTGACAGCTACGCGGCACGGTACCGCGTCGAGTACGAGGTGACGCGGCAGGGCACCGCGCCCCAGCTGGTCCGCCGCGATGGCATGATCCGCGTCCCCTCGCTCCAGGAGGCGCTGCGCACTGACGAGACGCTGCTGCTCCAGCAGGAGATGGCCCTGGTCCCCGGCGAATATGACCTGACGATTCGCGTGAGCGACCCCAGCTCGACCAATCGCGGGACCGCCACCCGCAAGCTCACGGTGCCCACCTTCACGCCCGGCACCATCACCGACCCGGCCCTCGTGTACGAGGTGAGCGGGCGGGGCCAGCCCGGCGATTCGCTCGCCGTGGTGCTCAACACCCGCGGCTCCCTGGCCTACGGTGGTGACACCCTCCTGGTCTATGTCGAGGGGTACCGCTTCCCCACCGCCACCACGGTGCCGGTGGAGGTGCGCGACGAAGCCGACAGCGTGATCTACCGAACGGACCTCCGCTTCACGGGGGCCACGCCGGTGGAGAGCAAGGTGATTCGCCTGGTGCCTGAGCAAGCGCCCCTCGGGCAACTCGAGGTGATCGTTGGCGAGGGCGCCTCCGCCCGCCGAACCTCGGCCCTGGTCTCGTTCTCCGGGTCGTGGATCGTGACCAATTTCGACGATCTCCTCTCGCTCCTGCGCTACTTTGGCGAGGACAACCGCCTGAACCAGATGCGCGATGCGGAGCCTTCGCGCCGCATCGAACTGTGGCGCGCGTTCTACCGCGCCACCGACCCCAACCGGGTCACCCCGGAGAACGAGGCGCTGGACGCCTACTTCGCGCGCGTGGCGATCGCCAATATGCGCTTCCGCGACGAGGGGATCGACGGATGGCGCACCGACCGCGGCGAGGTCTTCATCACCCTCGGCACGCCGGACGAGCTCTTCGATGCCACCGCCCAGCGGCAAGGGCGCTTCGTGCAGTGGTCCTACAACGAGTATCGCGTGGTACTCCTCTTCCAGGATCCCAGCGGCTTCGGGCGCTTCCGCCTGACCCCGCAGTCGCGCGCCGACTTCGAGCGGGTCCGCAACCGGGTGGTTCGGCCGGCGAGCTGACCGCGAGCGGTGAACAGAGAACGGAGAACGGAAATCAGAGGTCTGTCGGGAAGATGCCGCGCGCGATGGCCCTTCCTCCGCACCCGCTGATCTCCGTTCTCCGTTCTCCGCTCTCTGTCTAGATTCCCGCATGCCCACACCGCAACTCTTCCTCATCGACGGCTACGCGCTGATCTATCGCGCGTTCTTCGCGCTCATTTCCCGGCCGTTGCGCACCGGCAAGGGGGAGAACACCTCGGCGGCGTGGGGGGTGACCAACTTCCTCCTCCGCCTCCAGGAGAAGTACCGCCCTGACTACGTGGTGTGGGTCAACGACGCCGGCGACTCGTTCCGCACGGCCGCCTACGCCGAGTACAAGTCGACGCGCGAGAAGCTCGACGACGAGCTCCAGGCCGACTTCGACACCGCGGTGGAGCGGGTGGCCCAGTTGCTGGAGGCGTTCCGGATCCCGCTCGTCGCGGTGGATGGCTACGAGGCGGATGACGTGATCGGCACCCTCGCCGTGCGCGCTGCCGCCGAGGGGCTCGAGGCGGTGATCGTCTCCGGTGACAAGGACTTCTACCAGATGATCCGGCCGGGGATTGCGCTGCTCAACCCCGGGCGCGGCGGGCCCGCTGGCGTGGACGAGACCTGGGTCACCGAGGCCAATGCCAGCGAGCGACTGGGCGTGCCGCCGCACCAAGTGACCGACTACCTCGCACTGGTGGGCGACAGCTCCGACAATGTGCCGGGCGTGAAGGGGATCGGGGAGAAGGGGGCGGTGCAGCTCCTCGCGGAGTATGCCGACATCGAGGCGCTCATCGCGGCGGCCCCGACCCTCAAGGCCAAACGGCCCCGCGAGGCGCTGCAGGAACACGCCGATCTCGCGCGGCTCTCGAAGCAACTCGTGACCATCCAGACCGACGTGCCCGTCACCCTCGACCTGGCCGCGCTCGAGGCCCATGCCCCCGATGTCACGGCGCTCGCGCGGGTGTGCCAGGAGCTCGAGTTCGGGTCACTCCAGGCACGGCTCGACAAGCTCGCCGCCGCGAGCGGCGAGACCCCCCAGCGGGCCGCGTCAGCCGCCGGGCGAGCGACGGCGGCTGACGCCGCCGATCCGGCGCTGGATGTCACCATCCTCGATGACCCGGCTGCGCTCCCGGCGCTGGTCACACGCCTCTGCGAGGCACCACTTGTGGCGTACGACACGGAGACCTCCTCCCTCGAACCGCACGACGCGGAGTTGATCGGACTGTCGGTGGCGGTCTCGCCCACGGAGGTCTGGTACCTCCCCTTCGGTCACCGGGCGCCGGCAGAGGACCTGTTCGACGAGGGGAAAGGGGCCGACGACCTCGCGGTACGCAACCTGCCGCCGATCACGGCGCCGGCATGCGCGATACTCAAGGCGTGGTTCGAGGATGCGGCTACCGCCAAGGCGGGGCAGAACATCAAGTACGACAACCAGGTGATGCGTCGTGCCGGGGTCGAGGTGGCGGGGACCGCGTATGACTCGATGCTCGCGTCCTTCGTGCTCGACCCGTCGCGCCGCTCGCACGGCATCGATGCCCTCGCCCTCGAGTTCCTCGGCACGCGGATGACGCAGTTCACCGACCTGGTCGGCAAGGGCAAGGCACAGATCCCGTTCGCCGAGGTGCCGGTGGCGAAGGCGGCCGCGTACTGCGGGGCGGACGCGGCCACGGTGCTCGCCTTGCGCGAGTTGTTCACACCCCAACTCGAGGCCAATGGGCTCACCGCGCTGCTCGAGACGCTGGAGCTGCCGCTCGTGGCGGTCCTGACCGACATGGAGTGGACTGGGATCGCGATCAACGCCGAGCAGTTCGCCGTGCTGGCGCACGAGCTCGCACATGATCTCGAAGTGCTCGATGCCGACATCAAGCGGGTGGCCGACGAGCCGGAGCTGAACATCAACTCGCCCCGGCAGCTCGCCGAGGTGCTCTTCACCAAACTCGAGTTGCCGGTCATCAAGCGGACCAAGACCGGACCCTCCACCGACGCGGAGGTGCTGGACACCCTCGCGGCCGAGGGTCATGCACTGCCGTCGCTCATTCTTGGATACCGCGAGCTGCAGAAACTCAAGAGCACCTACGTGGACGTCCTCCCCGCGCGGGTCAACCGCAGCACGGGGCGTATCCATACGTCGTTCAACCAGGTCGGCGCACAGACCGGGCGCCTCTCGAGCAGCGACCCGAACCTCCAGAACATCCCCATCCGTACCGCGCGCGGTGAGGCGATCCGGCGCGGCTTCATCCCCGCCGCCGGGTGGCGGTTCGTGGTGGCCGACTACTCGCAGATCGAGCTGCGCCTGATGGCGCACCTGTCGGGCGATCCAGCCTTTGTGGAGGCGTTCCGCTCTGGCGGCGACATCCACCGGCAGACGGCGGCGATCATCTTCGGGGTACCGCTCGCGGACGTCACCGGGGAGATGCGCGCGCGCGCCAAGACGATCAACTTCGGCACGATCTATGGCCAAGGTCCGTTTGCCCTCGCCAAGCAGCTCGGTATCACGCAGGACCAGGCGAAGCAGTTCATCACGGAGTATTTCACGCGCTTCCACGGGGTGCGCACATTCCTGGACCGTCAGGTCGAGCTCGCGCGCGAGCAGGGCTATGTGGAGACCCTCTTCGGCCGGCGGCGCTACATCCCCGAGATCAAGGATCGGAACTTCAACCTGCGCGCCTTCGCCGAGCGCACCGCGCAAAACACACCGCTGCAGGGCTCGGCAGCCGACCTGATCAAGCGCGCGATGATCGCGATCCATGCCGCGCTGCCGGCGGCGGGATTGCAGTCGCGCCTGTTGGTGCAGGTCCACGACGAACTGGTGGTGGAGGCGCCGGCTGCCGAGGCGGAAGCGACGGCGGCGTTGGTGCGGGAGCACATGATCGGGGCGGCGGCGCTCCGCGTGCCGCTCGAGGTGAGCGTGGGGATCGGCGACAACTGGCGGGACGCGAAGTAGGGCGAAGCCCTGCCCCTCGATTCGGGGGCTCTGCCCCCTCGCTCAGGATGGCGGCGCGCGCTCGGGCGCGCGCCGCACCCCTGGCCACCAGTTCCAGCTCCCGGCGATCTGCATCAGGGACGGCACCAGCACCATGCGGATGATCGTCGCGTCGAGCAGCACGGCGACGGCCAGACCGAAGCCGATGAACTGCATCAGCAGAATCCGCGCAAAGGCGAACGCCCCGAACACCGCGATCATGATCAGTGCCGCGGAGGTGATCACGCTGGCCGTGGCCGAGAGTCCCTCGCGGGTGGCGAGCGTGTTGTTGCCGGTGCGGTCGTAGGCCTCCTTGATCCGCGACAACAGGAACACCTCGTAGTCCATGGACAACCCGAACACCACCGCGAAGACCAGCACCGGCACCAGCACGTAGATGGCGTCGGTGGGGCCGTCGATCCCGAAGAACTGCCCACCGATCCCCTGCTGGAACACCAGCACGATCAGGCCGAACGTCGCCGCCACGCTGAGCGAGTTCATGATCACGGCCTTGATCGGCACGAGCACCGACCGGAACACGATGGCCAGCATGATCGCGGTGACCGAGAGAATCAGCACCACGATCAGCGGGAAGCGCTGGAGCAGCAGCTCCTGGAAGTCGAGGGCTGCGGCCACGTAGCCGCCCACGAGCACCCGCGCATCGCGAAGCTGCCGGATCTCGCCGGAGGTGGCCAGGGCGCGCAGGTCGCGCACCACCTCCATCGTCGTGGTGAGGGAGGTCGTGTCGGCGAGGATCACGTCCACCAAGGTCATCCGGCTGTCGGTGGAGAGGTAGGCGTCGAGGAAGTCCGGGTAGCGCGCCCGCACGGTGTCGGGCTCGCTGTACAAGAAAGAGTATTCGAGGATGCTGGTGCCCGGGGCGAGGTCCACGAGCGAACGTACCTCGCGCACCCTGCCGTCGGCGCGGAGCGAGTCGGAGAGGCGCTTGAGCCCGCGCAGCGCCGTGGCCCCCGTGGCGTCGGTGCCCTCGGGGAACTCGATGATCATCCGCACTGGCTGGATGTAACCCGACATCCCCATCCGCTCGAGCGTGGCCACGCCGGCGCCCGCCTCCGTCTGCTCCGGCCACCAGTTCCGGCTCGGCAGCCCGATCTGGAGATTGAGGACCGGGAGGGTGAGGATCGCGATGGTGAGGGTGCCCAGCGCCGCCGCACGATACGGATGGCGGGAGAGGGAGCGGGCCCACTTCTCCCAGATCTGCGGCCGGTGATACCACGCCAGCCGGGAGGCCAGCCAGGTCGGCCGATCAATGTGGCGGCCCAGCACGGCGAGCAGCGCCGGCAACAGCGTGGTGGAGAGGAGGACGGCGGTCGCCACCACCACCAGCCCGGCCACCCCGACGCTGCGCGTCTCGGTGAGCGGGGTCAGCAGCAGCGCGGCGAAGCCGACCACCACGGTGGCCCCGGAGGTCATCACGGCGTGTCCCGCGGTGCGGAAGGTGCGCACCGCGGCCTCGTGGCTGCGCAGTCCCGCGTTGAGCTCCTCGCGGAAGCGCGTCACCACCAGCAGGGAGTAGTCGATGCCGACCCCCAGGCCGATCATCGAGATCATGTTCAGCACGAACACCGACATCGGCATCATCGCGGCGATCACCCCCACCGCCGCCAGCGCGATGGCGATCGCCATCACGCCGACGATCACCGGCAGCACCGCGGCCACCAGTGCGCCGAAGGCGAGCACCAGAATCGCGAGGGTGATCGGGACCAGCTTGAACTCGTTGCGCTTGGCATCCTCCGCGCTGACCGCCCGGATGTCGAGATCGAGCGGTGCGCGCCCGGTCACCATGACGGCGTACGCCTCGCGGTCGGGGAAGCGGCGCAAGACCGAATCGAAGGCCTGCCGGAGCGGGACGACGATATCATCGGCGTCCGCCGCCGGCACCGAGAGTGCCACCAGGAAGAAAGTGGTGCGCCCGTCACGGGCCACGAAACTGGAGTCATTGGTGGTGCGGACCGACACCGTGCCGCTGACACCGTCGGTGCGCCGAGCGGTCTCGAGCAGCGCGTCGAGGAGCTGACCGCCCATCCCGCTGGTGATCCGATCGGGACCCTGCACCGTGACGGCGAAGAATTCACCGATGGGTCGGGCGAATCGCGATGTCAACAGCGAATCCGCAATCCGGGCCTCGGTGATGCGGACGGCCCCGCCGCGCAATTCCAAGCGTTCGGCGGTCCTGCCGGCCCGGAGGCCGGCCACGATTCCGACGAGGACCCAGATCGCGATGACGGCCCACCGCCAGCGGACGAGGGCGTTGCCGAAGGTTGTGAACACGGCGCAATAGTAGGACCCGCCGCGCGTCCACGCCAGCGGCCCCCTCCCTCCGGCCCGGTTCCTGCCGATATTGGGAGCATGACCCAGCGTATTCTGGCCGGCGTGCTCCTAATCTTCGTGGCGCTGGTCCTCGGTTCTCGCCTGAGCCAGCTCGCCCCGGCCCCGGTCGACCCGGCCGGCGACCCGCCTGCGGGTGATTCCACGCCGCCTGCGCCGCCGCCCCCCCCGCCCCCCCCGCCCCGCCGCGCACCGCTGGCACCGCTGCCCGCGGCCTATGACACCACCCTTCCCGGGCAGCAGCACCAATCCATCGATCTGCTCGCCCGCCTGACGGTGCGACGTCGCCTCGCCCGCGAGGGGAGCCGGGTTTACCTCGACTCGATGCTGGTCCAGTCCGATTCGACGCTCATCCGGTGGCCGGACCGCGCCACCCGGACGCTGACCGTGCGGCTGAAGAGCGACTCGGTGACCCCCGGCGCCGTCGCCGCCGTGCGGGCCGGGATGCAGCGCTGGAGCGGCAATGAGGCAGGGTGGACGCTCCGCGAGAGCACCGACACCACCGCGCCCGCCGATATCGTGGTGGAGTGGGTCGAGGCGATGGCCGAGGCCGATGGCTTCGGTGTAACCGAGGTCAACTGGGGAGGCAAGGGACAGGTCCGCTCGGCGGTGATTCAGGTGGCCCTGTTCACCAACCCCGACCGCGCCGCGGTCCCCGTCGCGGTGATGCAGCGTGTTGCCGCCCACGAATTCGGCCACGCCCTCGGCCTGCCCCACTCAAGCAGCCGCACGGACCTGATGCACCCGAGTTCCCCGGTCGGCGGACCATCCCGGCGCGACCAGGCGACCTTGCAGCTGCTCTACGCCCTGCCGCCCGGCCCGTTGCGCACGCCGTGACACTTCTCGTGGTCGGCGTTCGTCTCCACAGCATGATGACCATCCCCCGCCACCTGTTCGTCCTTGCCCTGCTGCTGCTCCCGGTCCCGCTCGCGGCGCAGCGGTTCGCCGCACTCGATGCAGCGGT
>JBBQQJ010000045.1:0-15201 GCA_038216165.1 Gemmatimonadales bacterium | reverse complement strand
CTCGCGATTCTCGATGCCGTCGCAGCGGAGATTCCGGAGCGATCTTCACGCGCGCCGATGGTGCGCGAGGTTGCAACCGCCACCTACGCCGGAGAGGCCGAGCGTGCACCGGGGCTCCTCGCGATGGTTGATCACGGCGCGCTCGCCGATGTCTGCCGTCGCCATCATATCCGGTGGCTGGCGGTCTTCGGGTCGCAGGTCCGGGGAGATGCGCGCCCGGAGAGCGACGTTGATGTCCTCGTGGACTTTACCCCTGGGAAGACGCCCGGGTTTGCCTTGGTGCGGGTCGCGGAGGCGCTGCGGCCACTCTTCGGAGATCGGCGTGTGGATCTGCTGACGCGCCGGGGATTATCCCCGCGGCTGCGCGACGAAATCCTCAGCTCAGCGAAGGTGCTTCATGGCGCGGCGTGAGCGCTGGACCCTCGAGCAGATGCTCGACACGGCGCGGCACATCAGGGCGTTGGCACGATCGCATACCCGCGAGTCGTTCGAGGCCGATGCGGTCGCGCACTTGGCACTCCTCCACCTGATCCAGCGATTGGGTGAGGCGGCCAGTCGCCTGTCAGCGGACTTCCGTGCCTGCCATGATGAGTTCCCGTGGGCCGAGATGATCGGCATGCGCAATCGCATCGTCCACAGCTACGACGACCTTGATGCCGAGATCGTGTGGCAGGTGGCGACGGCAGACATCGAACCGGTCACGGCGGCGCTGGAACGGGTGCTGGCGGGCTGAGCTCGAGCACGCGACCCGCTATTGCTGCGCCTCGTCCACTGCCCGCTTCATCTGCGCGACCCAATTGGGGATGACGCGGAAATAGCCGGGACTCGCCTGCTCCGGGCCTTGGACGTAAATGATCCCGCCGTCATGCGACAGGACATTCGACCAGCCGGAGGTGTCCGAGAAGCGCGGGTCGGTGGCCCATTGCACCGGTGCACCGCTCGGCTCACCGGTCTCGGCATTGACGCTGACGCTGTACCACGCCGCGCCCTGACGGAAGAGCACCGTGGCTGGCCCAATCCACAGTGGCTCGACGCCCTGCGAGGCGATCTGCCACCGGCGCGACGGGCGGGGGAAGGTGGTGACCATGATGCGACTGCCGTCGGTGCTCTGATAGGTCACCAGCCGACCCGTGCTGGCGACGCTCGGAAACCGCGCCCCGGTGAGCACGGTGTCCATCATCGCGCCCGACGCACGCGGATCGAATCGGGTGACGATGCCGCCGAGCCACTCTTGCGCGATCGCGACACTGTCGTTGGGGTACCCGAGGGGATCGAACGACGGTTCGCTCGCCGCATACCGGGCGAGCGTGTCGAGCGCGCCACCCAAGCCCGGCTGGCCGCGCAGCATCGACCAGTCATCGCCCGTGCGTGCGGAGTACAGCAGGGTCTCGCCATCGGGGCTCCAGTTCGGATGCCGAATGCTCTCCGCCTGCTGCCAGACGGTGTGCTGTCCGGTGCGCAGGTCGTAGATGCGCAACTCGTTCAGCGTGGTACCCTGTACGACAGCAGCCAACCAGCGACCATCGCGGCTCAGGGTGTAGCGCTGGAAGGTCGCCGCATCAATCGGAAGTGGTTCTGGTGAGGCGCCGGGGACACGTCGGACCAGGCGGCCGACCGTGGCATCTATTCCTGGTGCGTAGATCAAGGTGCCGTTGTCGGCCACGTCGAAATGTGCCTCACCGATTGCTTCCCGGCGCACACCAGCGATGAGGGCGATGGCGCGGCCAGCGAGGTGTGTCGTCGGGTCATACTGTGTGGCCGACAGCACGCCGTTGGGTGAGATGAAGACGAGGTAGCGGCCATCAATGAGGCGAAATTCAGAACCGGCGAGCGGTCCGCCCGGCGTGCCATCCCCCTGGACTATTCGCACGTCATGCGTGCTGTCGGTGTCGAGGTTGATCATCCGTGCGGCGCCGTTGAAGGAGCAGAGCAGGTCGCCGATGCTCGCGGTCCAGATGCCGAGCGGACAGCGAATGATTGCCCGTTCGCGGGGTTCGCCACCACCAGGTTTGACCCACAGGGCACGATCGCCATCGGTACTGAGGGCGAGGATCTCGTTGGCGGAAATCCAATTGAGGGTTCGCCCATCCAGGACCGGTGCCAGGGGACGCGGGTCACCACCGGCGAGCGAGACCAACATGATCTGATCGGCGCCGAAGTATGCGACCTGTGAGCCATCTGGGGACACTCGCGGCACGCTGGCCCCGGCGGTCCCAGGAATCGGGCGCGCCTCGTCGGTCAGCAGGCTGCGATACCAGAGCGAGCTGCCGGAGTCGGCGTGCAAGGCGACATAGACAGCAAAGGTGCCATTCGTGGCGATCGACACACTGCGACTCACGGCCCCGTACGTCCCGATGCGCGCGGAATTGTTGATGAAGGAGACCTTGGCACTGTCGGGCGTGGCGACGTCGTAGATGGTCGGGCCCGCTCCCGCGGGTCCGCGCGTCAGCGCCCAGGCAGCGAGCGCTGCCAAGCTGAGGGAGGCGGCACCGAGCGCCAGGGTGGCGGTGCGCCAGCGACGCGTTGGTGCGGATGCGGAGGTGGTGGCGGTCCGTGCGGTAGTTCCAGCGGTGTATCCCCCCCCCAGTACAGCCGCGAACTCCGCCGCACTCGCAAAGCGATCCGCGGGCAACTTCTCGAGCGCGCGCAGCACCGCGGCCTCGACGTGTTCCGGCACCGCCTTGCGCTGTGATGACAGCGGTCGCGGATCCTCGGTGATCAATCGCGCCACGATCGCCTGCACGCTCGGCCCGGTGAACGGCGCCTCGCCAGCGAGCATCTCGTAGGTCACCGCGCCCAGGGCGTAGATGTCGCTGCGCGCGTCAATCGCCCGCTCACCCATCGCCTGCTCAGGACTCATGTACTGGGGCGTGCCGAGCGAGAGGCCGGTCTGCGTCATGCGCGCACCGCCGGCGCTCTGCACGGCGAGTGCGATCCCGAAGTCGGCGACCAGCGCGTGGCCGCCTTGCAGCAGGATGTTCTCGGGCTTGATATCGCGGTGAATCACGCCGAGCCCGTGCGCGTGGCCCAGCGCATCGGCCACTTCCCGCGCGATGAGCACGGCGTCGGCGACAGGAAGTTGCTGCTCGCGCTCAAGGCGGGCACGCAGCGTCTCGCCGGTGACGAGGGGCATCACATAGTAGAGCAGGGCAGGAGGCCCTTCGACTGCGTGCCCTTCGGCTTCGCCGAGCGCACTCCGCTCAGGGTGACGAAGGTGCACCGACCCAGAATCCAGCAGCGGCAGGATGTGCGGGTGCTGCAGGCGTGCGGTGGTGCGGATCTCGGTCAGGAACCGTTCGGCGCCTAGGGCAGCGCCAAGATCCGGATGCAGCACCTTGATGGCCACGTCGCGCTCGTGCTTGAGGTCGTGCGCGAGGTAGACGGTGGCCATGCCGCCGGCACCAAGTTCGCGCTCGATGCGGTAGCGGTCGGCGAGGGCGGCCTTGAGCGAGTCAAGACTCATGAACGTGCCCCAGGTCGGAAGGGGATCGAAAGCCTGCCCTGAGCGTGTCGAAGGAGGGCGGCATTGAGCCTGGCGAAATCAGCAGGGTCGGCACTCACGGATAAGGGTCCCATTCCCGCGCGATTGCGGAGCAGGCTGACCTGGGGACGTTGTGGGGAACAGCCCTCAAACTACTCCAATCCGGGTCTGCTGTCGCCAACGACCGCGGGCAGCAGCCCACTCGGACGCCCGATGTTCGGAATGGTGATCACTGGACAATTGACTTTGCTTGTGATGTTGGTGAATTTGGAACATGGCCAAGCGCGTTCGTGAACCGATCCAGGTCTATCTCTCTCCGGACGAGCGATCCGAGCTCGACCGGGCGGCGCACGCCATGGGCGTGTCCCACTCAGAGGCATTGCGCCGCGGGATCCAGGCGATCGCCGGCACCCAGGTCCACGGTGCATTCCGTGATCTTGCCCACAGCGGCTACCTGACACCGCCGACAACCGGCCCGGGGGGTGTCCCACCTTCCGCACCGGTGGGCTGCTTGCAGGATCTTCTCGCGGAGCTGGCCGACGACCGCGCCGACACGTGATCTATCTCGACACATCGGTCGCGCTCGCACATCTCCTCGCCGAGGATCGGCGGCCGCCGCCGGAGATCTGGCGCGAGCAGATCGTGACGAGTCGGTTGCTGGAGTACGAATTCTGGAACCGCTTGCATGCCCGTGATTTGGCACGCTCGCATGGCGACATGGCTCGACAGATGTTGGCCCGCGTGGCATGGCTCGAACTGCACCCGACCATCCTGGCACGAGCGCTCCTCCCGTTCCCCACACCAGTGCGAACGCTGGACGCGCTGCACCTCGCGTCCGTCGGCTTCCTGCGGGAACACGGCAATACGGTCACCCTGGCCACCTACGATGAGCGCATGGCGCGTGCTGCACAGGCGATGGGGATCCCGCTGCTTCCGTTCTAGCTCGAGCACACACCGGCCACCACGCACGCGCTCCTGCTCACGGCGCTGGCGTTGGGCGTCGTTGAGTAGGCGCGGGGAGATCGCCGGCCTCGGTCGTCGCGACACCTGCCGATCGAGCGTACCAGCCCCGTGGAGGACCACATGGGTCGGCTGCACCTCGGGGCGGGCCAGCGGCACCACCATGAGGAGCTGGGTTGCATCGGGTGTCGCGTCCTGGCCATAGGAACGGCTATCGCATCGACCCGCATCGACCTTCCGGCAACTGGTGCTCGCGCGCGAGCATGACTCAGGCGCGCTGCGCCTGCGTCAAAGCGCGGCAGGATGTGCGGGTGCTGCAGGTTGGCGGTGGTCCTGATCTCACGGAGAAATCGCTCGGCGCCGATCACCGCGGCCAGTTCGGGGCGCAGCACGTTGATCGCGACCTGGCGGTCGTGCTTGAGGTCCTGGGCCAGATACACCGTGGCCATGCCACCCTGCCCGAGCTCACCCTCGAGGGTGTCGCGATCGGCGAGGCTTGCCCGGAGCGCGTCAAAGGGCATGCACATCCCCCCGTCGGGATGCGAGGCGAACGGTGGTGCCGGCGGCCCGCGCGGCGGGCTTACCGCTTCAGCTGCGCCTGCAGGGTGGTGAACCAGTTTTGCACCATGATCACCGTTGGCTTGGCCGCCCCGTCGCCGCTCGACCGCGGGCGCGAGAGGATGAAGCTCGCGCCGTCAGGTGTCACGGTGAAGGATTGATGGAACACATCCAGGTTGTAGCCGCCGACTTCGAAGAGTCGACGCAGCGCGACCACTTCGAATCCTGCCGTGGTGCGCAGCTCAGCGGCCACCAATCGGTTAGCGTTGTCAATGAAGAAGAGTTCTCGGCTGTCCGGTGACCAGACCGGTGACATCCCCCCCCCGTTCGAGACCTGCCAGCGTCCCCGGGAGGTGCCGGGGAAGGGGCGCACGTAGACCTCATTCCCGCCGGACTCGTCGGAGATGTAGGCCAGCCAGCGACCATCCGCCGAGAGGGCCGGATGCATCTCGGTGAACTTCGACGCGACCAGCGGGATCTGGGTCGTGTCGCTGTTGGTGGGAATGCCGACGATATCGCCCGCGCCAGCGGTCCCATTGTCGGTGCGCACCACCAGCCACTCCCCCTCGGGCGACCAGACGACTTCCTGAACCGGCCGATCGATGCGCACCAGCAGGCGCTCGGCGCCGCTGCCGTCGGCCGCGATGCCGTAGACGCCACCGCCATTCAGCGAGTCACGAATGAAGGCGATGGTGCGCCCATCGGGGGACCAGGTCGGCCGCCGATCCTGGCTCCCGAAGGAGAGCCGGGTAAAGGCGCCACGATCCATCTGCTTGAGATAGATGGAAAGTCCCCCGCCGGTGGTGCCGGACCCCACTGCCATCCGGCGACCATCCCCGGACAGCGCAAAGGAATTGAAGGCCGCTGACCAGCTGCTGTCGATCCGCACGGCAAATCCTTGGCGGTCCACCCGGACCAGTTCGGCGGCTCCGCTCCCGCGCGTGCCGCGCGCGTACAGCAAGGTGCCACTTCGCGACACCGCCAAGAGTGGCACGGTGCGGAAAGTCGCGTGGATACTGACGCCGTCGAGCACCGCTGTGGCGGGGCCGGTGATCGTCAGCTTGTCGAGGTCAAACCGGGCGACCATGGCGGTGAAATCGGTCCGAACATAGAGGAGGTAGCCGTTCGGCAGGTACCACCCCTTCAAGACGTCGGGGAGGAGGCGCGTCAGCGTGCCGGCACGGAGGTCGATCACACTCAGCGCGCTGGTGGCACAGTTCGAGGTGCACACCGTCGTCAGCACGCCGCGCGCATCGGGGAGCGCCGTCGTGTTGACCAATCCGTACCCGAGCAGGGCGCTATCCGCAAAGGCCTCGGTGTACCCACCGCCGGCGGCGTTGACACGGCGGAGCGTGGTGCCGTTGGGTGACGGATAGACTATGGTGTCGTCATCGAGCCAAGTGATGCCGAATTCCTGCGACGCGGCGGAGTCGGAGAGGAGCATCGAGGCGCCGCCATCGAGGCGGACCTTTTTGAGCTGTCGATCGGCGGTGAAGGCGAGCCACTCCCCGTCGGGCGAGAAGACCGCCGCCGCCCCGCGTTCGGTGCCCGGGATCGGCGTCGCCTCCAGGCGACCGGCGCGCTTGAGCCAGATCGGGCTGTTCTGGATGGCTTTGCGGAAGAGGATGCTCTGGCCGTCCGGCGAGATGCCGAGCATCGACCCCGGCAAGTCCACTTCGAGGGTATCGCTCAACACAATGGTCTGCCAATTGGGCATTGGCGCCGCTGCCGGTCGCACCCACGCGTACGCGGCAGCGGCGAGTGCGAGCACGGCCACGGTGCCCAGTATGCGACTGGTACGATTGCTGCGCGCCGCCGCGGCCGCTGCGCGGGGACGGGCGCTCGAGACCGTCGCACTGGTCGGATGGCCAAGACCTGCCGCAAACTCCGCCGCCGTGGCGAAACGATCCGCCGGCAACTTGGCGAGGCCGGTGAGCACGGCCATCTCGACATGCTCCGGCACCGTGTCGCGCAGCGTGTGCACCGGCGTCGGCTTCTCCGTCATGATCTTGGCGACGATCGCCTGCACGCTGCCGCCGGTGAACGGCGCATCACCCGCGAGCATTTCGTAGGTGACGGCCGCGAGCGCATACACATCGCTCCGCGCATCAATCTGCTTTTCGCCCATCGCCTGCTCGGGGCTCATGTACTGCGGCGTGCCGAGGGAGAGGCCGGTCTGGGTCATGCGGGCGCCGCCGGCGCTCTGCACGGCGAGGGCAATGCCGAAGTCGGCTACCAGCGCCTGCCCGTCGTGGAGCAGGATATTCTCCGGCTTGATGTCGCGGTGGATGACGCCCTGCCGGTGGGCGTAGTCGAGCGCGCTGGCCACTTCCCGTGCAATGCGCACCGCGTCGGCGATCGGCAGTTGGCGCTCGCGCTCAAGGCGATGGCGCAGCGTCTCGCCGGTGGCGAGCGGCATGACATAGTAGAGCAGTCCGTCAATTTCACCCGAATCCAGCAGCGGCAGGATGTGCGGGTGCTGGAGCCGCGCCGTGGTGCGGATCTCGGTGAGGAACCGCTCGCCACCAAGCGCCGCCCCGAGGTCAGGGTGGAGCACCTTGATCGCGACGTCGCGCTCGTGCTTGAGGTCGTGCGCGAGGTACACCGTCGCCATGCCCCCAGCACCGAGTTCGCGCTCGAGGCGATAGCGGTCGCTCAAGGCGGTGGCAAGGCGATCGAAGGCGTTCAACGCGGGTCCTGGGTGGCAGGATCAGTTGTGGTGGGAGTCCTTGGAAGCGAGCACCACGTCAGTGCGTCGGGAACAGAAAGTGGGGGACCGGGACGTGCCTCAGCCCACGACGCCCAGGACGCCCGCTGCACGGGCCGCGGGGGGTCATGAGCTGCTCCGCGATCCACGGGACGTCGTCCAGCGTGACCAAGTGGTCGGGACGGACGGAGGTGCGCGACCAGCCCGCGCCCGACGGACCGACCGCCGCGGCTCATCGTCGCGGCGCCCGCCCGACGAGGACGGTGACGTTGTCGCTGCCCCCCCGCTCCAGCGCCAGGTCAAGCAGGGTGCGGCAGAGTTGCTCGGATGAGGTCATCCGGTCGATCTCGGCCGCGATCTCCTCGTCGCTCACGTGCTTGGTGAGGCCGTCACTGCAGAGCAGCAGGACCGAGCGGCGGTCGCTAATTTCGACCCGCGAGACCAGCGGCTCGGCGGCGTCACCCCCGATGGCACTGACGAGGATGTTGTTGAGCGGGGAGCGCGTGACCTGCTCCCGCGGGAGGGCGCCCTCGTCGGCGAGCGCCTGGGCCATCGTCTGGTCCTTGGTGATCTGGGCGATCTCGCCGGGGATGTAGCGGTAGCAGCGCGAGTCGCCGACCTGCAGCACGTAGGCCCAGGGCCAGGTGATGATCGCCAGTGTGAGGGTGGTGGCCATCCTCGGGGTGTCGGGATGCGCAGCCGCCTCGGCCCTCACCGCGGCGTGCGCCTCGAAGGCGGCGGTGCGGAGCGCCTCCGTGAACTCCTCGTCGTGCGCCCCCCCCGCGAGGTGATAACACCGCAGGGACGAGGTGACGTAGCGCGTGATCGCCTCCACGGCGAGCCGACTCGCCTCCTCTCCCCCCGTGGTGCCGCCCACGCCGTCGGCCACGAGCATCACGGTGGCCATCCGTTGGCCCCGCATCGGCAACGACTCGGTGTCCGGGAGCGAGGTGGTGTGCAGCACGACCTGCGGGTGGATCGTGGCCACCAGGAAGTGGTCCTGGTTCCCCTTGCGCACCTTGCCGATGTGGGTCAGGCCGAAGAGATCGAGTTCGTCATCGCGCGGCCGTTCTGTGGCGACGTCCGCCACGGGGTTGGTCCGGAGTTCGGTGGGCATGGCACCTCCTCGCACGAAGACAGGAACCCGGCAGTCGGCAGGTGAGCTGGCGGTCGGTCGCTGGAATTGCGACCGGACGGTGCGTACGGGTCTGCCCCGGCCGGAACCGGGGGTTGTCCAGCATACGAGCAAACTACCGCGCCGGCGACGCCAACGAAACTGTTGCCCGCGTCAGGGGGCGGAGGTGTCCGCCTCGCGGACACGTCGTGCATCCGCCGAGTCGGCGGCCCGGAGGGCCCCACGCACGCCGCTCGCCCCGGGGAGGGCCGAGGCTCCGATGAGGGAATCGTGGGTGCGTTGCTCCGCCGCGGAGCGCGTCGGGGGAGGAGGGGAGGCGTCTCGACACGCTCCGAGCAGGAGGACGGCAGCGCAGGCGAGCAGGCGGATCGGCATGGTGGCACCGGGTGTCGAGGGGAGAAGGACGTATAATACCGTGTTCGCTCCCACCCCCCATCACCCCTCCAGGTCCTTGCCATGCGTCTGCACCGCCTCCTCGTCCTGCTCGCCTTCCCGCTCCCCCTCTTGGCCCAGGATACCGCGCCGAGCGAGGCCATCTGGCGCGCCAGCGCGCGCTCCTGGGACGAGGGGAACTACATCGCCGCACTGGAGGGGATGCGGGTGTTGCTCGATGGCGACGATCCCGCACGGTTCCAGGAGCGGATCGCCCTGCAGACGGGCGAGTGGCACCGCAGCACGGAGCTCACCCCCGATGGGTCGCGCCCCGCCTTCTCGCCCGACGGGCAGTGGCTGAGCTGGGAGAGCGGCAGCGGTGCGGGCCGCGTGACGCGGCTGGCCCGCGCGGGGGCGCCAAGCGCGGTCGTGGCAGAGCTCCCGGGCACGGGGGCCGCGCTCTCGCCCGGCAACACGCTCGTCGCCTGGCTGCATCCGGAGGACATGCGCCGACCGCCCCTCGGCGTGCGCGACCTCCGCACCGGGCACGAGGTGCCGGTGCAGGGGATGGACGGGTGGATGCCAACGGGCGTCACCTTCGGGACCGACGACGCCACCCTGCTGATCACCGCGTCCCGCGCAGACCAGTCCGACCGCAACGCCATCCTGCTGGCACGGCGCCGGGGCGCGGCGTTCGTGGTCGAGCGACCGATCGGTGCCCCGGACGGCTTCAAGCACCATCCCGTCCTGCTCCCGGGCGGTCGGTTCCTGCTCCATGTGGTCCCCGCTGGCAATCCGGTGCGGCTCCCCACCGGGGCGACCGGATTCCGGCTCGCCCAGCGCTTCGCGGTGGTGGAGCTTGCCACCGGCGCCAGCCGTGTCGTTGACGGGTCGGCCCCCACGATCTCCGCCGACGGCCGGCGAGTGGCCTGGGTGGAGCGCGAGGGGGAGACGTGGCGGCTGGTGACGATGCCGATCGAGGGGGGGGCACTGACGGAGGTCGTCCGCACCACCGATCGCCTCGATGCCCCGGCCCTCTCGCCCGATGGCCTGCGCATCGCCTACCAGCGGATGCCCGCGATGGACTGGGAGCTCTACGTGGTGCAGGTGGATGGCACCGACGACCGCCGGCTGACGTTCGAGATCCAGCACGACCTCTTTCCGCAGTGGCTCGACGCGCGTTCGCTGATCGCGGTGCTCGGCGAGGCCCGCCACCGCCGGGTGTACCGCTACGATGCCGTCACCGGGGCGCGCACCAAGCTGTTCCACAACAACACCGTGCGCACGATTGCGCCGGAGTACGACTGGATTCCGAGTGCCGACGGGACCCGGCTGCTCATCGTGGCCGAGCGGGATGGCAATACCGTCTCGCCCGAGCGGGGGGTCTACCTGCTGGACCTGACCGCGACGGTCACTGCCGGGGCGTTGCACGAGCGGGTCGTGCGGAACCTTGCCGCGGAGATCGACCTGCGTGATCGCGGCGTGGCGACGTTCGCTCCGATTGCTCCCGCGGTCCGGGCCCGCACCGAACAGGTCCAGGTGTCGAACGTGTACGGCTACTCCCGGGACCTCTTTGCCTTCGGCTCCAAGCACATCTCCCAGCCCGGCAATGCCCGCGCGATCGCCTACCTCGATTCCACGTACCGCAGCTTCGGGCTCGAGGTGACGCGCCAGTACTTCGCCCCGCGCGGCGCCCTCGGCGACAGCACGGCGAACGTGCTCGCCATCCTGCGCGGCACCACACATCCGGAGCTCGTGTATGTGGTGTCGTCGCACTTCGACTCGCGGGCGGAGGGGCCCGGCGCCGACGACAACACCTCCGGCACCGCGGCACTGCTCGAGGCGGCGCGCGTGTTGGCGCGCCACCCGCAGCCCGCGACGATCATCTTTGCGTCCTTCACCGGGGAGGAGTCGGGATTGCTCGGCAGTCGGGAATGGGTGCGCCAGGCGGTCCGTGACTCGCTCCGCGTGGTGGGGGCGCTCAACAACGACATGGTGGGATTTGCCAACGACTTCCGCCTCGACAACACGATCCGGTACTCGAACCCGGGCATCCGCGACATCCAGCATGCCGCGGCGATGCAGTTCTCCGCGCTGATCACCTACGATGCGCTCTATTACAAGAGCACCGACGCTGCGGCGTACTACGAGGCGTGGGGCGACATCGTCGGCGGGATCGGTTCCTATCCGGTGCTCGGCAACCCGCACTATCACCAGCCGCACGATGTGCTGGAGACGATCAACCATCAGCTGGTCGCGGAGGTGAGCCGCACCACCGTGGCCACGCTGATGCTGCTGGCGTCGAGTCCGGCGCGGGTCACGGGGTTGCGTGTCGCTGCGCGCGCCGGGGATGCGGTGGAGGTTGCCTGGATCCCGAGTCCCGAGCGTGGTGTCACGGGGTACCTCGTCACCTGGGGGCCACCCGAGGCGCCGGGGCGTCAGCAACGCCGGGTTGCGGGCCCGACGGCACGGCTCGAAGGGGTCGCCCCGGCGATGACGGTGCAGGTCAAGGCGTTGACGGGCAACGGCTTGGATGGTTGGGACTGGGCCCGGGTCGGGGTGGAGCAGGGGCCCGTGGGGGGATCTTGACCCCCCGTTGCCGGGTAGTGCCTGAGGTGCCTAGCTTTGCAGCTTGTGCCGCTCGCGTCAGACCGTCATCAGGAGGGGATCGATCATGTATTACTTCGGGATGGTGATGGCAGGCGTTGGCGCCGGGCTTCTGCTCGGGGCGCTGACGTTCGTGACGCTGATGCTGGGCGTGGTCATCACGTCGATGATCGGTCTCACGGCCGGTCCGCTGGTGGACCGGATCATCAAGGACTGACGGGCGGCTCCTCGTCGCCGTTGGCCCCCGTGGCAGGGTCCGGGGTGCTGGCCGCTCGCCGGGCCCCTTCCCAATTGATCTTCGCCCCGGCCAGCATCTCGCGCAGCCCGCGCACCTTGATCTGCTGGCCGCCTCCCCGTCGGAGCAACGTCGCCATATAGCCGAACGTATCGGAGAGGGACGGGATGCCGAGGCCGGCCGCCTGGGCCTTCGTTTCATCGAGCAGGCGGCCGAGGCCACGCACCTGCGATTCGTCGGCGTGGTGCGTGGCCATCAGCTCGATGATCTTGGTGGCGCGCTCGAACTTCGGGGGGAGCGTTTCGAGCCACCCGAGCTGGGCGTGCTGCCGGGAGGTGAGCTTGGGGGCCACGCGGCGGACCTCGGGATGCAGGATGAAACTGATGGGGGAACGGGCCGTATGCTCGTCGGACTCCGTGGAAGATAGGGTGGTGGCTGGATGAAGCTCTCGAACGTTGCGATCTCACGGCCGGTGTTCGCCTCGATGCTCTCGCTCGCGCTGGTCCTCTTCGGCGCGCTCGGGTATCAGCGGCTGACGGTCCGGGAGCTCCCTGACATCGACCCGCCGATCATCTCGGTCTCGACCGTGCTGCGCGGCGCCAATCCGCGGGTGATGGAATCGTCGGTGACCGACATCCTCGAGGAGGAGCTCAGCACGCTCGAGGGGCTGCGGACGCTCACCTCCAGCTCGGCCGAGCAGTCGAGCAACATCGTCCTCGAGTTCACGATTGATCGCGATGTCGAGACCGCGGCGCAGGACGTACGCGACAAGGTTTCGCGGGTGCGCGGGCGGTTGCCGATCGACATTGAGGAACCGGTGATCGCCAAGCAGGACGCCGATTCCCGGCCGTTCTTCTATCTCTCCCTCACGGCACCCGGCGTGGACCTGCTCGAGCTCACCGACGTGGCCGACCGCGCGGTCAAGCAGCGGCTGCAGACGATCGCCGGCGTGGGCCGCGCCGATATCCTGGGGCAACGGCGCTACGCGATGCGGGTCTGGCTCGACCCGAACGCGCTGGCCTCGCGCAGCCTCACCGTCCAGGACGTGGCGCAGGCGATCCGGACCCGGAACGTCGAGCTCCCCGCGGGGCGGATCGAGTCGAGTCAGCGCGAATTCACGGTGCGGTCGCTCGGCGAGCTGCGCACGCCGGCGGAATTCGCGGACATCGTCGTGTCGAACGCGAGCGGCGTCCCCGTCAAGTTGGCGGACCTGGCGCGGGTCGAGGTGGGCGCCGAGAACGAGCGGTCGGTCTTCCGGGTCAACGGCACGTCAGCGGTGGGCATCGGGATCATCCGCCAGTCCAAGGCCAACCAGCTCGAGGTCTCGGAGGCGATCTACGCCGCGCTCCCCGAGATCCAGGCGTCGCTGCCGCCGGGGATGGAGATTCGCCCCTCCTTCGACGGGTCGGAGTTCGTCCGTCGCTCGATCGAGGAGGCGCAGCGCACGCTGCTCGAGGCGGCGGTGCTGGTGGTAGTGATCATCTTCATCTTCCTCCGGAATCTGCGCGCCACGCTGATCCCGGCATTCGCGATCCCGACGTCGATCATCGCGGTGTTCGCGGTGATGCTCGCCCTCGGTTACAGCATCAACAACTTCACCCTGCTCGCGCTGACGATCGCGATCGGCATCGTGGTCGACGACGCGATCATCGTGCTCGAGAACGCGTACCGACATCAGGAGGAGCTCGGCAAGGACCCTGAAACTGCCGCACGCGATGGGACCAGCGAGATCGGCTTCGCCGTGATCGCGACGACGGCGTCGCTGATCGCCGTGTTCGTGCCGCTCGCCTTCCTGCAGGGCAACACCGGGCGGCTCTTCAACGAGTTCGGTCTCGCGCTGGCCGGGTCGGTGTTTCTGTCGGGCGTGGTGGCGCTGACGCTGATTCCGATGCTCTGCGCCAAGATGCTGCGGGTCCCCACCAGCCACGGCCGCATCTACCAGGCACTGGAGTCTGGCTTCAACCGACTCTCGGCCGGGTACGCCAGCGTGCTGGCGCGCGCCGTGCGTCATCCGGTCATCGTGCTGGCAGGGGCGTCCGTGCTGGGGGTCGGGGCATGGCTGGTCTTCACCACCCTGCAGCGCGAATTCATCCCGCCCGACGACCGGGGCATCATCTTCGGCGCCATCGTGGCCCCGGAAGGGGCGACGCTCGACTATACCAACCGCTACGCGGCCGAGGCGGAGCGCATCCTCGGTGAGCAGGACGGGGTGCGGAGCGTCTTCTCGTCGGTCGGTGGGGGCGGGGGTGGATCGCCCAACGGCGGCTTCATGGGGGCGCTGCTGACGCCGATCGAGGAGCGGCGGGACAACGATGCGGAGACGATCCTTGCCTCGCTGCGACCCAAGCTGGCGCCGGTGGTGGGCGCCGCGATCTACCTGCAGAACCCGCCGGCGGTCGGTGGCTTCGGGGCCCCGCTGCAGTACATCGTGCGCAACGCCAATTACGACTCGCTGCTGGTGGCGAACGCGCGAATCCTCGCGGCGGCGCGCGGCATCCCGGGGCTCGTGAACGTCGACACCGACCTGAAGGTGAACAAGCCGGAGCTCACGGTCGCCTACGACCGCGATCGCGCGGATGACCTCGGGGTGCCTGTGGCCGATATCGCGGGCACGCTGCAGACGATGCTCGGCAGCAGTCGGGCCGGCACCTTCACTCGGCAGAACAAGCTCTACGACGTGCTCCTGCAGCTCGATCCGAGCGAACGCGCCACCCCGTCGGACATGGAGAACATCTACGTGCGCGGGCGCGGTGGCGCGTTGGTGCGGCTCGACGCGATGGCCTCGATCACCGAGACGGCGGGACCGCGCGCGATCGCGCACTACCAGCGGGTGCGGAGCTTCACGCTCACGGCGGCTGTCACGCCCCAGATCACGCTCGGTCAGGCGATCGACACACTGCGCGCCATCACCGCGGCCGAGCTCCCGCCGGGCACCTCGATCGCGCTGAGCGGTCAGGCCCGCGAGCTCGAGGAGAGTGGCAATGAGCTCCTCTTCGCCTTCGGCCTCGCCATCCTCGTGGTGTTCATGGTGCTGGCGGTGCAGTTCGAGTCACTGATCCATCCGTTCACGGTGCTCGTGGCCGTGCCCCTCGCGGTCATCGGCGCGATCTTCACGCTCAAACTCTTCGGCAGCACGATCAACCTCT
>JBBQQJ010000044.1:0-15391 GCA_038216165.1 Gemmatimonadales bacterium | reverse complement strand
CCGGCGTGGTGAGAACATCGCCGAGGCCCAGGCGCGTAGCCAGGTCGCGTGCCGCATCCTCGATCGAGGCCCCGTGAAGCCGGGCGGCGCGCGCACGGTGCAACCGACACGGCAGCGCGATGTTCTCCGCCACGGAGAGGTACGGGATCAGGTTGAAGAGCTGGAAGAGATAGCCGATGTGCACGCCGCGAAACGCGTCGCGCTCCCCCGACGGGATGGTGGCCAAGTCGCGCCCGAGCACCGCGATCCGGCCGCCGGTGGGCTGGAGCACGCCCGCGATCAAGCCGAGCAGCGTCGTCTTGCCGCTCCCGCTCGGACCGTGCAGGAACACCCGCTCGCCCGTCGGGATGATCAACTCCGGAAGCCGAAGGACCTCGCGCCCCGCCGTGTAGGCGAAGCGGAGGTCCGTGGCTTCGATCGCGGACGCGCGGTCGGTCACTTGGGCTGGGGCTTGTACGGCTTGCTGGAGATGCCTTCCATCTCGTAGTACGACGCGCCATAGACGGACTCGACCTGCTTCAGGTGCAGCACGCCCTCGAACAGCACCGGATCCCACCAGCCGATCTTGACCGTCTTGCTGCCCCGCATCTTGACGTACACCATCTGGTTTGGCGGCGGCGGCGGCGTGTGCACACAGGCCCCGAAGTACGGCACCAGCAGGAACTCGTCGGACTGCTGCATGTCGTCCTCGAGCGGGACGATGAACGCCGCAATCCGGACCACCTTGCCATCGAGCGCCTGGAGCGACGCCGGCGCCTTGCCGGTGACGAGGTCGAGGGCCCCGAGGGTCCGCCAGTCGATCTCCACCGGATCGGCGGTGGTGCCCGCCCCGAGGTGCTGGAAGGCCGGAATGTCGAGGATGCGATGCGCACTCGCCTCGGCGCGCTCAACGCCTCCCGCAACAACGAGCGCGGCGAGGGTGAAGGCGACTCGGGACCTGAGCATGGCAACTCCTTGCAAGTATGGTATCATCAACTCTCCAGTCTAATTATACGTAGGGCTGGGTACGCGCGTTGAGCGCGAGCATGATTCACCCCTTTCCGGGAGTCTTTGATGCCTCGTACCCCGTTCGGGTCCGGCCTCCTGCTGGCCGCCTCGATCCTTGCCATTCCGGCCGTTGGCACCGCGCAGGGCCGCGGTGGCGGCATGCCGGCGATCGATTCGAGCCTCTACGTCCGTACCACCCCACCCTCCAATCCGGTGATCCAGCGGATCTGGGACGAGGGGATGAACCGCTCCCAGGTGATGACCCTGGCGCAGGTGCTCCTCGACTCGATCGGTCCCCGGCTGACCAATACCGACCGCTTTGACGCCGGCCAGCGCTGGCTGGTGCAGACCTACGCCTCGTGGGGCGTCCCAGCCGAGCGGCAGCAGTACGGCACGTGGGAGAAGTGGGAGCGGGGCGTCTCGCACATCGACCTGATCTCCCCGCGCGTCCGCTCGCTCGAGGGGATGATGCTGGGATGGAGCCCGTCAACCAATGGCCCAGTGGAGGCCGACGTGGTGTTGCTGCCCGACCTCAAGACGCCGGAGGAGTTCGCGGCGTGGATGCCGTCGGCGCGGGGCAAGGTGGTCCTCACCTCGCCGCCCAACCCGTCGTGTCGCATGGGCGAGCAGTACACCGAGTTCGGCACCGAGGGCGCGGCCGAGCGCATCAACAAGGAACGTGGCGATCTGGCCTCGGCCTGGCGCCCGCGCACCCTCCTCGGCGGCAACCCGAACGAATGGCCCGAGACCGCCGGCGTCGCCGCCGTGCTGACCACCAACTGGTCGCGCTACCCCGGCGTCAACAAGGTCTTCGGCACCCCGAAGCAGCAGGTGCCCACCTTTGACGTCAGCTGCGAGGACTACAACCTCCTGTTCCGCCTGGCCGAGAACACGCAGGGGCCGCGCGTGAGGATCAATGGCGCGTCGCGCTCCCTCGGCGAGCAGCCGGTGCACAACGTCATCGCCACGATCAAGGGCTCCGAGCAGCCGAACGAGTACATCATCCTCTCGGCCCACTATGACTCGTGGGACGGTGCGTCGGGCGCCACGGACAACGGCACGGGCACGCTCACCATGCTCGAGGCGCTGCGGATCCTGAAGACGGTCTATCCGAACCCGAAGCGGACGATCATCGTCGGCCATTGGGGCGGCGAGGAGCAGGGCCTCAACGGCTCGCGGGCGTTCGTCGAGGATCATCCGGAGATCGTCGCCAACGTGCATGCCGGCTTCAATCAGGACAATGGCACCGGCCGGGTCGTCAGTGGCGGCCCCGGGCCGTTCGTCGGGGGCAATGCGGCGTGGCTCCGCTACCTGCGCGAGCTGCCGGCCGAACTCACCGGGGGCTTCCGCCTCTCGGGCAACTCCGGACCTGCCGGGGGCGGCACCGATCATGCGGCGTTCCAGTGCGCCAAGTCGCCGGTGTACGGCCTGGGCGGCGTGAGCTGGGACTACGGCAATACCACGTGGCACACCAACCGCGATACGTACGACAAGATCGTGCCCGAGGACCTGAAGCACAACGCGACGATGGTCGCGATGCTGGCCTACATGGCCGACACCGACCCGGCGTTGCTGTCACGCGAGGTGCTCACCAAGCTGGGTGAGCGGGACATCACGTACGCATGCCCGTCGGCGACGCGGCGGACGCAGGACTCGAGCCGGTAGTCGGTCGTGTCCTGCGTGGGGGGGGCTGCGGCCCCCGCCACGACCACGCCCCGCCTCCCGAATGCTGGGAGGCGGGGCGTGGTGGTCTCACCGAGCGCACCGACGGGCGGACTCAGGCGTCCGGATCTTCCTCGTCGTAACTGAACGCGCCGAAGTCCTCGTCCTCGTCGTCGAAGTCCTCGTCGTCGTCGTCGTCCGAGTCCTCATCGTCGTCCGCATCCTCGTCCTCGTCATCCAGGTCGAGATCCTCGTCCGTCTCTTCTTCATCCTCGTCGAAGGGACGCTTCAGCACGACATCGCCTCGCATGGACGCCTCAAGGGACTCCTCCCACGCCGACATGGTGACCTCCAGATGGGTGCCCGGGTTGGTGATGGTGCGCATCAGGTGTCGGCGCCCCGGTTCGCCGCGCGCTGCGCCTTCTTGCGTTCGTGCAACAAGAGCTGCCGCTTGCGCAGCCGGATGTTCTCCGGCGTCACCTCGATCAGCTCGTCTTCTTCGATGTACTCCAGCGCGTATTCCAAGGTGATCGCCCGGGGCGGCTCGAGCTGGATGTTCTCGTCGGTCGACGTGGTGCGCATGTTGGTGAGCTTCTTTTCCTTGCCCACGTTGACGTCCATGTCGCCCGGCCGCGAGTTCTCGCCGACGATCATCCCCTCGTACACCAGCTCGCTCGGGCTCACGAAGAGCTGGGCCCGATCCTGCAGGTTGTTGAGCGCGAACCCGACCACGGGGGTCTCGCGGTCGGCCACCAGCACGCCGCGTTTGCGGCCGGCCAGCGGGCCCGCCCACGGGCCATACTCAAGGAACCGGTGGTTCATCATCCCGGTGCCACGGGTGTCGGTGAGGAACTCCGAGCGGTAGCCGAACAAGCCGCGCGACGGAATCCGGAAGGTCAACCGCACCTGTCCCTGCCCAGGGTTCCGCATCTCGATCATCTCGGTCTTGCGCGGGCCGAGCTTCTCCATGACCACGCCCATGTACTCCTCGGGGACGTCGATGGTCAGCTCCTCGTACGGCTCCAGCCGCTCGCCGTTCGGCCCGGTGTGCAGGATCACGCGCGGGCGCGACACCTGGAACTCGTAGCCCTCCCGGCGCATCGTCTCCATCAGGATGCCCAGGTGCAGCTCACCACGGCCGCTCACCGAGTGGGTGTCAGGCGAATCGGTCGGCTCCACGCGCAGCGCGACGTTCCGCTCGAGCTCCTTGAACAACCGGTCCCGCAGCTGGCGTGAAGTGACGTACTTCCCCTCGCGCCCGGCGAAGGGGGAGTTGTTGACAATGCAGTCGACGGAGATCGTCGGTTCCTCGACCGCAATGCCGAGCAGGCGGTCGGGATGATCGGCCGTCGCGAACGTCTTGCCGATCTCGATGGTCTCGAAGCCGGCCAGGCAGACGATCTCGCCCGCGCGGGCTTCCTGCACCTCGACCCGGGCGAGGCCGTCGAAGGTGTAGAGCCGGGTCACACGACCCTTCTCGACCCCCTTCTCGTCGGCGCTCACCACCCCGACCTCACCCAACGGCAACAGCACCACCGGGTCGCCAACCTTGATCCGCCCGCGCTCGATGCTGCCGATCGCGATCCGGCCGAGGAACGAGGAGAAGTCGAGCGTGCTGACGAGCATCTGGAACGGTCCGTCCACATCACCCTTGGGGGCGGGCACGGTCTTGACGATCGTCTCGAACAGCGGCGTGAGATCGACGCCGGGGACGTCGAGCTCGTGCGACGCGGTGCCCGCGCGCCCCTGCGTGTAGAGGAACGGGCAGTCGAGCTGCGTTTCCGTGGCCTCGAGGTCCATGAAGAGCGAGAGGACTTCGTCGTGCACCCGCATCGGCTCTGCGTCCGAGCGGTCGATCTTGTTGATCGCCACGATCGGCTGCAACCCGAGCGCGAGCGCCTTCCGGGTCACGAAGCGGGTCTGCGGCATCGGCCCCTCGGCCGCGTCCACCAAGATCAGCACGCCGTCGACCATGCGCAGGATGCGCTCGACCTCGCCCCCGAAGTCGGCGTGGCCGGGCGTGTCGACGATGTTCACCTTGACGCCGTGCCAAGTGATCGCGGTGTTCTTCGCGAGGATCGTGATCCCGCGCTCCTTCTCGAGCGGGTTCGAGTCCATCACGCGCTCGTCAACCTGCTGGTTGGCCCGGAACGCCCCGGCCTGCCGGAGCATCTGGTCCACCAGCGTGGTCTTGCCGTGGTCAACGTGCGCGATGATCGCGATGTTGCGAATTTCCACCTGAGACAGCCCTTTCCGAGTCAACCGACCTGCTGAGGGCGGCATATATACCCGCCCCTCCCTGACCCCGCAAGGCGATCAGGATGATGCCGGCTCCTCACCGGCCCACGTGGCACGATGCGCCGCCAATGGATGCCCCGCCTCGCCACAGTATTCCCCACCGCACGGATCCTCGCCGGTCTCCAGCTGGATCGTGACGTGCCCGATACCGAGGTGGCGCATCCGGCCCTCCAGGGTGCGGAGCGTGTCCCGGTGTTGCCCCACCTCCGGCACCACCACATGGGCGCTCATCGCCACCAACCCGTTGGTGACCGTCCAGACATGGACATCATGCACACGGGCCACCCCGGCCACCGCCGCGAGCTGGCGCTCCACCTCCGCCACATCCACGCCCCGCGGCTCCCGGTCGAGCAGGATCTCCCCCGCCTCGCGCACCAGCCGCCAGGCGCTCACCAGGATCAGCAACGAGATGAAGGCCGAGACGATCGGATCGGCCGGTAGCCAGCCGGTGAAGTGGATCACCGCCGCCGCGATGATCGCGCCAACCGAGCCGAGGACGTCACCCATGATGTGGAGGTAGGCCCCCCGCACGTTGAGGTCGTGGGAGTGGTCGCCGTGCAGCACTTTCAGCGCGATCAGGTTGACCACCAGGCCGGCCGTGGCCACGATGCCGAACAGCACGGCGTTGATCTCGCGCGGGTTGGCGAGCCGGTCCATCGCCTCGATCGTGATCATGAAGCCGATCACGAACAGGGCCAGCCCGTTGACCATCGCCGCGAGCACCTCCCAGCGGAGGTTGCCGAAGCGCTGTGACGGCGGCCCCTTCCGCTGCGCGAAGCGGGCACCGAGCAGGGCCAGCGCGAGCGCCCCCACATCCGTCGCCATGTGCCCCGCGTCGGCCAGCAGCGCGAGGGAGCCGCTGAGATAGCCGCCCACCACCTCGACCACCAGGAAGGTGAACGTGAGTCCGAGCACCAGGGCCAGCTTGCGGGTGACCATCACCCCTCCATTCGTCGCCGCACCGACGCGGCATGTCCGTGCAACCCCTCGGCCTCCGCCAGCACCATCGCGTGGGGGCCGTCCTCCGCCAGTCGTGCCGCCGAATAGCGGACGACCGAGGTGCGCTTCACGAAGTCGTACACCCCCAACGGCGAGGCATATCGCGCGGTTCCCCCGGTCGGCAGCACGTGGCTCGGCCCGGCGATGTAATCGCCGATCGGCTCCGGCGTGGCCTCCCCGAGGAAGATCGCGCCAGCGTGGCGCACCAATTGGCTCAGCCCGAGCGGATCGCGCGTCACGATCTCGAGATGCTCCGCTGCCCTGAAGTTGGCCACCGCGGCCAGCTCCTCGCGGCTCCGCACCAGGATCACCAAGCCGTTGGCCGCGAGCGCTGCCCGGGCGATGGCGGCACGGGGTGCCACTGCGAGGGCCCGCTCCAGCGCCACCGGCACCGCGGCGGCCAGTTCCGGGGAATCCGTGGCCAGCCATGCCCCGGCATCCTCATCGTGCTCGGCCTGGGCGATGAGGTCGAGGGCGATCGCGTCGGGGTCGGCGCTGTCATCGGCCAGAATCAACACCTCGGTCGGCCCGGCGACCATGTCGATCCCCACCTGACCGAACACCTGCCGCTTCGCCTCGGCCACCCACCGATTGCCGGGACCCACAATCTTGTCGACCCGCGGGATGGTGGCCGTGCCGGCCGCCAGCGCCGCCACCGCATGCGCGCCACCCACACGGAACACTCGCGTCACCCCGCCGAGGGCCATCGCGGCCAGGACCGTGTCGGTGGCCCCCCCCGGCGGGGTCACGGCCACGATCTCGCGCACCCCGGCCACCACGGCCGGGATGGCATTCATCAGGACCGATGAGGGGTAGGCCGCCTTGCCACCCGGCACGTACAGTCCCACCGCATCCACCGGGGTGACCCGCATGCCGAGGAGGGTGCCATCGGGGTGTTCCACCATGAAACCGGTGTCCCGCTGCTGCTCGTGGTAGGCACGGATCCGCGCGGCAGCCCGCTCCAGTGCCTCGCGCACCGTGGCCGGCATCCGCTCCAGCGCCGCGTGGCACTCGGCCAAGGAGAGCTCCCATTCGGCCGGGAGGAGCGTGGCGCCGTCGAAGCGGGCAGCATACTCCGCCACCGCCTCGTCGCCCCGGGCCGTCACCGCGGCGATGATCGCCGCCACCGCGTCCCGGGTGGCGGGATCGGCCGAGGCGAAGGCCGGGAGGAAGGGCCGGAGGCCGTCCACCCCACCTGCCAGATCGGCCAGCACCACCCGCCGCACTCCCGCCGCCACTCGCATCGTCACCGCGCTCACGCTACCCTTCCGGAGTATGGATGCTCCGATTGATTGGACTTCGATCATCATTGGCCTCACCGCGGTCGTCGCGCTGGTGGGGCTGAATGCCTTTTTTGTCGCCGCCGAGTTCGCGCTGGTGGGCGCCCGCCGCACCCGGCTGGAGGAACTGGCCCAGACCGGCGACCGCAAAGCTACGCTGGCCCTCCGGGCGGTCCAACACCTCGACCGCTACATCTCCGCCACCCAGCTCGGCATTACCCTCGCCTCGCTGGGACTGGGCTGGATCGGCAAGCCGGCCCTTGCGGGGCTCCTCGACTGGCTCTTTGCCCTCTTTCCGCCGGGGTTGGCGGTCCTCGCCACGCACACGGTGGCGGTAGCGCTGGCGTTCGCGATCATCAGCGTCCTGCACATCGTGTTGGGTGAGCTGGTGCCGAAGGCGCTGGCGCTGCTTTTCCCGGAGGGCGTCTCGCGCTGGGTGATCTGGCCGCTGGTCGGGTTCACCTGGGTGATGCACTACCCGATTGTCGTCCTCAACGGCACCGCGAACTGGTTGCTGCGCCTCGCCAAGGTGAAGCCGCCGTCCGAGCACCACCGCCTGCACTCCTCCGAGGAGATCCGGATGCTGGTCGAGCAGTCCGGCGAGGGCGGCTCGCTCGGTCGCGACAACGCCCGGCTGCTCGAGGGTGTCTTCGAGTTCAGCGAGAAGACGGCGGAGGAGGTGATGACACCTCGCACCGAGATGTCGTCGCTCGAAGCGGACCTCACGGTGGAGGAGGCCGCCGACCTGGTGGCCGCCTCCGGGCGGTCCCGCTACCCCGTGTACACCGAATCGCTCGACGAGATCGTCGGGGTGGTGCACGCCAAGGACATCCTCCGGGCGATGCGCCAGCAACCCGGGACGACGATCAAGGGCATCGCCCGCCAGCCGCTGTTCGTGCCCGGCACGCGCGAGGTCGAGGACGTACTGTCCGACATGAAGCGCCTCAAGACCCACCTCGCGATGGTCCTCGACGAGTATGGGGGCACCGCCGGGCTGGTGACCATGGAAGACCTCCTCGAGGAGATCGTTGGCGAGATCCTCGACGAGTATGACCCGGTGGAACAGGCGGCCCAGGCGCTCGACGACGGCTCCGCCACGCTCGACGGCGCCACCCCGCTCTCGGACTTCAACGATCAGTTCGAGGCCGAACTCGACGACTCGGACTACACCACCCTTGGGGGCTTCCTCTTCGGACAGCTCGGACGGCTCCCGAAGGAAGGGGACCGGGTCACGGCGGGACACCACCTGTTCGAGATCACCAGAATGGCGGGGCGGCGCGTGGACCGCGTCACGGTCATATTGACCCCATGACACGTCCATCCATCGCCCCGATCCCGCCCGGCGCCCTCGACCTGACCGGCCCGGCGGTGCGCCGTCGGCGCGCCCTGCAGCGCGCCGCCATGGCGCTCCTCGAGGCCGCGGGCTTCGAGGAGGCGATCCCGCCGACCTTCGAGTATGACGAGATTTTTCTTCGGGCTGGCGGTCGCGAGATCGCCGACCGACTCTTCCGCTTCACCGACCTCGATGGCCGCACCCTGGCGCTGCGCTATGACTTCACCGCGGCGCTCGCCCGTGTCGCCGCGACGGCGTTCGCCGATGTCCCCCCCCGATCCGCTTCTGCTACACCGGCAAGGTGTATCGGCAGGAGCCGGGGCGTGGCGGGCGCCCGCGGGAGGTGCTGCAGGTGGGCGCCGAGACGATGGGGGAGGCTGGCGTGGCGAGCGACGTCGCGCTCGTGCGCCTCACGCTCCGCCTGCTCGAGGCCCTCGGCGTGAGCGACTTTCAGGTGAACCTCGGCCACGTGGGGGTGCTCGCCGCCGGGTTCGCCGCGCTTCCCGCGGAACGGCACGGGGAGGTGCGCCGCTGGATCGACCGGAAGGACCGCGCCGCCCTCGGGCGCGAGCTCGCCGGGCTCGATTCCCCCGCACGCGAATTGGCGACGCTCCCGTTTGTCATCGGTCGCGGTGACGCGCTCCGGCGGGCACTCGCAGAGGCCCCGGCGGCGGTGCGTCCGGGGCTGGAGCAGCTGCTTGCCCTCGATGCCGAGTTCACGCCGGCCGAACGCGCCCAGGTGGTCTATGACCTCGGTGAGGTGCGCGGCCTCGATTACTACACCGGGATCCACTTCGAGGTGTTCGCCACCGGCGCCCGTCGCGCCGTGGGGGCCGGCGGCCGCTACGACGACCTCATGGGTCGCTTCGGCCGCCCGATGCCCGCCCTCGGCGTCAGCCTTGACCTCGATGCCCTCGCGGAGATGCCGGCATGAGTGCGATGCTGCGTCTCGCGCTCGCCAAGGGCCGCCTCTATGAGGATGCCGTCGCCCGCCTGCACGCCGCCGGGATCACCGTGGAGGAGCCCGGTCGCCGGTTGCTCATCCCCACCAGCGACGCCGGGCTCGAGTTGCTGGTCGTCAAGCCGGGGGACGTGCCGGTGTACGTGGAGAGCGGTGCCGCCGATCTCGGGATCACCGGCACCGACGTGCTGCGCGAGGCCGACGCCGACGTGCTCGAGCCGCTGGCGCTGCCGTTCGGCGCCTGTCGCCTCGCGGTCGCTGCCCCGGCCGACACCCCCTACCCCAATCTCCCCAACGGCCGCTCGCCGCGGGTGGCCACCAAGTACCCCCGGCTGGCACGGCAGTACTTCGCCGCGCTCGGCCGCGCCGTGGACGTGATCGAGGTGGGTGGCAGCGTGGAAGTGGCGCCGCTGCTCGGACTCTCCGACTGGATCGTGGACCTCGTCGACACCGGCAACACGCTCCGCGCCAACGGCCTCACCGAACGCGCCACCCTCCTCGAGAGCACGGCCGTGCTCGTGGCCAATCGGGCGTCCCAGAAACTCAAACTGGAACAGCACCTGCGCCTGATGGGGTTGCTGGATGCGGGGTGAACGGGGAACGGGACGTTGTCATCCCTCCACTCGCTCCTACGGGGCGGGATGACGACACCCAAGGAGTTCCCGTTCACCGTTCACTCCCCTCCGGCCCCTTCGCAAACATCGATCGATGCTTCTTCCGGACGTTCGGATTGCGTGGCGGAAACATGTTGAACTGGATGATGTGCCAGAACGCCGCCACGCCGTCCTTCCAGCCGATCTTCTTCCCTTCCTCATAGGTCCGGCCGCTGTCGGAGATCGGCAGCTCCCAGATCCGCGCGTGCGCCTGCGAGAGGCGCGCGGTGATCTCGGGCTCGAAGCCGAAGCGATCGGTGGTGAAGATCAGGCGCTTGAGCAGCGGGGCCCGGACGACCTTGTAGCAGGTCTCCATGTCGGTGAGGTTGAGGTCGGTGAACATGTTCGACAGCAACGTGAGGAAGCCGTTGCCCACCGAATGCCAGAAGTAGAGCACGCGGTGCGGTCCGCCGAGGAAGCGCGAGCCGAAGACCGCGTCGGCCTTTCCCTCGATGATCGGGCCGAGGAGCGTCGGGATCTCGGCCGGGTCGTACTCGAGGTCGGCATCCTGCACCACGATCACGTCGCCGGTGGCCGCCTCGATCGCGGTGCGAATGGCGGCACCCTTCCCGCGATTCTTGGGGTGGTGGCGCACCGCCGCGATCCGCCCCTCGGCCAACAGCCGGTCGAGGATCTCGGCCGACCCGTCGGTGGAGGCGTCGTTGACGCAGACGATCTCCTTGTCAACCGGTACGGCGCGCACCTGCTCGATCAGCGTCTCGAGCGTGGGGGCCTCGTTGTAGACCGGGATCAGGATCGACACGCGCAGGCTCATCGCGGCTGACTCCGTTGGGCAAGGGTGACGGCAAGGGTCAAGGCGGCATGCATGCTCCCGGCATCGGCACGTCCCGTGCCAGCGATGTCGAGGGCGGTGCCGTGATCCGGTGAGGTCCGCACGAACGGGAGCCCGAGGGTCACGTTCACTCCGCTGCCGAACGACGCCACCTTGATCGCGGTCATCCCGACGTCGTGATACGGTGCGAGGACGGCATCGAACTCGCCGCGCATCGCGCGCACGAACACGGTGTCCGCCGGGAGCGGTCCCGCGGCTCCCAGCATCGCGGCGGCGGGGGCCAGCACCCGCGCTTCCTCATCACCGAAGAGGCCCTGCTCACCCGCATGCGGATTGACCGCACAAAGCGCGAGGCGTGGCTCGGCGATCCCGAACCAGTCGCGCAGCCCCGCCTGCGTCACCTGGCCGGTGCGCACGATCCGATCGGTGGTCAGCAACAGCGGGACATCGCGGAAGGGGACATGCGTCGTGACGAGCACCACGCGGAGCCGTTCGCTCGCGAGCATCATCGCCACGTCCACGTCCCCGGCGAGATGGGCCAGCCACTCCGTGTGCCCGGGCCACGGGAAGCCGGCGAGATGCAGCGCATGCTTCTCCGCGGGGGCGGTCACGATGGCGTCCACCTCACCCGCCATCGCCAGCGCCGCGGCCTGCTCCACCGCACGCCCGGTGACCAGCCCGGCCTCGGCGGAACGGGCGCCCACCGCGCCGCGCCGGTCCTTCCAGCTCCCCACGCCCACGCGCCGCGTCGCGGGCATGGCATCGACCTGCTCCCTCGCACCGATCAGGGTGACGTCGGCGTCGACGCCGCGTGCCAGCGCGGCGAGGACGATCTCGGGCCCGATGCCGCGCGGGTCCCCGAGGGTGACCGCGAGCCGGACCCGTGCCGTCACGGCAGCCGGATGTCGATGTAGGTCTTGCGCCGCAGCCCGTCGAGGTAGCCCTCTTCCCCCATCTGGCGACCCAGCTCGCGCCGGATCCCCTCCTTGATGAGGTCGAAGCTCGGCGGCCCCGGCTCGGTGCGGTCGAGGAGCCGGACGAACGCCCACTTGCCCCCCCCCGGCGTTCCCTCGGGCGAAAGCGCGAAGACAGGTGACAGCTCCCCCACCGGGAGGTCGGCGAGCGGCGCGACGTAGCTCGGCAGGAGCTGGGGAATCGGGAAGCCGCGAATCTCCTTCTCCTCGCCCGGATCGTGATGGATCCGCTGCAGCGAGTCGAACGTCGCGCCAGCCACCACCGCGGCGCGGAGTCGCTCCGCCAGTGCCTGGGCCGCCTGGGCGCGCCCGGTGTCCATCGCCGGCACGAGCAGGATGTGGCGGACGAGCACCTCGGTCGGGGCGTGGCGCTCGACCTGGATGATGTGCACGCCGAAGCTGGTCACCACCGGCTCCGAGATCACGCCGCGCGGCAGCGCCTGCACCGCATCGGCGAACTCGCGGACGAACGCGTCCGGACGCATCCACCCCAGTGAGCCGCCTTGGGCGGCCGAGCCCGGGTCCTGCGAGAAGCGCCGCGCCGCGACCGCGAAGTCGGCGCCCGCCCGGAGCTCCCGGATGATCGAGTCGGCCACCAGGCGGGTCGCGGCCAAGGCGTCCGGCGACGGCGTCGAGGCGAGCACCATCTGCCGGATCGAGACCGTCCCCGGCACGGGCGGAAGGATGTCCCGGTTCGCGTCGTAGTAGACGCGGATTTCCTTCTCGGTCGGGTTCTTCGCCGCGAGCTTCCCCTCGTTGGTGAGGTTCTCGCGGAAGCGCCCGATGGTGAGCGTGCGCCGCTGCTGGTCGAAGAGGTGGCGCCGCCATTCCTCGACGTTCTGGAAGCCGGCGGCGCGCAACTCGCGCTGGAACTCCGCGTCGGTCTTGAACGACCGGCGGCTGTCACGCATCACCTTGTCGACCGCATCGGACACCTCCTGCGCTGACACCTTGATCGTGGTGTCGGTGGCGGCCTCCTGGAACAGGAGCTCGTCGGCGATGAGGGTATCAACGAACTGCCGCTTCAGCTTGGCGAGGAGGATCGGGTCCTGGGGAATCTTGACGAGCCCGGCGCCCTGACGGGCGAAGAGCTCCTCCTCCACCTGCGAGTTGGTGATCGCAGCGGAGCCCACCACCGCCACGATGCGATCGATGGTGGGATCCTCGTCCTGCGCGGCCAGCGGCGCGGTGGCGCTCCCCAGGAGGAGCGCCGCCGTCCCCCAGGTCCACCGCATGCCGTGCCTCACGGCGTGCCGGCACCCGCCGGCGCGGGAGCAGGGGCGCCGCCGACCGGCGGACCGCCCGGGGCGGGCTGCATCACCGGCGGGACACCGGCGCCGCCCTCGGCCGCCTGCTTGGCCTGGGCCAGCTCAACCGCGCGGGCCACACCCGCCGGATTCACGCCGTACTCACCACGCGAGCGCAGCGTCCACGACAGCATCCCGGGAAGCAGCCGCAGTCGCGACTGGCCGGTGACCATCCGGGTGAAGAACTGGTCCACCTTCTGCGCCGCAGCCGAGCGGCGATCAGCTTCCTTCGCGTTCGGGTCGAGCGCCTCGGCGGTGAGCTGGACGTCGGCCTTGATCGTGTCGAGCGTCGCGGTGAAGAGCTCCCGCACCTCGGTCCACTGCTCGGGCGTCAGGTCCGCGCCTTCCTTCTCCGCTTCCTTGAGGAAGAGGAACCGGCCCGCCATCTGCTTGAGGCCCATCTCCATCAACGAGTCGGGGGTCTGCTGCATCTGCTGCAGCATCTGCGGCCCCTGCGACGGGTCGTTGGTCTGGGCACGGATCCAGCGGACGAAGTCGGCCACCGTCACGGCCCCGCCGCTGAACGTGACGAGCTTCTTGGTGTTGTTGATATTGGCGTCGAGGTCGAGCAGCGCCTCCTTGGCGCGCGGCACGGCGTCACCGACCACCTTGACGTTCTTGCTCGCCTCAAGTTCCGCGTAGTACGCCGTCTCCATCGCGCTCACCAGCTGCGGCTCGAGCGCCTCCGCGAACCGCGGGCGCGCCTCCTCCGCCGTCAGGCGACGGATGATGTGGAAGCCGAACTGGGTCGGCACCACGTCCGAGATCCCGCCGGGCTGGAGCGCGAACGAGGCCGAGTCGAAGGAGGGGACGAACTGCCCACGCGGGACGGGGCCGTAGTAGCCGCCGTTCTGGGCGGAACCGGGATCCTCGGAGTTGGCCTGCGCCAGCTCGGCGAAGTCCGCCCCACCCCGCGCCCGGGCGAGGACGCCATCGATCTTGCGGCGGGCCGCGGCGCGCTGCGCCTCGGTGGCCGTCGGCTCGACGCTCACCAGCACGTGCTGGATGTTGATCAGCTCGCTCGCGGCGATGGCCGAATCCATCTTCTCCGGCGCGAGCGGAGCGCGACGCGCGATGAGGGAGTCGAAGAACTGTCCCGCCTGGAACGAGGCGACGTCGGTCCACATCGCCTCGCGAATGAAGACCGAATCAGCCATCAGCTCGCCCTCGGCCACCTTCTGCGCGAAGAGCGTGTAGTCCACCCACAGGTTCGACACGAAGGTCGCGGCGACCGGGTCCAGGGAAATCCCCTTGACACTCGTGAGGATCTCGGCCACCCGCTCGGCCGAGAGTTCCTGGCCGGCGGCCTTCGCCACCACATCAGGGTGGGCCGAAAACATGTCGGACTTCCCGCAGGCGCCCAGCGCCACGACCAGGCTCGCAACCAGCAACATCGAACGACGCATCGTACTCCTCACAACGGTGGAAGGACGTCGGGGCCTCAGGCAGGCACCTGACGGAGAGCGCGAACCAGGGACGGGATCAGCGGCTCGCCCCCGAGCCGGACCAGTCGGAGCGACAACGGGACGGTCCGCCGCACTTCGGCGGCGAGCTGCACATCATCGAGGGCACGCGTGAGGCCGGCCATCCGCGGGGCGGTCCCCTCACGGAAGGTCAGGCGGGCCTCGTTGCCGCGGACCAGGACGTGCTGCACCCCGAGTGCCGCGCCGAGCGCCCGGAGGCGCCCCATGTCAAGCAGCGCTTCGGCCTCGACCGGCAGGGGCCCGAAGCGCTCCCGGAGTTCGTCACGCAACTCATCAATGTCGCCGGGTGCGGACGCCCGCGCCAGTCGGCGATACAGGTCGAGTTTGGTCTCGTCCTCCGGCACGTACCCCTCGGGCAGGTGTGCCGGGAGGTCGAACACCACGTCGGGCGGCTGGGGGGGCTCCCCGGCCCCGCCCTGCCCCCGCAGCGCCTTGACCGTCTCCTCGAGCCACCGGAGGTAGAGGTCGAAACCCACCGCGTGGGCGTGGCCCGACTGCTCCGATCCCAGCAGGTTGCCCGCCCCGCGAAGCTCAAGGTCCTTGAGCGCGATCCGGTATCCCGCCCCCAGATCGGTATGATGCTCGAGCACCTTGAGCCGTTCCTCGGCCTGCAGGTCGATCACGTCAGGGACGACGAGGTAGCAATAGGCCCGCCGGTGG
>JBBQQJ010000043.1:0-15501 GCA_038216165.1 Gemmatimonadales bacterium | reverse complement strand
CCGGTCCTGCGCTTCGCGGGTGATGCCGTTTTCCTTGGCCATCTTCTCGGCCGACTGCCCCATCGATTCCCCGGTGCTCGGCTCCGCGATGGCCGGGGCGACCGGGGCGAGATCACGCGGCCGCACCTGCGCGAAGAGCGCCAGCCGCTCGGCCAGAGACTTGGCCTTGGCCGCCGATTGGAGCACCTGCGCGAACTTCCGCGTGTGCAGAATTGGCACGTCAGAGAGCACCTCGACGCCACCGGCCAGGATCACGTTGGCATGCCCCATCGTGATCTGATCGGCCGCGTTGGTGATCGCCTGGGACCCCGAGGCGCACGCGCGGTTGAGCGTGTAGGCCGGGATGGTCCGGGGGAACTGCGGTAGCAGCGAGATCTCCCGGGCCACGTTCGGGATCAGTGGGGAGGGCACCACCTGACCGTAGATCACCTCGTCGACCTCATCGCCCGGTAATTCGGCGCGATAGAGCAGTTCCCGGGTGCAATGCCGGGCCAGATCGGTGGCGGTCACGTCGCGCAGGACCGTCCCCGCCTTGGCGAAGGGGGTCCTGAGGCCGGCCACGATGACCGCGCGGCGGGAGGCAGTGGGACTGGACATGCGCGAAAGGTAAGTGGTGCGGCGCACGCGGCGGGCCGCCCCGCTGCCCCGCCCTCGCGACCGGTCCCCCCATCCCCCGTCCCCCCCACCATTATCTTTGGTGGTTACCAATGCGTGGAGAGTGCTGTGCAGCCGACCGATTCCGAGCTTCCCGACGTGGCCCTCCCGATGGAGGCCGTCTTTCAGGCCGTGCTCGACGCCCAGGCCAGCGTGCCCTTCGAGAAGGCGGCGACCAATGGTGCCGCCCCGACCCCAGCGCCCGTCGCCGCGGGTGCCTCGGCGACCCCGACCCCGCCGACCGTACCGGTGCCGGCGCACGCGGTGCAGCTCAAGGGGCCGGCCAACGCCTTGGCGCGCAACATGGATGCCTCACTCGCCATCCCCACGGCGACCACGTTCCGGGAGATCCCGGTGCGGGCGCTCGAGGGTCGGCGCGCCGATGTCAACACGCAACTCAAGGCGGCCGGACGGAGCGACAAGCTCTCCTTCACCCACCTGATCGCCTGGGCCCTCGTGCAGGCCACCAAGGAATTCCCCGAGATGGGGATCGGGGTCATGAAGTCGGGGCATGACACCTACAAGCTGGTGCCGGAGCACGTCAACCTCGGGCTCGCCGTGGACGTGGAGCGGAAGGACGGCTCCCGCGGCCTCATGGTTCCGGTGCTCAAGCAGGCTGAGACGCTCGACTTCCCCGGGTTCCTCGCCATGTACGAGGGGCTGGTCGAGAAGGCCCGCACCCACAAGCTGATGCCCGATGATTTCGCCGGCACCACGATGACCCTCACCAACCCCGGCGGCTTGGGCACCGTGGCCTCGGTCCCGCGCCTGATGCCGGGTCAGGGCACCATCATCGCCACCGGGGCGATCGCCTATCCGCCCGAGTTCACAGGGATGTCGAAGGAGCAGGTCGCCGCCCTCGGCATCGCCAAGGTGATGATGCTCACGAGCACATACGACCATCGTGTGATCCAGGGCGCGGAGTCGGGCTCGTTCCTGCGCCTCGTCGATCAACTGCTCCAGGGGGAGCACGGCTTCTATGAGGCCGTGTACGCCGGCCTCGACCTGCAGCCGCCGGCGCCGCTCGCGGCACCGGCCCCCACGACCACCGCCACGGCCGCCGCAGCCGCCGCACATGGCGCCCCGCTGACGGCGTCGCCCTCAATGCTGCATCATGTGGCCGCCGGGATGGCATTGATCAAGGCGTTCCGCACCCATGGTCACCTGGCGGCCCACCTCGACCCGCTGGGCACGCCGCCGGTGGGCGATCCAGCCCTCGAGCCGGCCGTCCTGGGGCTCACGCCCGAGGTGATGGCCGCGATCCCGAGCGAGGTGCTCCGGGTGGCGGTGCCGGGCACCACGTTGGCCGAGGCGTACCCGCACCTGGTGCAGACCTATTGCGGCACGATTGCCTACGAGGTGGAGCACATCGCCTCGCACGAGAAACGGGTGTGGCTGCGGCAGCAGATCGAGGGCGGCACGCACCGCGTGCCCATGGGCACCGAGCAGCAACTCGCGCTGCTGCAGCGCCTCACCCAGACCGAGGGGATGGAGCAGTTCCTCCACAAGGCGTACCTCGGCGCCAAGCGGTTCAGCATCGAGGGGCTCGATGTCATGATCCCGATGCTCGACCTCACGCTCGAGCTCGCCGCGGAGTATGGCGTGCGTGACGCGGTGCTCGGGATGGCGCACCGCGGCCGGCTCAACGCGCTGGCGCACACGGTTGGGCGCCCCTACGAGGCCATCTTTGCGGAGTTCGAGGGCGGCAAGCACATCGAAGGGGGGATGACGCCCGACGGGGGCACCGGCGACGTGAAGTATCACCACGGTGCCGAGGGGGCATTTGTCTCGCAGGGCGGCAAGGCGCTCACGATCTCGCTGATGCCGAATCCGAGTCACCTCGAGTTCATCGGCGCGGTGGTCGATGGCCAGGCGCGCGCCAAGCAGACCTCACGCAAGGGGGCGACCGCCCACGTCGACCCGTCACAGGCGCTGCCGGTCATCATCCATGGGGATGCCGCCTTCCCCGGCCAGGGTGTCGTCGCCGAGACGCTGAACCTCGGCGCGCTCGCGGGCTATGCCACCGGCGGCACGCTCCACCTCATTGCGAACAATCAGGTGGGCTTCACCACCAACCCGACCGACGGCCGCTCCACGCGCTACGCCTCGGACCTCGCCAAGGGCTTCGACATTCCGATCATCCACGTCAATGCCGATGATCCGGAGGCGTGTCTGGCCGCGGTGCGTCTGGCGATGGCGTACCGGACCAAGTGGCGCCAGGACGTGCTGATTGACCTCGTGGGCTATCGCCGCCACGGCCACAACGAGGGGGACGAGCCGGCGTACACCCAGCCGGCGATGTACGCACGCATCAAGGAACACCAGACGGTGCGGCAGCTGTATGGCGAGGCGCTGGCCACGCGCGGTACCATCGCGGTGGAGGAGATCGAGCAGCTCCGGCAGGCCACGTACGATCGGTTCGTCGAGATCCAGACGGCGTTCAAGGCCGGCATGAGCAAGCAGAAGGGCAAGGCCGAGCCGGTCGCCGAGGAGGTGCCCGCTGGGCGCGACGTCGAGACGGCCGTGGCAGTGGAGACGCTGACCGCGCTCAACGAGCAGCTGCTCGCCTGGCCACAGGGCTTCACCGTGCACCCGAAGCTGGTCAAGCAGCTCGAGCGGCGACGGGGTGCACTCACGGAACCCGGCAGCATCGACTGGGGTCACGCCGAGGCGCTCGCGTTCGCGTCGTTGCTGGTGGAAGGGACGCCGCTCCGGCTCACCGGACAGGATGCCGAGCGCGGCACCTTCTCGCACCGGCACCTGATGCTGCACGACGCCAAGACCGGCAGCCGCCACGCCCCGATCCAGTCGTTGCCCGGGGCGATGGCGCCGATGGAGCTGTTCAATTCACCGCTCTCCGAGCTGGCAGCGATCGGCTTCGAGTACGGCTACGCCACGGTGGCGCGCGAGTCGCTCGTGATCTGGGAGGCGCAGTTCGGTGACTTCGTCAACGGCGCCCAGGTGATGTTCGACCAGTTCATCGTGGCAAGCCTCGCCAAGTGGGGCATCACGTCGCGCCTCACCTTCCTGCTGCCGCATGGCTACGAGGGTCAGGGGCCGGAGCACTCCAGCGCTCGACTCGAGCGCTTCCTCCAATCGACGGCGGAGGGAAACATCCGCGTGGCCAACTGCACCACGCCGGCGCAGTACTTCCACCTGCTGCGCCGGCAGGCGAAGTGGACGGTGGAGCGGCCGCTGGTGGTGATGACCCCGAAGTCGCTGCTCCGCCTCTCGGCCGCCGGCTCGTCGCTGGCCGAGCTCACGGGGGGGGCATTCCACCCGGTGCTGGACGACGCGAGCTATGCCGATGGTGCCGCCGCGCGCACGCTGGTGCTCTGCAGCGGGAAGATCTACTACGACTTGATGGCGGAGGCCGCGGAGCGGGTCGAACGTCCGCCGATCGCGCGGGTGGAGCAGCTCTATCCGCTCCCCGAGGCGGAATTGCGCGCGCTCCTCGGCCGCTACCCTTCGCTCAGCGAAGTGGTGTGGACGCAGGAGGAGCCAGCGAACATGGGGGCGTGGAGCTACATGCGCCCGCGCCTGCGGGCGCTGCTCCCCGACGGCGTCACGCTGCGCTACGCCGGTCGGCCGGAGCGGGCCTCACCGGCCGAAGGGTACCCGGCCGCCCACAAGGCGGAGCAGGAGCGGATCATTGGCGAGGCGCTGGATACCGGCAAGCAGCGCAGCCGTGAGGGCGAGAAGAGCCGAAAGTAGGGCGGTCCACTCCGGCATGACGAAGGGCGCGCGGTCACCGCATGGTGGCCGCGCGCCCTGTGCGATAGGCGGGGTGGCTCAGTCCCGCTTGAGCATCGGGCGCTCGCTGGCGTTTCGCGCCAGATCCTTGAGCGGCCCGCTGAGGTGCTCCCCGTAGTGCAGCAGGAAGACACCGCGCGCCCGCCGGGCCATCAGGAAGGCCAGCAGGGGGGTGTCGGCCTTGGCCGCATTGCAGGGGCGGCAGGCGAGAACCAGGTTGTCGGAGCGGTCGTAGGCCGACTGGCCACGCCGCGGCCGCACATGGTCGAGAGTGATGGTCTCCTCGGGAACGCGCATGCCACAGTAGGCGCAGACCGAGCCGTGCCTGGCGAGGAGCCATTCACGATGCGACCCATAGGAGCGTCCGGAAGACTTGCGGAGGGCGGAACTGCCGTTGGTGCTGCCCGGCTCATCGGCCGGGGGTGCGACGTTGGTGCCGCCGCGTCGTCGAGATCGTGCCACGTACTGAATTTCCTTCTGAAAGCGTGTGTCCAACCCTTGAACATTAATCGGGGGGGGTGGGGTTCCGGTAGGATCGGCCGGGGGGGGCGGATCGCGGAGACCCGCCTCGGCTGAGGCGCCGTGGCGCAACCTGCGGACTCAGGTGGGGCGCGGACTCCGCAGGTCGGCGGGGAGGAGCAGGTGCCAGGGGCGGCCGAAGGGATGGACCGCCGGGGCACCGGCTCCCACGAGCCGTCGTCCCTCGCGCGCCCAGCGAAAGATGCCGCCCTGAAGGTTGTGCACCGGGGTGCCGGCGCCGAGGAGTCGGTCGCCCAACGCACCGCTCCGCTCCCCCACGGAGCAGTAGACCACGATCGGGCGACCGCGGGCGAGGGCCACGAGCCCTGCGACCGCCCCGACGTCGGGGTCGACCCGGATAGCATCCGGCAGGTGCGAGACCTCGAATTCCGCCGCGCTCCGGACGTCGAGCAGCAGCGGCGGCCGGCCGGCGTCGATCAACGCCGCGAGCGCAGCGGGCGTGATCGCAGGGGTGTCGTGCCGCGCGGCGACGATGCGCTCGGTCGCCCACTGGGCCGTCGGTCGGGCGAGCAGCGCGGCAAGCACCCCCGCCACCACCCCCACCACGAGGACGCGCCTCACCACCGGCTCACCATCCCCAGGTGATCCCGGCCGTCAGGATGGCATCGACATTGTTGACGAGCTCGTCGACGAAAATCCGGACGCCGAGGTGCGGACGCACGTCGCCGTCGAGTGCTTCCACCCCGATGCCCAGCTGGTGGACGCTCCGATCGGCAACTGACCCCGACTCGCTCGTCATTAGGGCACGGCCCGTGACGGCGGCATAGAACAGCGTGGACCGAGCCACGAATCCCGCCCGAAGGCCATAGTTGGCGAGCACCTCGACGTCGCCCCCGGTACCGCTGGGGATGAAGGTGGTGGCCCCCACGCGTCCGGTGACAAAGGCCCCTTCGGCCGGTACCCGCCCGAGGTGGAGCATGCCACGCACCGTGGTGGTCTTCCCCGTCCATGCCTCGGCGCGGTCGTACTCGGTGATGGTCCCGAACAAGGCCGCACTCTGCTCCGCGTCCCCGGTGATGTCACGCAACCCCGGGCGCACGCCGACTTCCAGGCGACCCGTGCCGGCCACCGGGAGCTCGAGGCCAAGCCACGGATTGCCGATGACGGTCGCGCTCTGGTCGCCGCCCAGGAAATTGGGACGCACCGAGGCACGGGAAATCGGCAACTCCGCCGTGGCAAGGATGCCCCCCCCCACGGGAAACCGGACGGACGGGGTGAAGGCGGCGGTGAAGCCGCTGGTCACGTCGTTCTCGTAGAACCCGGTGGACAACTCGATGCCCGCGGCACGGTCGGGCTGGGGGACCAGCCAGGTACGCTGGGCGGCGAGGGTTGGCACCACCGCGACCAGGGCCAGCAAGGAGAGGACAGAACGAGGGATCATCGACCGCACTCCGAAGCGAAGGGATCAGGTGAGTTGTCGGGAAGGCTCAGCGGCCAAACCGCATGAAGGCGACCAGGAACAGCCCGACGGCGGCGAGGACTGCGAGCAACACGCCGGGGTGACGCTCGACCTGTCGTGCCCCGCGACCTGCGCCCTCAAGGATCACGCCCAGTGGTGAGTGATGCCTGATCGGAAAAGCGTCCAGCGCGCTGAGGACCGCCTCCGCACGGTCGGGACGGCCCGCCGACTCGTGCCCGAGCAGTTGCCGCAGGAGCAGCGACAATTCCGGCGGCACCGCATGGCGCCCAAGGGCGGGATCGGTCGTGGCCGCAGGGTCGGGAGTGTGTCCGGTCAGCATCGCCCAACCGACCCGGCCAAGCGCATGGAGGTCGCTGGCCACGCTGCCCTCGGGCCGGCCATTCGCGAGGGTGACCTCACCCTGTGGCCCGAGCCGAATGGTCTGTGCCGCCAGCCCACCATGGGCGATGCCATGCCGGTGCAGGACGGTCAGGACCCTGGCCACCTCCCGGAGCACGTTGATCGTCTCCCGCACCGACAGCACGCCACGCGTGGCGAGGCGTTCCTCGAGCGTCTGCCCTGATGGGACCTGCTCGGCGAGCCACGCCCGCCCCTCAAACTCCCCGGCCGCCGCGATCTCGGCCAGCCCGCGGTGATCGAGGGCCTGCAGGGTTTCCGCCCACTTGCGTATCCGGGCTGGCGACGGGCCGGCCGGCGGCACGGCCCAGAGGATCACGCGATGCGTGGGCACGCCGGTCGTGCCGGCCAGCCTGGCCTGAAACCAGCGCACCCCGCCGAGGGCTGGCCGTTCCTCGCCCACGGTGAAGCTCGTCCTCAGGGCCATCCGCAGGCGCAGTCCGGTGCCATCAGTCATGCCGGCTTCACCACCATCACCCAGATCCCGACGTAGAGGAAGGCCGTGGCGAGCCACCCGAGCGCGCTCCAGCGGAGGTAGAGGCGGCGGAATCGTGGCGCGTCGTCGGCCGGGCAGCGCTCCATGCGGAACTGGTCGGGGAGGAGAAACGCGAGCCAGATGGCCGAACTGATGGCGAGCATGAGGATGCCCTGCATCAGCCAGGCCGTCTCGCGCCACGGCACGCCGCCCACCCGGATCATCATGATCCCGGCGATGGTCATCATGGACCCACCGAGGAAGGTGAACCAGAGGTCGGTCCAGAGGATGCCATGGGCGATGCGACGCAACGGCACCTCGTCCCGATGGCGCCAGAGCAGAATGGTCCACGCCCCCGTGACCGTCACGTTGCCAACCATCAGCACCGCGCCGATCACGTGCAGGGCCTTCCAGACAAGGTACGGATTGGTCATTCAGGGTCCGAGAGAGTTGGCGGGAAAATGGGGTGGTACCCCACCGAGTGCCAACGGGGCGATCGATCGGCCTCGGGACAGCGTGGTGGGAGAAGCGACAGATGGCACGGCACCCCCGCGCCGGAGTACCCCGGTCGGGCACCCAGCCTCAGCCGTTGCGGACGGGCGGATGATCCAGCAGCCCGAGCCGGTGCCGGACCCGATCGAGGCGCGTGTTGATCGATGGTTTGCCTGCCACGAGCAGCTCGAATCGGTCGGCCACTTCCGCCGCGACATCGCGGTCGAGCTCGGCCACGGTGGCCGTGAGCATCGCCTCGATGCGTGCCGTGATCGCGTGGCGTTCGTGTCCTGCCGCGGCAGGGATGACCCACGGTGCCCCCACGAGCATCCAGCTTTCCGGCGACTGCTCGCTGGTGAAGGGGTAGCGAAACGCCACCGGGACCACCCGCAGTGGGCCGCCGTGGCGCTGGACCATCCAGGCGGCCCCGTGCTCGAGGTGGCTGATTGGCCGCGTTGCGGCCGTGCGCTGGCCCTGCGGATAGATCCAGACCAGGGCATCGGACGCGAGGCACGCCGTGGCCACGGCCAGGTCGCGCATCGCCTGCGTGCGTGAGCGGCGCTCCATCGGCAGCGACCCGATCAGCTTGAACGCCCGGTAGCGGTCGAGGTGCTCGGCCTCCATCAAGATGCGGAAATGTTTCCCCATGGCGCGGGAGAGCTGATGCGAGAGAAACCCATCCCACCAGTTGGTGTGGTTGGCCACCACGAGCGTGGGGAGGTCGGCCCCCTCGGTGGCGAGGGTGGCATCCTGGCGCCAGCGCACGGCGCTGAAGGTGCGCCGAGCGAGCCGGTCCAAGTACCACGCAAACGCCCAGGCTGCCTGGGGCCTGGGCGGAGGGGGCGCGCTCGGCGGGGTCCCGCGGTCGCTCACGCAGAGCTCTCGGTCGGGACGGCGGCGGCGATGAAGCGTTCGTACCAGAGCGCACGCGCCAGAATGGTGAGCTTGCGGGTGGTCGTGGTGTAGGCCCGCCGACGGAACACATCGTAGCGCTGCGCCTCGATGACGTCGAGGATTCCGGCGTAGGTCTGCTGGAGGAGGCGCACGGTGAGGCGTGAGCCATCGCGCGGAAAGAGGCCGACGACCGGATCGGCGCGCTCGAAGTAGTGGCGCGCGCGCGCCACCTGGAATTCCATGAAGCGCACGAAGGCCGGCGTGACCACGCGCCGCTCAAGGTCGGCGCGGGTGAGTCCGAACCGCGCCAGCTCTTCCCGCGGGAGATAGACGCGATCGCGGTCGAGGTCCTCCCCGATGTCCCGCAACACATTCGTGAGCTGCATGGCCACGCCCAGCCCGACACCGGGCTCCCGGAACTGTCGGGGGGGGGCACCAAGCACCGGGCCGAGCATCAGCCCCACGCCACCGGCGACATAGCGGCAGTAGCGGTGCAGCATCGCATAGTCCTCGAACTCCACGGGCTCGAGATCAATCGCCACGCCGACGAGGAGGTCGGTGAGGGGCGCCAATGGTACCTCATAGCGGGCAAGGGTGTCGTGCAACGCGAGCCAGCGCGGGTCGTCGGGCACCCGTCCGGCATGGACGGTCCGGACGATCTCGTCGAGGGCGGCCAGCTCCCTGCGCACCTCGGGGATCGGGCGGTCGCCGCGATCGTCCACGAGATTGTCGGCATGTCGGCAGAAGTCATAGAGCGCGAAGATCGCACGCTTTTTCGGCACCGGCAGGAAGCGGGACGCGAAGTAGAATGACTTGGCCCACTCCGCGGTCACCCGTTCGGCCTGGCCGTAGCTTCGTTCGATGGCCGTCACCGAACCGCGCGCTCCCGGTCCGCGGTCATGCGTTCGGTCACGCACTGCGCGGAAATGAGCGCCATCGGCACACCGCACCCGGGATGGGTGCTCTGCCCGACGAAGAAGAGGTTGCGATACGCCTTGTGCTGGTTGGCCGGACGGAACGCGCCGATCTGCATCAGGTTGTGCGCGAGGCCAAAGGCCTCGCCGCGCAGGTTCCCGTAGGTGATCTTGAAGTCCTGCGGTGTCACGAATCGCTTGGTCACGATATGCTGACGCAGGTCGGGGAGGATCCACTGCTCGAGTCGCTCGAGGAGGCGGGCCTCGACCCTCGGCCCCTCGACCGCCCAGTCCATCCGCTGCGCCGGGTCGGGATGGTCACTGGGCGCCAGCGAGAGGACGAAGAGGTTCTCGCACCCCTCGGGCGCCTGCGACTTGTCGGTGCGCGTGCTCGAGACGAGGTAGATCGGGGACTCATCCGGCATGCGGTGCGCCTCGAACAGCTCGTGGCACGCCGCGCGCATGTCGGGCGAGACGAGGAAGTTGTGGTGCTCGATCTCGGGGTACTCCCGATTGGTCCCGATGTACATCAACACCACGGAGCAGGAGAAGCGCTTCTTCTCAATCCCTGGGTACGGCTCGCCGAGGAGGTGCTGGTAGGCCCAGGGCAGGTCGGCGTTCACGACGACATTGTCACCCGCCACGCGCTCGCCGCTGGCCAGCACGGCCGCACTGATCCGTCCGTCCTGCTTCTCGAGGGAGGCCACCGGGGCGTTGTAGCGATAGGCAATGCCCAGTTCCTTGCCGAGCCGCTCGAGCGCCAACGGCAGTTGGTGCATACCGCCCATCGGATAGTGCACCCCGCCCCCGAGCTCGGTATAGGGCAGCAGCGCGTAGATCCCCAGGGCATCGTAGGGCGACAGCCCGAGGTAGAGCGCCTGGAAGGAGAGCGCCTGCTTGAGCTTGTCGCTCTTCACATAGCGGCCGATCAGCTTCTGCAAATCGCCCAGCGCGCCACTGGTCGCCAGCGACCCGAGGCCGCTCCCCTTCATCATGTCGAGCGGGGAGTCGAAGTTGCGAGAGATGAACTTCAGGCCGGTGTCGTACAGGCGCTTGGCGTGCGCGAGATACTCCAGCACCTGGGGCCCGCACCCTGGCTCGATCCGCTCCAGGTCGGCCAGGAACGTGTTGAGCCGCGTCGTCATCTCGATGGTGGTGCCGTCGGCGAAGTGCACCCGGTAGTTGGGGTCCACCTGCCGCACGTCGAGGTAGTCCGACATCCGTCGCCCGGCGAGCTGGAAGATCTCCTCCCAATACTCGAGCATGAGCATCAGGGAGGGGCCGGTGTCGAAGGTGAACCCCTCCGAATGCCAGCGTCCGTTGCGCCCACCAGGGATCGGGGCCTTCTCGAGCACGGTGACGCGATGGCCGGCCACCGCCAGACGCACAGCGGTGGCCAGCCCACCGATACCGGCACCGATGACCACGGTGTGCGACCCCATCGGCTCCGCGACGGGGGCGGGCGACGGGGGCGCGACACGCGGCTCGTGGGGCGCCGCGGGGGTGGCAAGCGACATCTCAGGCGTCATGAGGGCAACCAGGCAAGGCGATGGAGGAATGAGGCAATCTAACGGGCGGCCCCGGGGGCGGGCGACGTCGGTTCAGCGAAGGCATGTTCCCCGAGCCGGAAGCCGACGTTGGCAAGGACATGTTCGCGTCCCTTGGTCCCGCCCCCGCCGATCGCGGCCGCGGTGCCGGCGGGCAGCCGGGCCGGGAGTTCCAGCAGGGCATCGAGGGAAAAGGCACAGGTCTCGGGATTGCTCACGCTCAGGGCAACGACCTGGGGTGCCAGCTGCCACGCCGCCCCGACCACCTCTGCGATCGGGAGGTCAGCGCCAAGGTAGTGGATCCGCCAGCCGGCATCGTGCGCGTGGGCGAGGGAACAGAGAAATCCCCACTCGTGCCGCTCGTGCGGCAGGCACGCGCTCAGCGCCAGCGGACCGCGCGCCCGACCGTGGCGCAGGCCCCCCTTGAGGGCGTGCACAATCACCTCGCTGGCGAGATGCTCCCCCGCGATCGGGAGCTGGCCGACCACCCAGAGGTCGCCCACCAGTTCGCCCAAGGGCAGGACGATTTCATCGGCGAACCGGCGCAGGCCGAGCAGGGCGAGCTGCTGGGCGATGAGTGCCTCCAGCTCGTCGCGGTCGAGGGCGCCCACGGCCGAGATCAGCGCCCCGAGCGGCGAGCCATCGGGAAGCCGAGCGGTGGCCTCGGCGATCACCTCGGCGGGCGGCCGAGTGACCAGGTCGCCAATGCGCGCGCCGCGGGCGAGCAGGCGCGCGATGGCACGCAACAGCGCCACCTGATCGGCGGTATAAGACCGGTACCCGTTGGCCTGGCGCCCAGGCCGGATCACGTCATACCGACGTTCCCAGGCCCGCAGCCGGTCTGCACCCAGGCCGGTGAGGGAGGCCACTTCCTGGATTTCGTAGGTACGATCGGTCGTCACGGGCTCGCTTGCGGTTCGAGGGTGGAGCAATGCCCAACTATACCGTTGGCCCGGCCGGAAGATCCGCCCCCGTTATGCTTTGGGGAAGATGGCTGACCCAACCGGAGAAACCCCGACATGCGACCTGCTGATCATTGGCGGGGGGATCGTCGGTACCGGCGTGGCACGTGATGCCGCCCTGCGCGGGCTCTCCGTCACCGTGATCGAGCGGTACACGGTGGGATGGGGGACGAGTTCACGGACCTCCCGACTGATTCATGGCGGGATCCGCTATCTGGAGCAGGGCGATATCGCCTTGGTGCGGGAATCGTTGCGCGAGCGTGCCACGCTGCTCCGCATCGCGCCCGGGCTGGTGCACCACACGCCGTTCCTGTTCGTGCTCGAGCACGGCGCGTGGTGGCAGTGGGCCCGGATCAGCGTGGGGGTAACACTCTATGGCCTGCTGGCCGGACGCCAACGCCTCGGGCCGCACCACCCGCTCACCCGCCACGGGGTGGTTGCGCGCGCGCCGGCGCTTGCGGCGGCCCCATTGATCGGCGGTGCACTCTATCAGGATGCGCGGGGGGACGACCGCGGGATCGTACGGGCGAACATGCGTTCCGCCCAGGGTGCCGGCGCGCGCCTCATCGAAGGCGTGCACGCGGGCCTCCGGCGCGAGGGGCCCGGCCTGGTGGCCACCCTGCCCAATGGCGAAGCGATCCGGGGTCGGGCCACTGTGATCGCCGGCGGTCCCTGGACCGACGCGGTGCGCGAGGAGGCCAGCCTCCCAGCGCGTCGGCTCGTGGGGGGGACGAAAGGGGTGCACGTCACCTTTGCGACCGCCGATCTCCCACTCCACCATGCGATTGCGCTCCGCCACCCCGATGATCAGCGTGTCATGTTCTGTGTCCCGGAACCGGAGCACGGACGGGTGATGATCGGCACGACCGATACCGAGACGAACGAGCCGCCCGAGGCCCTCACCGTCGGGGAGGCCAACGCGGAGTACCTCGTGCGCGCAGCGCGGCACCTCTTTCCCACTCATGACCTCACCCTCGCCAAGGTGACCGACAGTTGGGCAGGCGTGCGGCCGCTGCTGCGGCAGGACGGCGAGGCGAGCGCCCGCAGCCGGGAACACCTGATGCTGCGCGAGGGCACCATCCTCACCATCGCCGGCGGGAAATTCACCACCTTCCGGGCCATGGCCGAAGAGGCCGTGGACCTGATCGGGACGATGCTCCACCGTGAACTGCCGGCATGCCGGACGGCCGAGCTCCCGCTCGTCTGATTGACATGGCGCATCACCGCGCGCGGCAACCACTCCCCGTTGGAGTGTCACGTACTACTATTCACATGGCGGGGCTGTTGCGCTGATCCCCCGCAGACCCGCAGTCCCCAACCCACTCGGAGTAGCAATGGCAATCAAGAAAGCGACCAAGAAGGCGATCACGAAGGCGGTCACGAAGGCCGCCAAGGCCACCACGGAGAAGGCTACCGCCGCCAAGAAGACCGCCACCAAGAAGACCAATTCGGTGATGGCCAAGGCCGGCACGAAGGCGCGCGCCGCCGTGAAGTCGGCCAAGACGTCGGCCAAGAAGATGGTCGACAAGATTTCGGGCACCGAGGCCAAGCGGACCCAGCAGAAGAAGGTCGCCAAGGTGGTGGCCGGAGTCGCCGTGGTCGCAGCCGCCGGGGCCGCCATCGCCAAGGCGCGCAGCAAGAAGAAGTAGTCCGGGCCGGGAGGTTATTTTGGATGCATCTGCGCCATCCTTGGCGCAGATGCATCCATTGTCCCTACCTCAGCCGGCCTAACCGTGACCGTTTCCGCCGCCCGCCCGCCGATCGACCAGCCACAGGCCTGGTCCGCGATCAATTCCATCCGTGTCCTCGCCATGGACGCCGTCGAGGCCGCCAACTCCGGTCACCCCGGCACCCCAATGGCGTTGGCTCCGGTCGGGTGGATGCTCTGGACCCGGCACCTGAAGCACGCCCCGGGCGCGCCGGATTGGTTTGATCGCGACCGTTTCGTCCTCTCCTGCGGGCACGCCTCGATGCTGCTCTATAGCCTGCTGCACCTGACAGGCTACGACCTGCCGATGGCGGAACTGCGGAACTTCCGCCAGTGGGGCTCCAAGACGCCCGGCCATCCCGAGCGGGGGCACACCGTCGGGGTCGAGACCACGACCGGTCCGCTCGGCCAGGGCATCGGCAACGGCGTGGGGATGGCGATGGCCGAACGCCTGCTGCGCGACACCTATGGCCCATCAATCTGCGATCACCGCACCTGGGTGATCGCCTCCGATGGCGACATGATGGAAGGCGTCGCGAGCGAGGCGGCGTCCCTCGCGGGGCACCTGAAACTCGACCGCCTCTGCGTGATCTATGATGACAACAAGATCACCATCGACGGGCGCACCGATCTGGCCTTCACCGAGGACGTTGGTGCGCGCTTCCGGGCCTACGGCTGGCACGTGCTCCATGTTCGCGATGGCAATGACCTCGCCGACATCGACGCGGCGCTCAGCAGTGCGGCGAGCCACCACGATGCCCCGACGCTGATCGTGCTGCACACTGTCATTGCCGACCCGGCCCCGACCAAGCGCGACACCTCCGGCGCCCACGGCGCCCCGCTCGGAGCTGCGGAGGTCGCGGCCACCAAGGCGATCCTCGGCTGGCCAACGGACCCGTTCCATGTCCCGGCCGAGGCGTACGAGACCGGTGCCGCGCTCCGCGCGGAGGGCGCCGCGCTGGTGGCGGAGTGGGAGGCACGCATGGCGGCATCACCGATGGCCACCGCCTTCCGTCAGCAGCTCGCGGGCGAACTGCCGGCGAGCTGGCAGGACACGCTCCCCGACCTCGGCGGCACGTCGGTCGCCACACGTCAGGCCTCGCAGAAGGCCCTCCAGGCGCTGGTTGAGGTGATTCCCGGGATGGTCGGCGGCTCCGCGGATCTCGGCGGGAGCAACGGCACCAACGTGAAGCACGGCGAGGCGATGAGCGCCACGGTCACCGGGCCGCGGATCAACTGGGGTGTGCGCGAGCACGGGATGGCGGCGGCGATGAACGGGATGGCCGCACACGGCGGTGTCCGCCCGTACGGCGCCACCTTCCTCGTCTTTGCCGATTACTGCAAGCCATCGATCCGCCTGGCCGCACTGATGGGCCTGCCGGTGCTGTACATCTTCACCCACGACTCGATCGGTGTGGGCGAGGACGGCCCGACGCACCAGCCGGTGGAACAGCTCGCCATGTTGCGCGGGATCCCCAACCTCGTCACTCTGCGCCCCGGCGACGCGGCCGAGACGGTGGAGGCGTGGCGCGCGGCGATCCAGCGCACCGAAGGCCCCACCGCCCTGATCCTCACCCGACAGAAGCTCCCGGCGGCCACACGCACGGCCGACCCGGTGAGCGAGACGGTGCGTGGCGGCTACATCGCCCACGAACCCGCCGATGCACCGCGCGCAGTGCTGATCGCGACCGGCTCCGAACTCAGCGTGGCGATGGACGCCGCGCTGGTGCTCGACGCCGAGGGGAC
>JBBQQJ010000042.1:0-15637 GCA_038216165.1 Gemmatimonadales bacterium | reverse complement strand
CGTCCCCGCACGTGGGCGGGGCGTCGGGGTGAGGCTCAGCGGGCCTGGTGGGCCGCGGCGGGTCGTCGCGTGAGGCCCGGTCCAGACGGTCCTCGGGTCGAGGGCGGACTCCGCGCGGCGGCGTGGGCCGCGTGGGCCGCGTGGGCCGCGCGGGAGCGGAGGTGGGCGAGGATCTGGTCGATCACCGACGCCTGGGTAATGCACGCGATGATCCGCATGGGCCCGCGACACGTCGGGCAGGCCAGCGAGTCGACCTCGAAGATTTGCTGCAGGAGCGCCGCCCATCGGCGGCTGGCCTCGGTGGGCGTGGTGCAGGCCGCGGCAGCGGCGAGGATCTTCCGCTTGTAGGCCACCGTGAATCGGCGGCGGGTCGGGGACTCGGGCATCCCGGGATCATTCATCAGCGGAGACGCCGGGGCAAGGGGTAACGCCATGGCAGCAACCTCAATCACCCTCGTACACTAAACTCCAACGGGATCGTGTCTCACTTTATATTGGCAGAGAGGGGAACGGACCAAGGGGAAAGACGGAGATACACCGATCCGATACGCCCAGGGCCTGAGGGGTGTAGAAGCCCTTTCCGGGTGTGAGAATCTGCTCGACCGTTTCGTCTTCCCAGCCCATGGCGCTTGAAAGCTCATGTGCCAACACCACGTCGAGAAAGCCGGTCCTCGGTCCGTCAACGCAGCTGGTCAGTGTGATCACACCACCACCTTCCGTGCCGCAGATCTGCTCCCCGTTAGGATTGCCGACGACGTTGATGGTGATGGTCCATCCGCTACTCGGCGGAGTCAACGAAGAATCCCAAAGGAGTTGGGGGGTGCCGATCATCAAGCCGTCCGAAAGACGATCCTGCCATTTCGTGACACCCGCGAACAACAGCGTCCGAATGTTGGTGTTGTTTGTTGTGGAACCAATCGTGATCTATTGTCCCATGGTCCAACAACGCAAGAGGTAATCCGTACCCGAGAAGAAGGGGCACTTCAGCGTCGCGGTCGCCGAGGCAAGCAGGGCAGGTGACTCGCTCTGGGTTGTGCGCTCCGGGCGCACGGCATCAGTGGCACAGGCGGAGGCCATACCAATCAGGAGCGCGATTGCGTAGATCGCGTGAAGCCGCGTGGGGACATCGTGCCGCCCTTTCGGTGGGGAGGGGTCTACCTTTAAGAAGCTAGGGGAGAATGCGGAATCGGTCAGCCGGGTCTCGGACCGTTCCAAACCCTAACATGGCTTGATTCCCACGTTCCAGTTCGTAGAGCATGAGTGCGCAGCGGTCGGCGGCCGGACTCGACGCTTGCACCGTCATCCCGAACGCAGTGAGGGATGACGGTTGCTCCCTCCGCCTCCCTTATCTTTCAGCGTGTCCTCTGATGCGTCTCGCCCCCTCGTTGTCGGTACCGGTATTGCCGGCCTCTGGGCCGCCTGGTGCCTCGCCTCCGAGGGCCATGACGTCCTCGTGGTCACCAAGGCGACGCTCGAGGACTCCAACACCTCGTGGGCACAGGGCGGCATCGCCGTGGCCCTCGACCCCGGTGACTCTCCCGCACAGCACGCCGCCGACACCATCGCCGCCAGTGATGGCCTGGCCGACCCGGTCGCCGTGGAGGTCCTCACGCGCGAGGGCCCCGACCGCGTGCGCGAGCTGCTTGCCCTCGGCGCCACCTTCGATCGCGATGCATCGGGAGCGCTGCGCTTTGGCCTCGAAGCGGCCCACTCGCGCGCGCGCATCATCCACGCCGAGGGGGACCGCACCGGCGCGATGCTGGTGGCCGCGCTCTCGAAGGTCGTGGTGGGGAACTCGCGCATTGAAGTCCGCGAACAGTGTCGCGTGCGCCGGCTGCTGCGCCACCACGACCGCGTGGTGGGAGCGATTCTCCTCAACAGCATGGGTGACCCGGAAGCGGTCAGCGCACCGGCGGTGATTCTCGCCACCGGTGGGTGCGGGCAGCTCTTCGACGTGACGACCAACCCGCCCGTCGCGACGGCCGATGGCTGGGCGCTCGCGCACAGCGCCGGCGCACTGCTCACGCATCTGGAGTTCCTGCAGTTCCACCCGACGGCGCTCCGCGTCCCCGGCGTCAATCCGGCGCCACTGCTGACAGAGGCGCTGCGCGGCGCCGGTGCCTGGTTGGTGGATGCAACGGGCCATCGCTTCGTGCTCGACGCCGATGCACGCGGCGAACTCGCGCCGCGTGACGTGGTGGCACGTGCGGTCGCCCACAGGGGCTGGCGCGGAGATGCCTTCCTCGATGCGCGGCATGTGCCCGATGTCTGCACCGCCTTTCCCGGGGTGGCGGCACTGGTGGCAGCGCACGGCTTCGCGCTCGATCGCGATCTCCTCCCCGTCGCGCCGGCGATGCATTACGCGATGGGCGGCATCAGCACCGACCTGGCCGGTGGCAGCACGGTCCCGGGCCTCTGGGCCGTCGGCGAGTGTGCGCACACGGGGGTGCACGGCGCCAACCGCCTCGCCTCCAATTCGCTGCTGGAGGGGCTGGTCTTTGCTGATCGCGCCGGCCGGGCCGTGGAGCTGATGCTCGCCAGCGGCCCGACCGTGCCATCTTTCGCCCCGGCACCAACCGACTGGGACGCGGGTACCGATGCTGGTGAGGTTGCCACGTCGTACCGGGCCCGCATGCGGACGATCCTCTCCCGTGAGGTCGGCTTGATCCGTACCGAACCAGGGCTCGCCGAAGCGGAACTGGCGATCGCCGACTTGCGGCGTCGCGTCCCGTCCGGTGCCTGGCATACCGCCGACCAGTTGCGCATCGCGGCAGAGATTGCCCGTGCCGCGCGTGGTCGGCGTGAATCACGCGGCGGACATCGTCGCGCCGACTATCCGAACCCGAAGCCGAGGATTGCCTCGTGACGTTGCACCTGCCCGTGATCGACGCCATGCCGTACACTGAGGATGGGATCGCCGCCCTGCAGGCGGAGATCCGCGCGCTCGCCGTTGAGCGCAACGCGATCATCCTCGCGCACAACTACCAGCGCCCCGAAGTGCAGGACGTGGCGCACTTCGTCGGGGATTCCCTTGGTCTCTCGCGCAAGGCCGCCGCAGTAGACGAAGACGTGATCGTTTTCTGTGGCGTGCACTTCATGGCGGAGACCGCGAAGGTACTTGCACCCACCAAGACGGTGCTGCTCCCTGATGTGGAGGCCGGCTGTTCGCTGGCCGACACCATCACCGCCGAAGAAGTGCGCGGGTGGCGCAAGCAGTTTCCCGATTACGTGGCCGTCGGCTACGTGAACACCACGGCGGCGGTGAAGGCCGAGCTTGACTACTGCTGCACCAGCGGGAACGTGCTCGAGGTGATTGACGCGATCCCGGCCGACCGTGGCATCCTCTTCCTTCCTGACATGTTCCTCGGCGCCCACGTGCGGCGGATGCGACCCGAGCGGCGCGTGGAGGTCTGGATGGGTGAGTGTCACGTGCATGCCGGGATCGACATCGACACCCTGGAGGCGGCCCGGACGGCGCATCCCGGGGCGGAGGTGCTGGTCCACCCCGAGTGTGGCTGTGCCTCGCGGCTGCTCTACCGGATGGCGGATGGTGATGTGGCACCGGAGGGTATTCACATCGCCTCCACCGAGGGGATGATCAACCTCGCCCGGACACTCGAGGCCGACACCTTCATCATTGCCACCGAGACCGGCATCATCCACCGGATGCAGCAGATGGCACCGGAGAAGCGCTTCGTGCCCGCCGATCGCGCCGCCGAGTGCGCGTACATGAAGACGATCACCCTGGTGGCTGTACGCGACGCGCTCCAGCACAATCAGTTCCCGATTGATGTGCCGGTCGAGGTGCGCGACCGTGCGAAGCGTGCGATTGACCGGATGGTGGCGCTGGGTGCGTGATCTGCTGGCGCCAGAGGCAATCGCCCACGATGCCGCCCGGGTGGCCGCATTGGCGCTGGCGGAGGATGGCCTACGTGACATCACCTCGGAGCTCACCGTGGCCGCCGACCAGCAGGGCACCGGGATGATCGAGGCACGAGAAGCGCTCGTATTCGCTGGACGCGCCTGGGCCGATGCCGTTGTGGCTGCCTGCCACCTCCCGGCGGTGGCCTGGCAGGCTGCCGATGGTGACGACGTGGCCGAGGGCGCGGTGGTGGGACAGCTCACGGGGCCGCTCCGCGGCATCCTCCGGGCTGAGCGGCCGTTGCTCAACCTGCTGCAGCGGGCGTGTGGCGTTGCCACCACCACGCGGCGTCACGTGACGGCCGTGGCAGGCACGTCCTGCCGGATCCTGCACACCCGGAAGACCACGCCTGGCCTCCGGTACCTGGAGGTGGCCGCGGTGCTCGCTGGGGGGGGGACACTCCATCGCCTCGACCTCGCGCACACCGTCATGGTGAAGGACAACCACTGGCAGGCGCTTGCCGCGAGCGGGCGCACCCTGACCCAGGCGCTGGCCGACGCGCGGGAGCACGGGGTCACCGCCCTGCAGGTCGAGGTGGAGACGGTGGCTCAGCTGGAGGAGGCATGCGCCGCGGGCGCCACGCGGATCATGATCGACAACCAGGAGCCCGATATCGTGGCCCAGTGGACCGCCGTGGTGCGCCGGCTGGGGCCGGGCATCGAAGTCGAGGCAACCGGCGGGATCACCGCCGCCACGCTCCGGGAGTTTGCCACCGCCGGCGTGGACTATGTCAGCACCGGCGCCCTCACCCACTCGGTGCGGGCCGCCGACCTGGGGCTCGAGATCCGCTGAGCCCCGTCGGCCGTCATGCTGGCCTGGCCACCACCGCCTCGCCGCGCGTCGCATCGGCCAGCGCCTCCACCATCGCATCGACGCCAAGCGCCGGCACCTGCACCGTGTAGTGCACCGCCGCAGCGTACGTCTCCTGCAGGATGGTCCCTTCGTGCGCCGGCAGGAGGTGCTGCACCGCGCTGATGTGCGCATAGCCCACCGTCACCTCGACCACTGCCCAGTCCACCTTCTCGGCCCGCGGCAGTTCCTGCAACGCCAGCTCCACTGTGCCGCCATACGCGCGCGCCAAGCCGCCGGTGCCGAGCTTCGTGCCCCCGTACCAGCGCGTCACCACCGCCACAATCTCCCCCACGCCGGCGTGCAGCAGCACGGTGAGCATCGGCCGACCCGCGGTGCCGTGTGGCTCGCCATCGTCGCTCATCCCCACCTGCGCCGTGCTGCCGGGTGGGCCCGCGACCCACGCGGTGCAGTGGTGCGTCGCGTCCGGCCATTCACTGCGGACGGCCGCGATGCGGGCCTGCGCGTCGACGGCGGTGGGGGCCGGGGCCAGCGTGCACACGAACCGACTGCGCTCGATCACCTGCTCGGCGCGATGCTGGCAAGCGGGGATGGGGTAGCGGGACAATGCGGAGATGTGCGGTGACCTAGTGCACGGTGAACGGTGAACGCGGCGGCGCCGAGATCCCGTTGCCGCCGATCGGGTGGATCTCGTCGTAGCGACGGATATGTTCCGGACTGAGGCGCTTCCAGAGCCGGGTACGATCAAGCTGTGCCAGATCGGTGATCCCGGCCGCTGCGACGAGCTCGAGAAAGTCCTCCACCGTCTCGCGGTGGTAGTTGTGCACGCGGACCCACTTGTCGGCCACCACGAGGCCCCGGGTGAGGCCGGGCTTGTCGGTGGTGATCCCGGTCGGGCAGGTATTCATGTGGCACTCCAGGGCCTGGATGCACCCGAGGGCGAGCATCATCCCGCGGGCGGAGTAGCAGATATCGGCCCCGATGCAGAGGGTGCGGAAGATATCGAACGCGGTGATCACCTTGCCGGCGGCGATGATGCGGATCCGGTCCTTGAGCTCATGCTTGTGGAGCATGTCGGCCACAAAGGTGAGTCCCTCCTCGAGCGGCATCCCGACGTGGTTCGAGAAGTCGATCGGTGCCGCGCCGGTGCCGCCCTCGCCCCCGTCCACCGCGATGAAATCGGGGGTGAGGCCGGTCTCTGCCATCAGCGCGCAGAGGGTCTCGAACTCCCGCCGCTCCCCCACGCAGAGCTTGATGCCGACCGGCTTCCCGTCGGCCAGCTCACGCAACCGGTGAATGAACCGCAGCAACCCCTCCGGCCCCTGAAACGCGGTGTGGTAGGTGGGGGAGTCGATCCGTGTGTGCGGCGTCACGCCGCGAATCCCTGCCACCTCAACGTTGTTCTTGACCGCGGGGAGGATCCCGCCATGCCCCGGCTTGGCGCCCTGCGAGAGCTTGAGTTCGATCAGTTTCACCTCCGGGCGGAGCGCGTTGTCCCGGAAGCGTTCCGGGGAGAACGCACCCTCGGGGGTCCGCGCCCCGAAGTAGCCGGTGCCGATCTGGAAGCAGATATCCCCCCCCTTGAGGTGCCAGGGTGAGATGCCGCCCTCGCCGGTGCAGTGGAAGAACCCGCCCGCCTCAGCGCCCAGGTTGAGCGCCTCCACCGCCTGCTTGCTCAGGGAGCCGAACGACATCGCCGCGATGTTGAACACGCTCGCCTCGTACGGCTGGGTGCAGTGCGGACCGCCGATCCGGATACGCGGGGCCGGATGCATGTGCGCCACCGGGTACATCGAGTGCGCCATGAACGCATACCCCACCTCCGTGAGGTCCAGCTCGGTGCCGAACGGATGCACCTGATTTTCGCGTTTGGCCCGCGAATAGACATAGGTGCGGTTGGTGCGATCGATGGGTGTGCCGTCGGTCGCGTTCTCGATGAAGTACTGGTGCAGTTCCGGCCCGATGCTCTCGAGCAAATACCGAAAGTGCCCCACCACGGGGAAGTTGCGCTGGATCGTGTGCCGGGTCTGGAGCGAGTCCCAGAGGCCGAGGCCCACGATCGGCACCAAGAAGAGGTAGATCCACCAGGCGGGGGACCAGACCAGGCCAGCCAGGGCAACCAGGAGGATGACCACGGCGGCGATTTGGAGGAAACGGGTCCGCATTTGAGGCGCCTCGAGCGTCGGAGGAGAAGGGAAAGGTAGGTGGGGGGTGAGGCGGGACCCTCACCCTCACCTATATTTTCCCGCATCCACCCCAGCCTGGAGCCTCCCGCGTGGCCGCTGTCCTCCCGATCCGTCACCAGCCCTCGTTGCCCGACTCGCTCATCTGCGCCGATGCCCCGAGCGCGGAGGCGGTCGAACTCGATGTCCTGATCGTGGGTGGCGGCCCGGCCGGGCTCGCCTGCGCCATCCGGCTGGCGAAGGACGCCCCCGACCTGGCGATCGGGGTGCTCGAGAAGGCCGGGGCCCTGGGCGAGCATGTCCTGTCCGGGGCGGTGATGAATCCCTCGGCCATTCGTTCCCTCTTCCCCGAGCTCTCCGACGCCGACTTCCCGTTTCGCCAGCCGGTCGGCGGTGAGGCGGTCTACTACATGACCGAGTCGCGCGCCACGCGGCTGCCGACGCCGCCCACCATGAAGAACCACGGCAACGTGGTCGTCTCGCTCTGCGAGGTGGTGCGCTGGATGGGTGAGCAGGCCGAGGCGCTGGGCGTGAACCTCTTCCCGGGGTTTCCCGCGGCGTCGCTGCTGGTCGAGGGTGAGCGGGTGGTCGGGGTGCGGACCGTGCCCCCCGGTCTCAAGCGCGACGGCACCCCGGGCGAGGGGTACGAGGAGCCGACCGACCTCACCGCCGCGGTGGTGGTGCTGGCGGAGGGCTCCCGCGGGCCGCTCGGCCAGGCGTGGCGCATGTGGCGCGGGGTCGGCAGCGACAACCCACAGATCTTCGCGCTCGGCGTGAAGGAAGTGTGGGAAGTGAAGCGGCCGCTCGATCGCGTCATCCATACCCTCGGCTGGCCGTTGCCGAGTGATGCCTTTGGCGGCTCCTGGTGCTATCCGATGGGACCCAATCAGGTCTCGATCGGACTCGTGGTGGGGCTCGATTACCACGACGCGACGCTCGACGTCCACGAGGCGCTGCAGCGCATGAAGCTCCACCCGCTCTTCCGCGAGATCCTCGAGGGCGGGACGATGCTCGAGTGGGGTGCCAAGACGATTCCCGAGGGCGGCTACCACGCGATCCCGCACCGGTTGAGCGGGGACGGCCTCATCCAGGTGGGCGACACCGCCGGGTTCGTGGATGTCCCTTCGCTCAAGGGGATCCACTACGCGATGGAGTCGGGGATCCTCGCCGCGCAGACGATCGCCGGTACGCTCGCGGGGGGGGGGACAGGTGCCGCTGCGGAACTCCTGGGGTATGACGAAGCCGTGCGCGCCTCGCGCATCGTGAAGGACATGCACGTCACCCGGAACATGCGCCTTGCCTTCAAGGACGGCTTCGTCACGGGCGCCCTCAAGGCCGGGCTGATGACGCTCACCGGCGGGGCGTTCCCCGGCGGGCGGATCCCGATGGCGGAGGACGCCGAGGCCCCCCGCCGCGTGGGCACGCCCGCGCCGTTCGTCCCCGACAATGTGCTCACGTTCAGCAAGGTCGACGCCGTCTTCAAGTCGGGGAACGCCACCCGCGATACGGTACCGTCGCACCTCATCGTCGGGCGCGACATCCCGGGCGCCGTGGCCGACTTCTACGCCCACATGTGTCCGGCCGGCGTCTACGAGCGCGCCGGCGACCGCCTGGTGGTCAACGCCCCCAACTGCGTGGATTGCAAGGCAACCGATGTCCTTGGCCCCCGGTGGACCCCCCGTGAGGGGGGCAGCGGCCCCCGCTATCGGCTGATGTAGTGGGCACCGCCGCATGGTCCCCTCTGCAACGCTTCTGGACCTGGCTCACCGCGCCCGCCGATGCGGTCCTGGCCGACGCGGCGCGCGATGGCGAGCGCCTCGTGGCGCGCGTGCGGACCTGGCTCACGCTGGTCTTCCTGGTGATCCCGCTGCTGGCGCTCGCGGCCGACCCGGTCGCGGAGGAGCACTGGGTCGGCCTCGGCGTGGCACTCACCGCGATGCTCGCCGCCATCCTGCTCGAACGTGCCGTCGGTCGCGGACTGCACCGGCCCGCGCTTCCGTTCATGACCGCCATCGCCGACGTGTCGATCGTCTCGCTCGGCCTGGTGACGTTCTGGATCATCGACCTGCCGATTGTCACCGTCAACTCGCGCGTGCTCTTCCCGATCTACTTCATCGCCATCGCGGCCACGGCCCTCCGCTACTCCGCGCAGGTGTGCGTCGTGAGCGGGGTCACCGCCATCACCCAGTACCTGGCACTGTCGCTGCTGATCTGGGGCTTCACCACCCCGGCGGACCTTGCCCGGCGCGCCGCGCTCTACGGGGCGTTCAGCTGGAGTACCCAGGTGGGCCGGGCCATCCTCCTGTTCGCGATGATGGTGGTGGCCCTTGCCATCGTGAACCGCACCACCCGGCTGCGTCGGCAGAGCACCTTCGACCGGCTCACCGGGCTGTTCAACCGAGCCTACGCGGAGGAGTACCTGGGGCCGGAACTGGTCCGCACCGCCCGCGCGGCAGACCCGCTGGTGGTGGCGATGCTCGATGTGGACCACTTCAAGCGCTTCAACGATACGCACGGCCACGCCGCCGGCGACGCGGCGCTTCGCCAACTCGCCACGCTGCTGCGCACGACCCTGCGGCGCAGTGACGTGGTGGCACGGTTCGGTGGTGAAGAGATCCTGATCGTGATGCCGGGCACCCGCCTGCCGGCGGCGCTCGAGAAGCTCGACGAATTGCGGGTGGCGATCGGACTGCGGGAGCTGGCGCTTCCCCGTGGTGGGGTGGGGCGGATCACCATCTCGATCGGGGTGGCCGCCTTTCCCGACGACGGGCAGGACGCCGATGTCCTGATCGGCGTGGCCGACGACCGCCTCTACGCCGCCAAGGCGGCTGGACGGAACCGCGTGCAGGCCTGATCACGCGGTGGGGTGGCCCCGTTAGACGTGTCCCTCGACCATGGCGAGCTCGGCATTCTGCACCGCCGCGCCCGCTGCGCCGCGGATCAGGTTGTGCCCGAGCGCCACAAGGCGCAGGTGCCCCACGCTGCACGGACGGATACGACCCACCGTCACCCCCATGCCGAGGCCGCGGTGGATGTCGAGCCGCGGTTGTGGGCGATCGTCCCGCGTTTCGACCTCGATCGGCGGATGCGGCGAGCTGGGCAGCCCCGCCACCCGGTCGCTGCCGCGGAAGCTGCGCAGGACCTGCGTGGCATCCTCCACCGATGGCTGACGCACGAACTCGATTGATGCGCTCACCAGATGCCCGTCCACCACCGGCACGCGATGCACCATCGCGCTCACCGTGACGTCGGCGGCGCGGACGACGGTGTCGTCGAGCGTGCCGAAGAGCTTGCGGGTCTCCTCGGCGAGCTTCTCTTCCTCCCCCCCGATGAACGGCAGCACGTTGCCCAGGAGGTCGAGCGACGGCACGCCCGGGTAGCCGGCGCCACTGGCGGCCTGCAGCGTGGCCACCGTGGCACGCCGGATCCCGAACGCCCGGTGGAGGGGGGCGAGCGCCAAGATCAGGATGGCGGTGGAGCAATTCGGGTTGGCGATGATTCCGCCGGTCCAACCGCGCACCCGACGCTGGGTCTGCAGCAGGGCGAGGTGGTCCGCGTTCACTTCCGGCACCATCAGCGGGACGTCGGCCGCCATCCGGAAGGCGGAGGCGTTGCTCACCACCAGCACCCCGGCACGGGCGAAAACCGGCTCCACCTCGCGGGCCACCGCAGCGTCGAGGGCTGAAAAGGCAATGCGGGCTGGGCCACCCGGCTCGGCCGCGGTCATCACCAGATTGGCCACGGGCTCAGGCAGCGGCGTGGACTCGCGCCAGCGGACCACATCGCCGTAGCGTCGTCCCACCCGCTCGGCCGAGGCGGCCAGTTGGACCACCTCGAACCATGGGTGGTCCGCCAGGAGGGCGACGAACTTCTGGCCAACGGCGCCGGTGGCGCCGAGGATCGCGACGGGAAGCCGTTTCATGGCGTGGAAGGTAGCGCCTCGCGCCGGCTCTTCCGGATCGACAGCAGGACGGCGACGGCCAGCGTCCCCACGATCACGCCGAGGGAGAGCAGGATCGGCAGGTGCACCCAGCCGCTGATGACCATCTTGATCCCGACGAACACGAGGATCAGCGCCACGCCGGGCTTGAGGTAGTAGAACGTGTCGAGCATCCCGGCGAGCAGGAAGAACAGCGCCCGGAGCCCGAGGATCGCGAAGATGTTCGAGGAATAGACGATGAACGGGTCGCGGGTCACGGCGAAGATCGCCGGGATCGAGTCGATGGCGAAGACGAGATCGGTCCACTCCACCACGATCAGCACCAGCAGAAGCGGGGTGGCCATCGTGCGGGTGCGGGTGCGCACGAAGAATTTGTCCTCATGGTAGCTCTTGCTGAACGGGAAGAGCTTCCGCGCCAGGCGCACCAACGGGTTCTTCTCCGGTTCCAGCCGGTGGGCCTCGTTGGCGCGGAACATGTTGATCCCGGTGATGACCAGGATGCCACCGAACACCCAGATGATCCAGTGGAACCGCGCCAGCAGCAGCGCCCCGAGGCCGATCATGATGCCGCGCATGATGATCGCGCCGAAGATGCCCCACTTGAGCACCTTGGGTTGCAGCGCCGCGGGCACGCCGAAATACTGGAAGACGAGGATGAAGACGAAGAGGTTGTCGACGGAGAGCGACAGCTCGATCAGATAGCCGGTGAGGAACTCCAGGCCGGTGCGCGAGCCCTGCGTGATCCAGAGGAAGGCGCAGAAGGCCATCGCCAACGCAACGAGGCCGCTACACCAGGCAGCGGCCTCCTTGGGGGTCAGGACGTGGGAGCGCCGGTTCAGCACCCCCAGGTCGAGGTAGAGCAGGCAGGCGATCACGCCGGTGAAGCTCAGCCAGAGCGTGGTGGAGGCGCCACTCGCCAGATCCACGAATCAACGCGCCGCGTCGAGGGCCAGAAGCGCGCGCACGCGGTCCTCGGTTGCCGGGTGGGTGCTGAACAGCTTCATCATCCCGCCACCGCGCAGCGGGTTGACCTGAGCCAGCGGGGCGAACGCCGGGGCGACATCCATCGGGATCTGTCGCGCCATCGCGTCGAGCCGCGTGAGCGCCTGGGCCAGCGGCTTGGCCGCCCCGGCGATCTCGGCGCCGGTCCGATCGGCAATGAACTCCCGCTGGCGCGAGATCGCGAACTGCAGGATCATCGCCGCGATCGGTCCGAGGATCGCAATGGCGATCTGCGCGAACGGGTGCCCGCCCTCCCGCCGCCCGCCCGAGAAGATCAGGAGGTAGGGCAGGTAGGAGAGCATCGCGGCGATGCCGGCCGCCACGGTGGAAATCAGCATGTCGCGGTTCTTGATGTGGGCCAGCTCGTGCGCGATCACGCCGGCGAGCTCGTCGCGCGGCAGCGACTTCAGCAGTCCCTCGGTGACGGCGACGACGGCCTTGTTGTACGACCGGCCGGTGGCGAAGGCGTTGGGCTGCGCCGAAGGGACGATCGCGACGCGCGGCATCGGGAGCCCGGCGCGCTGGCGCAGCTCGTCAACCATCGCGTAGAGCTCCGGCGCCTGCTCGGCCGTGATGACCCGCGCCTTGTAGCCCTTCAGCACCATGCTGTCGGAGAACCAGAACGAGACGAACGCCATGATGAAGCCGATCGAGCCGCCGATGAGCAGGCCGCTCGCTCCGCCGAACACCTGGCCCGCGACCAGGAAGAGCGAGAGCAAGCCGGCCAGCAGTACGAACGTCTTGATGTTGTTGATCATTCCTGCCTCCTGCATACAGTGAAGGCGAGCCTTCGCCGCCCGCCCGGGGAGTGTCCCGGTGGTGCCGACGAAGGTCTCGCCTGAAACGCCAGCTTGGCGCCTCGATGGTACCGTGCCCGCACTGGGCGGACAGTCTTGACGATACGACCGGCCCCCTGAACCCCGGTGGCTGAGCTACTCCCCTTCAAGCGCACAAATCTAGCAGGACAGCGGGAGCAGGGCGAGGGGGCGGGGAGGATGAGCTACTCTGTGCCGTGCACAGGCACCGCTTCGACGAGTGTCCCAGCCGCAAGCTCCGCCGTGCCAGGCGGGATCCGGAGCAGGACGTCGGCACGCGCCATCGAGGTGAGCACCTGCGAGCCCTGCAGGCCCGTGAGATGCGCCACCGCGGGCTCCCCCTCCCGGTGCGCCAGCGTGGCCCGCAGGTGCAATTCCAGCACGGCGTCGGGCGCCACTGGTTCGGCGAGTGCCACCCTGACGACGGGAGGCACGGCGGGGGTGCGCCCCAGCATGCGGCGCAGCGCGGGCAGCGCGAACAGGGTGAAGGTGACCAGGGTGCTCACCGGATTGCCGGGGAGCCCGAGCCAGGGGAGGTCACCCGGGAGCATGCCGAACACGGTCGGGCCGCCGGGGCGCAGCCGGACGCGGTGGAACGCCTCGACCGCCCCGAGTTCGGCCAGCACGCCGCGCACCAGGTCGCGATCGCCCACACTCACCCCACCGGTCGTGAGGAGGAGGTCCAGCTCGGGGAGATGCGGCACGAGCGCGCTGCGGAGGGCCGCGGGATCGTCCCGCACCGGCCCCAGACGGATCGGCTGACCGCCCGCCGCCCGCACCGCTGCCACGAGGGCCACCGCATTGGAGTCCCCCAGCCGTTCGCCCTGACGGACGAGGGCCGCCTCGCCCGGACCCGCGAGTTCGTCACCGGTGGAGAGGATGCCGACGCGTGGGGGGGGGAACACCGCCACCGTCTCGACGCCCAACGACGCGAGCACGCCGAGGCGCGCCGGGGTGAGCACCGTGCCGGCGGGCACCGGTGCCTCGCCAGCCCGGACATCCCCCCCCGCCGGACGCACGTTGCGGCCGAGGTCGCGCGTCGCGGTGATGGTCACCATGGCCGCACCGCGGTCGGTGTCCTCCTGCCGGATCACGCTGTCGGCACCGGCGGGGACCACGCCGCCGGTGTAGATCCGCATGGCGGTGCCCGGGGCGAGCGCCGGGGGCGTCCCCCCCCCGGCAGGCGAGACCCCGGCCACCGGCAGCCGCACGGGGAGGCCCGGTCCGGCAGCGACCACGTCAGCGGCACGGACGGCATAGCCATCCATGCCGGCGTTGGGATGCGCGGGGACGTCCACTGGGGCGACAGGCGCCTCGGCCAGGACGAGCCCCGCCGCAGCCTCGAGGGCGACCTGACGCGGTGCCCCGCGCCGTACCGCCTCGAGCACGATGCTCCGGGCCTCGGCAACGGACCGTCGCGTGTCGCTCATGCCGGGATCAGTAGCGCCGACCGCGACGCTTCTCGAGGACGATGTCGAAGCCCACGGTGAGACTGGGCACCATCACAAAGCGGCCCGAGTTGTCGGGCACGAGTCCTTCGCGCGCACTCGGGCCGTCCACTTGGGAGAGGCGCACCCAGGTGCCGCGCAGCTCCACACGGAACTGCGACCCGCCGTTGGGCGAGGTGGCCACGCCGATCGCGAGCGCCCCTGCGGGCTTCGCCTCGGCGGAGTTCTCCGGGAGGTAGATCGGCAACACGGTATTCTGCAGCTCGCCAAACACCGGCGCGAGCTCGACCATGCTGCGTGGCGCGAGCACGAGGCCGGCGAGCACCCGGCCGTAGGGCTGAAGCGTCGCGCGCGACAGCGGGCGCAGGGTGATGCCGGCGAGCACGCCGACGGCCGAGGCGGAACGCTGCAGGCCGTTGGCCGCCTGGCAGGCCGCCTCGTTGCTGAAGTCGCCACTGCTGGTGGTGAGTCGGCAGCGGTCCTCGGTGCCGAGGCCGAGGTAGCCCACCTCTCCGGTGAGGCCCAGCGCGGCTTGCGGGAAGTAGGTGACCTGCCCCTGCACGGCGATGTTGCTGCGCAGTCGCCGCGCGAGCGCGAAGAGGTCCTGCTGCTGTCCGATGGCGGTGATCGGCTGGTTGGGCACCTCCCACAGGTCGGCACCTCCAACCCAGCCGACCGACAGGCCGACCAGCAGCCGCGATTGGTCGTTCGTCTGGGCGGCGAGCGGGGTCGCGAGGGCGCAGAGTAGCACGAAAGAGATGGCACAGCGGGACATCGGGGACTCTCCCGGCAACGAGGAACGGGTCAGGTCAGGCAGGGCCAGTGCAGTCGGCCCACAGGGTCTCATCCTCGGCCACGCGCACGCGCTCAAGGGATACCCCCTCGGGGAGACGTGCGCGCACGCGACCGAAACACCAGACGGCGATGGCCTCGCACGTCGGCAGCGCCGACCCCACCACGAACTCCGGCACCGCCGCGTTGAGGTGTCGGCCGGCGAGCGGGGTCACCACCTCGGCGGCGAGAATGGCGTCGAGCACCGCGAGGTCCATGACCATCGCCGTGGTCGGATCGAGCGGCCCGACGACGGTGACCGTGATGCGGTACAGGTGGCCGTGCCCGGGTGCGTCGTTGGTCCAGCCGAAGCGTGCCCGGTTCTCCTCCGCCGACCAGCTCGGCACGTCGTAGCGGTGGGTCGCGTGGAACGCGACCACCCGCGTCAGGCTGCAGGGCACGCGCGGCGCCTCAGAAGCCCCAGCCGAAGCCGATGCTCAGCTGCGGCGTGGCGACATACTGCCCGCGGCGGCCGGTGGGGTTGACCGCATTGGGGCTCTCTTCGGTGCCAGGCTCGAGCGACGGTTCTGCACTATACGACACCGGGTACTTGATGTTCCAGAACGGCACCCGTGCCTCGAACTTGAGGTAGCTGCGCGGGCCGAGGATCAGCCGTGTGCCCACCATCGGGGCGAAATAGAACTTGGTGCCGAAGGTATAGCCGCTCGTATCCACGGCCGGAGTGG
>JBBQQJ010000041.1:0-15843 GCA_038216165.1 Gemmatimonadales bacterium | reverse complement strand
GCTCGCGTTCGTCCTCGGTGACCACCGCGGTCTTGATCGCCACGTTGCGCCGGACCAATTCGGTGACCGTCTCCGGCTCCCGTGCGAGCAGCGCCGCCGCGTGTGTCTCCAGCCAGGCGACTTCCGCTTCGGCGGTGATGGCCGCGTGCTTGACGGCCTCCGCGAGGCCCTCGCGATAGGTGCGCTCGGGTAGCGTGGCGAGCACCGCCGGATCGGCGAGAACGGCGGCGGGCGGATGGATCGCTCCGACGAGGTTCTTGCCCAGCGGGGTGTCGACCGCGGTCTTGCCGCCGACGGCCGCATCGAGCATGGCCAGCGTGGTGGTCGGGACCGCGATCCACGGCACGCCGCGAAGGTAGGTGGCCGCGACGAACCCGGCGAGGTCGGTGGTGACTCCCCCCCCCATGGCCACGAGCACCCCGTCCCGACCGACCTGCCGGGCCAGGAGGGCATCGGTGAGCACCTCCCACTGCTCGCGGGTCTTGTGCGACTCGCCGGCCGGAAAGGTGAGGACCGTGGCACCGGGGAGCGGCGGGCGATGCAGGGCGGCCACCGTCGCGTCGCTGATGACGACCGCGCGCCCGCTGGGGGCGGTGCGCGCCACGACGTCGGGCAGCATGGCGAGCGCGCCGGTCCCGATCACGACGGGGTAACTCCCCCCGGCGTGGCGCACCGTGACGGTGGTTACCAGGTGACGTCCGCGATCCCGACCCGGTGGTTGGCGAGACGGGCCAGGGTGAAGAGGAGGTCGGAGAGGCGGTTGAGGTAGACCACGAAGAGCTCCGGCACCTCGGCCTCCGCGGCGAGGTGCACCACGCTCCGCTCGGCGCGGCGGCAGACCGTGCGCGCCACGTGCAGTGCCGCCGCCTTGGGCGATCCGCCGGGGAGGATGAAGGCGGTGAGCGGGGCGAGCTCGGTGTCGGCGGCATCCATCGCCGCCTCGAACTCGGCCACCCGTGCCGGGGAGAGCTCCGCCTTTTCGAGCGCGGAGCGCACGCGATCGGGATCGGGGGTGGCGAGGTGGCCGCCGATCGCGAACAGGTCGCGCTGGATGGTCTCGAGCAGCGCGTCCTCGAGGTCGAGCGGCGCGGTGGCGCGGGCCACGCCGATCACCGAGTTGAGTTCGTCCACGTCCCCATACGCTGCCACGCGCGGATGATCCTTGGGCACGCGGCCGCCGCCAAACAATCCGGTCGCGCCGGCATCACCGGTTCGGGTGTAGATGCGCATCGTCATGTCGGGGACGATAGCGCCTCAAGCATCGCCGCAATCGTGGTGAACTTCTCCCGCGCGCGCCCGGCGGCATTGCCGGCGGCCAGTTCGGCGGCATCGAGGCGCTGCCAGTCGGCCCATGACGTGGTGCGCACGCCGCGGTCGGCGAGGAGCGCGAGCGGGTCCCCGGCAACGGCAGGCGTGGCCAGCCGACCGGCCTCGACGTCCGAGAGGAGTTGGTCCACCGATTCGAGGGCGCACGGCTTGTTGGTCCCGATCACCCCGCTCGGGCCGCGCTTGATCCAGCCGGCCACATAAAGGCCGGGCATGGGGGCCCCGTGCGCGTCCTGCACCCGCCCGCGCAGGTTCGGGATCACACCGCGACGGTCGTCGAACGGCAGTCCCGGCATCGGCACGCCGCGATACCCCACCGAGCGGAACGCGATGCCGACCGGCAGGAGCGTGACCTCATCCGTCGCCACCGCGCGGGCCCCTCCGGCGCCGTCCGCCTCGAGCTGGTTGCGCACCAGACCGATGCCGCGGAGCTGGTCGTCGCCAACGAACTCGATCGGCGAGGCGAAGAAGTGGAAGACGATCCGCCGTGCGGCACCGGTATCTCCGCGCGCGGCGAACGCCCGGAGGATGTCCACGTTCTTGGCCGGGTTGCGATCCTGTGTTGCCGCCAGCTCGGCCTCGCTGAGCGAGTCGAGGTCGAGGTCGCGGGGATCGACGATCACGTCGACCCCCTGCAGTTCGCCGAGCTCGCGCAGCTCGGGCGTGGTACAGGCGGCCTGCACCGGGCCACGACGGGCGATCACGTGCACCGTCCGGATTCGCGAGGCGCGCAGTGCGGCCAGCGCGTGGGTGGCCAGGTCGGTCGGGGCGAGCGCGTCGGGATCCTTGGCGAGAATCCGCGTCACGTCCATCGCCACGTTGCCGATGCCGATCACCGCGGCGCTCTCGGTGGTGAGGTCGAAGTGCAGATGCTGGTAGTCCGGATGGCCGTTGTACCAGCCGACGAACTCGGTCGCGGCATGGCTGCCGGGGAGCCCTTCGCCGGGCACGCCGAGGCTCCGGTCGGTCTGCGCTCCGGTGGCATAGAGCACCGCGTGGTAGTGGGCGCGCAACTCGTCGGTTGACAGGTCGGTGCCGATCCGGGTGTTGCCGATGAAGCGGAAGCCGGGATGCATCGCGAGCCGGTCGTAGATCCGCGTCACCGACTTGATCTTCGGATGATCAGGGGCCACGCCACCGCGGACGAGCCCGAAGGGCGTTGGGAGCCGGTCGTAGAGGTCAATGCGCACCGCCGGGAGTGCCTTCTGGAGCGCCTCCGCGGCATGGAAGCCGGAGGGCCCGGATCCGACAATGGCCACGCGCAATTCGTTCACCGCTTGCCCAGCTCCGCCACGAGGGAGTCGATCGCCCGGAGCATCCCGGCGCGGCCGATGGCGTGGTGGTTGGCCATCACGGAGAACAGATACACCTTGCCGTCGGAGCGTTCCACATAGCCGCTGAGGGCGTTGACCCGGTTGATCGTCCCGGTCTTGGCCACGACCCGCCCGTCGAGGGGCGTGCCCACGAAGCGCTGCCGCAACGATCCTGGCGCCCCGCTCCGCGGCATGCCGGCCGCATACTGCTCATAGCGCGGGTGGGCCCGCATCCATCGCAGCAGTTGGGTGAACGCCCGCGGTGTGACCACATTGCCGGCCGAGAGCCCGGAGCCGTCCTCCAGCGCAAAGGCGGTGGAGTCGATCCCGACGGAGTCGATCAGGAAACGTCGCTCCACGCGCCGGCCCTCGGCCCAGGAGCCGGCGCGCCCGACCTGGCGGCCCAGTTGCTTCAACGTCAACTCGGCAAAGAGGTTCTGCGAGGTATTGAGGATCGGGAAGAGCCAGTCCACCAGCGGACGCGACGTGACCTCGGCGAGCGCCGGGGTGCCGCGGACGTGGGCGGTGGCCATCGAGTCGAGGGTGGAGCGGACCTCGCCGGTCACCACGATCCCGACGGCGCGGAGTTCCTGGCGCAGCGCCAGCGCCGCGAAGAGGTTCGGGTCCTGAACCGCCGGATGGAGGGTGCGATCGCTGCTGCCGGCCGGCACGACGCCGTCGGCGACGTACCGCTGGCCATCGCGGCTGCGGACAATGTCGAACGTCCGCTCCGCCCCGCGCGGACCGACCATGGCCCGATTGTCGAGCGTGGCCAGCCCGACGTCGGGGCGCATGGCCAGCGTGGGAGCCCCGCCCGGGGCTTCGCCCCCCGAGACGCGCACGTCGAGACTGTTGTCGTTGTAGACCAGCCCGGACACCGGCGCGGCGTACCACCAGCCAAGGTCGTAGCCCTCCCAGGCGGGATGGACGATTTCGGGGTCGAAGTAGGAGCCGTCGCCGATCAGATTGCCGCGGACCTCACGGATGCCCCGCTGTGCAAGCTGTTGGGCCAGATCCCGAAAGCGTGCCGTCGGGTCTCGGTCGCAGGTACCTGCCACGCTTTCGTCGGTGCCATAGCAGCGATTGGAAAAGGTCGGATCACCCCGGCCGTAGAGCACCAGATCGCCGCGAAGGACGCCGTCCTCGAGCGGGCCGGCGCCGTAGACGGAGGTCCGGACCGTGAAGTCGGGACCGAGCATGACCAGCGCGGCCGCGGTCACGACCAGCTTGGTATTGCTGGCCGGGATGAACAGCCGGTCGGCGTTCCGCCCATAGAGCAGCTTGCCCGACAGGTCGGTCACCGCCACGCCCCAGAGGTGGCGGTCGAGGCCGGGGCCGTCGAGCCGTGCGTCGAGACGGCGGGAGAGGGACTGCCCCGGCAGGGCGATGGGCAGGAGGACGATCAGGACCGCCACGCGGCGGGCGAGCTGAGTGAGAGGCAATGCGCAGGTCCGCCTTGGGGTCGCCGGGGTCGGCGAGCAGGAAGATGGGCGACAGGAAGCGGAGGCTCCCTGGGATGGCTGGGAACAGCTCACGCGCGGACTTCCGCGGCGGGCCAGTCTCGTGGCAATGCCGCTACCGGTTTCGTCGGGGCAGGGCAGGGTCGCAAACGCGGTCAGACGGGGCATCGCACTCGGCGGCCGGGGCGAGAGGTTGGCGTAACCCCTTCAAGAAACCAGATTTAGAGGATGCGGTCAATCGCGGTCCTCTTCCTGCTGGTCGCCGGGGTCACGGCGCTTCCGGCGCAATCGCAGCCCCTGGTGGTCCGGGGGCTGCGCTTCGAGGGGAACCGTGCGCTCAACGACGTCACGCTCGGTGCCGCGATCGGGACCACCGCCTCGTCGGCCTTTGCCCGGCGGGGCTACCTCCGCTGGCTCGGGCTCGGGGAGAAGCGCTTCTTCAACGAGACGGAATTCCGGCGTGACGTACTGCGCCTCCAGGTGCTCTATCGCGCGAGTGGTTTTCCCGACGTGGTGGTCGACACCATGGTCGAGCGCGGCGATGCATATGTCAACGTCACCTTCGACATCACCGAGGGGGAACCGATCCGGGTCGGCAGCATCACCGCCGAGGGATTGCCTGCGCTGGCGGACCGTGCGCGCCTGGTGCGCGACCTCCCCCTCGCCGTGGATGCCCCGTTTTCCCGCTTCGCGCTGCGCGCCGCGCAGGACACCCTCTCGGAGCGGCTCTGGAACGTGGGTTACCCGACGGCGGAAGTGGACGCGCGCTGGACCGTCGACAGCACGGCACGCCGCGCGCAGGTGACGCTGACCGCACGCCCGGGCACGGCGGCGGTGTTCGGCGAGGTCGAGGTCCGCGGGATGGAGGACGTCGACTCCGGCTTCATCGCCTCGCTGGTCACGGCGCGGCCGGGGCGCCCGTACCGACGCGAGGCGCTGTTCCGCTCGCAGCGCGCGCTCTATGGGACGGACCTGTTCCGTTTCGCCTCGATCGGGATCGACACCACCCGGTTCGCCGAGGGCGACTCGGTCGCGCCGCTCCGGGTCCAGGTGGAGGAGGGGCGTACCCATCGGGCGCGCGGCTCGGTTGGCTATGCGACCAACGACTGCTTCCGTGTCGGCGCGGGGTGGACGGCGCGCAACTTCCTCGGCAATGGGCGCGTGGTGGACGTGACGGGGCGGCTCTCCAAGATCGGGGTCGGGTCCCCGTTCGGCTTCGGGGCCGACCAGTCGATCTGCTCCGCGCTGCAGCAGGACACCGTCGGCTCGCGCCTGGCCAACTACGGGCTGAACGTCTCGCTCCGGCGGAACGCCTTCCTCTCGCCCGACAACACGGTGGTGCTCTCGCTCTTCTCCGAGCGCCGCAGCGAGTTCGCCGTGTACCTGCGCGAGGAGATCGGCGCCGGGGTCTCGCTCACGCGGGAGACGGCGGTACGGATCCCGATCACGCTCACCTACCGGGTGTCGTTCGGCCTCACGGAGGCGAACGCGGCGTCGTTTTGCGGCTTCTTCAACGCCTGTGTGGCCTCCGATATCGCGCAATTGCGGCAGCGCCGGGTGCTCACGACGCTCAGTCTCGGGGCGGCGCGCCAGCGGGTGAACAACCTGCTCGACCCCACGCGGGGCTCGGTGCTCACGGCGGAGCTGACCGTCTCCTCGCGCTACCTCGGCTCGTCGCGCCTGCAACAGTTCGCGCGGTTGGTGGCCGACGGCAGCGTCTACGTGCCACTCGGGCGGGATCTGGTGTTCGCCGCCCATCTGCGTGGGGGGGGGATCCTCGCCCCCCGGCTCGACCTGGCGAGCGGGGCCGCCAACTTCATCCCGCCGGAGCAGCGCTTCTACGCCGGCGGTCCGAACGACGTGCGCGGCTACGACCGCAACCAGCTCGGTCCCGTGGTCTACGTGGTGCCGCTCGACTCCCTCGAGATCGGCGCGGCGGGGGACACCACCTTTTCGCCCTCGGCGGCGCGGGTCGCGGCCACCGGCGGCAGCCGGGTGGTGATCGCCAACGCCGAGCTCCGCCTGCCCGCCCCCGGGCTCGGCGACCGGTTCCGGCTGGCGGCGTTCGTCGATGCCGGCGCGCTCTGGGACGGGACCGGCCGGGCCGCGCTCCGGATCACCCCCGGGGTGGGGCTCCGTGTCGCCTCGCCGCTCGGTCCGATCCGCCTCGACGTCGGCTACAACCCGTACCAACTGCAGGAGGGGTCGGTGTTCACCGCCGACCGGTCGGGGAACCTCCTCCTCGTGCGCGAGGGATTTCGCACGGACCGGGCCCAGCGGTACACGTTCCATCTGTCCGTGGGCCAGGCGTTCTGATGCGCACCGGCCGGATCGTGCGCGGGATCCTGGCGGCGCTCCTCGGACCGCCGCTCATTGCGATGGCGACCGTGGTCGGCGGGATGCTGGTGCTGCTCTACGCCCCCCCCGGGCGGGCCCTCACGGCTCGGCTGGCGACGCAGTGGATCACCGGTGCGGTGGCGGGGCGGGTCGAGATCGGCGCGATCCGCGGGGGGATCGTCCGCCATCTGGTGCTTGAGGATGTCGCGGTGCGTGATTCGCTCGGCGGGCTCGTCCTCTCGGCCCCGCGCCTCGAGCTGCGCTATCGCCTGCGGGACCTGCTCACCGGGCGGATCATCTTCACCGAGCTCCGGGCCGAGCGGCCGACGATCCATCTCGTGCGCCTGCGCCGGGAGCGGTGGAACTATGAAGAGGTGTTCCGCGCCGGGCCGGGGGGGGGGACGGGCGCGCCCCCACGCGTGGAATTGCGCGACGTCGTGATCCGGGGCGGGACGCTGCGGGTCGACATCCCCGCCTCCCCCCGACCGCCCCGCACCCCGATCTCCCGGCACGCCGCGACGCCGGCCGAGCCGGAGCTCCTCGAGACGCCCGACGGCCTGGTGCGTGTCTATCGCGCCGCCGGCCTCGACGCGCGATTGCCGCTGATCCGGCTCTCGACGCCGGCGGGCGATCCGCTCCTGGTGAAGTTCGCGCGCTTCGCCGCACGGCTGAGCGACCCCGCCCTCACGATTGTGGATGCGCGGGGGGAGCTGCTCACCCAGGGCGACTCGCTGCGCTTCACGTTCGAGGAGGCGCGCCTGCCCGGCACGCGACTCGCCGGCGCGGGGGCGGTGCGCTGGCCGCGGGATACGATCATGTTCGACTTCGCGCTCACCGCCGACACGGTCGCCCTGGCCGACCTGCGCTTCATCTCGCCGGACTTCCCCGACTGGACCGGCCGCGGGCGCGTGGTGGCGTTCTCGCCGGCCGGCAGTCGCACCGACTATCGCCTGGAGGAACTGGTCCTCGGGGGTGAGGGCGCGACCGCGGCGGGGCGCCTGATCGCGTCGGTTGATGTGCGACGCGGCCTCGGGATGCGCGAACTCGACCTGGCGCTGCGCACCGTCCCGCTCGACGTGATGCGTCCCTACCTCGACACCCTGCCCTTCGCGGGCACGCTGACGGGGCGCCTGCGCGCCGATGGCTTCCTCGACCGCCTCACGCTCGCCGGTGATCTCGCGTTCGTCGATGCGCTCGCTCCGGGCACGCCGCGCTCGCAGCTCGTGTTCGAGGGCCCGATCCGGTTCGGCGGCCCTGCCGGGGCGGTGTTCGAGGGATTCGCGCTCCAGAACACCCAGCTCGCGATGCCGACGATCGCCCGGATGATCCCCGCCGTGGTGTTCCCCGGCGAGCTCCGGCTCCGCGGTCGCCTCGACGGCGCGTGGGAGAACGCCCGGTTCCGCGGGACCGCCGAGCACGAGGCGCCGGGGGGGGCATTGAGCCGGATGATGGGCGCCGCGCGATTCGACGTCCGGGGGGCGCTCCTCGGGCTCGACCTCGACCTCACCCTCGACCAGCTCTCGTTCGCCGCGCTGCGCACCGGCTATCCTGATCTGGCCCCCCGCGGCGGGCTCACGGGCCGGGTCGTGGCGGTGGGGCCGCTCGATGCGGTCCAGCTCGACGCCGACGTGACGGGCGAGATCGGCGCGATTCGGGCACGCGGGGAAGTGGGCCTGGCCTATCCCCGGCTCAGTGCGAATGCGCTGGTGCTCGAGGTGCGCCGCCTCGATGCCGACGCGCTGCTCGGACAGGGGGGCTCGACGGCGCTCAACGGGACGGTGACCGTCACCGGCGTGATCGATTCGGGGGTGGCCCCCGTTGGGTCGGTTGAGCTCGCCCTCGGCCAGTCGCGCGTGGGCGGGATCACCTTTGCCGACCTCCTCGGTCGGATCCGCTCCGATGGCACCTACCTCCGCTTCGACTCCGTGACGGCCACGCTCCCTGACGGACGGTTCGTCGCTGACGGCGGCCTGGGCTGGACGGCGCCCGCGCGTGACACGCTGCGGCTGGTCGGCAACACCGCCTCGCTCGCGGCCTTCGATTCGCTCGCCCGTGCGATTCTGGCCTTCGCGCCCGACACGATCGGCCCGCGCACCCTCGCCGGTACGGCGGATCTCACGGTCACGCTCACCGGTGCGCTCGACACCCTCGACGTGGCCGGCACGGCATCGGTCACCGACCTCGCCCTCGATCGCTGGGGTGCGGGGAGCGTCGAGGTGCGGTTCCAGGCCGCGGCCCTGGGACGTGCGGGGTTGATGGTCGAGGCGACGATCGACTCGCTCGGCTTCGAGGACCGGCTGGCGCGCGAGGTGACCTTCCGCGGCACCGGTCGGCGCGACTCCCTCTCCTTCGCCGCCGCGGCGCGCGTGCTCGAGGCGGAGGTGGGGGCGGAGGGCGAGTGGACCACGAGCGAGCGCACCTCGCGGCTCGCCCTCGACTCGCTGCACCTCGGCTTCCCCACCCAGACGTGGCGGCTTGCCGCCCCAACGGCGCTCCGATTGGAGGGGGGGGGAGGCCGCTTCGAGGCACCACTGGTGATGGAGACCACCGACGGCAGCGGCGCGCTTCGCGTCGAGGGGGTGCTCCCCGGCGAGACGCCCGGGGAGCTCGAGGCCACCCTGGTCGGGCTCAATCTCGGTGATGTTTACGCGATGCTCGCCCGCGACACCAGCGGGGTCGAGGGCCAGGCCGCGCTCGACCTCCGTCTCGGCGGCACCCTCGAGGCGCCGACGTTGCGGGGCAACGCCTCGGTCGCGGGGCTCATCTTCGGGGACGCCCGTCCGCCGTTGGCCCGGGCCGCCTTCGACTATCGCGACCGGCGGCTCCGCTCGCGGGTCGACCTCTGGAAGACCGGCGAACCAATCCTCCAGGTGGATGTCTCGCTGCCGATCGACCTCGCCCTCGCGGCCCGGTCCGAGCGGAAGCTGCCGGGCGAGCTCGAGATCACCGCCGTCGCCGACTCGGCCGACCTCGCCATCCTCGAGGCGTTCACCGAGTCGGTGCGCAACACGCGCGGTGCCCTCGGGCTCGACCTGCTGGTGACCGGGAGCTGGAGCACGCCGCGGCTCGACGGCACGGTGGCCGTGTACGAGGGCCGCACCACCCTGCCCGCGCTGAACGTCCGCTATGGCCCGATCATCGGCCGCGGGCGCTTCCTCGGCGACTCCCTGGTGGTCGATTCCCTGCTGATGAGCAGCGGCGAGGGCGACGTCATGATTGCCGGGGCGATCCGCTTTGCCCCGCTCACGCGGCCGACGCTCGACCTCCAGATCCGCTCCGACGGCTTCCTCGCCGCCGACGTGCCCAACTTCCTGACCGTCCGCCCCACCGGTCGGGTCACCCTCACGGGACCGTTGCTGCAGCCGGTCATGCGCGGGCAGGCCGTCCTCAACCGGACCGACTTCTACTTCGCCGACCTGGTCAACAAGGACGTCATCAACCTCGAGGACCCCGCCTTCGCCGACTTTGTGGACCGTGAGCTGCTGCAGCGCGAGAGTCTCGGCGCGGCGTTCCAGAACCGCTTCCTCGACTCGCTCCGGATCGAGGACCTGCGCTTCTCCCTCGGCAACGACGTCTGGCTCCGCTCGGCGGAGGCCAACGTGCAGCTCGAGGGGGCCGTGACGGTCAACAAGTTTCGACAGGACTACCGGCTCGATGGCGAGTTCACCGCGCTGCGCGGCACCTACCGGCTCGCGGTCGGCTTCATCAACCGCGAGTTCACGATCGAGCGCGGGACGGTCCGGTACGTCGGCACCCCCGATCTGAACGCCGACATCGACCTGCAGGCCCGCCACCTGGTGCGGACGGTGGACGGCGAGGAGATCCCGATCGTCGCCCGGATCACCGGCTCGATCCAGGTGCCCCGCCTGGCGCTCTCGTCACCGGGACGGAACATTCCCGAGCGCGACCTCATCTCCTACCTGATGTTCGGCCGGCCCGAGTTCCAGGTCGGCGGTGGGGGGGGGGCACGCGCAACTTCGCCGAATCGCAGGCGATCCAGGCGGCGGCTGGAATGCTCTCCAGCGAGATCGAGCGCGCCCTCGTCCAGGATCTCGGGGCGGGGCTCGACCTGTTCGAGTTCCGTCCGGTCCTGAGCCCGGGCAATGAGAACGCCGGCCAGTTCAGCCGCTTCGCCGCCGGCTGGCAGCTTGGCTCCCGCTGGTTCGTCACCTTCAATGCCGGCTTCTGCCTTGGCGGCCAGAACACCCAGCAGCTCTCGGCCCGCAACTTCGGTGCGTCGCTGGAGTACCGCTTCCATCGCGACTGGCGCGTGCAGGCCTCGGCCGAGCCGGTGCAGAGCTGCCTCGTGGGGCGGTTCGGCGACTACGGTGCCAGCTTGCGCTACCAACTTGGTGCCGACCTGCTCTGGGAACGGGAGTACTGACGTGGCGCGTGCGATTTTGATCGCCAACCCGAATGCCGCCCGGACGCAGGCCGCCACCGTCAAGGCGATTGATCAGGTCTTCCAGAGCGCCGGGTGGGAGCTGGAAGTCCTCGCCACCGGCGGACCCGGCGACGCGACCCGGCTCACCGAGTACGGGGTGGCGGAAGGAGTCGATGTGGTGGCGGTCTTCGGCGGCGACGGCACCACGATGCAGGCCGCCTCGGCGCTGGTCGGGACCGGTACCGCGCTCGGTGTGTTGCCGGGCGGCACCGGCAACCTGCTCGCCGGCAACCTTCGCCTCCCCACCAATCCGGTGAAGGCGGCCGAAGTGCTGGTGCGTGGCGCCCCGCGCTCGCTCGATCTGGGTCGGGTGAGCCGGCCCCAGGGCGACCAATACTTTGCCGTCGCCGCCGGGGCCGGTATGGACGCCCGCGTGATGGTCGAAACGCCCGCTGCCCAGAAGCACAAGTGGGGGATGATGGCCTACATCGCCACCACGCTCCGCCTCATGCCCGAGTTGCGCTCGTTCCCGTTTCACCTCACGATCGACGGGGTGTCCCACGACGCGGAGGCGGCCATGGTCCTGGTGGCCAACTGCGGCGAGGTGATCCCGCGCCTGGTGCGCCTGGGGCACGGCATCTCGCCCCACGACGGCCTCCTCGACGTGGTGGTCATGCGCGCCAACTCGGTGGGGCAGGGTGTCCGGGCGATGTGGGACCTCCTCACCGACGCCTCGGGGACCTTCGGGGAAGACGTGATGGTGGGCTTTGCACGCGGCAAGGAGATCTGCGTGGAACTCCCCGGTGGAGAGATCCAGCCGGTGCAGCTCGACGGCGATCCCGGGGGCGAGACCCCCTTCACGGCAACGGTGGTGCCGGGCGCGATCCGCGTGATGATGCCCCGGGGCTGACGCCACGGTATCTTCGAGGGAGCCATGGCCGACTCGATCCTGCTCATCGATGACGACGCATCCATCCTGCGGACCCTCGGGGCTTTCTTCGAGCAGCGCGGGTGGGACGTCTTTCGCGAGCTCACCGGGGAGAGCGGGCTGGCGATGTGGCATCGCACCAGCGCGGATGTGGTGCTGGTGGACCTGCATCTCCCCGGGATCGACGGGCTCGAGGTGCTCGACCAACTGCGCGGGCGCGAAACCGCCGTGATCCTCCTCACCGGAGACGGCGATGTGCGCGCCGCGGTGGAGGCGATGCGGGCCGGTGCCGAGAATTTCCTGGTCAAGCCGGTGGACCTCGAGCACCTGCACGAAGCGGCCAAGCGCGCCACCGAGAAGGTGCGGCTGCGGCGCGTGAACCGGGCGCTGGTGGGACAGGGGGTGCCGCACGATCAACTGGCGATGCTGGGCACGCTCCCCCCGATGAAGGCCGTGCGCGATCAGGTGACCATGCTGGCCCGCACCGACCAGACCGCGCTCCTGATCGAAGGCGAGAGCGGCACTGGCAAGCGCTCCATCGCCCGGATCCTGCACGACCTCTCCGTGCGGCGCGAGGCCCCGTTCATCGAGGTGATCTGCGCCGCGGAAGATCCCATCGCGCTGGAGGCGGAGCTGTTCGGGGTGGAACCCGCCCCCAATGCGCCAGGCACGGTCCACCTCGGCCTGGTGGAGATGGCCGATGGCGGTACGCTGTTCCTGAACGAAGTGGCCGCGGCCCCAGCCGGCATCCAGGCCCGCCTGGCGCAGGTCCTCGAACTTCGCGCCTTTCGCCGGGTCGGGGGCGTGCGCGAGATTCCGGTGGATGTTCGGATGGTCGCGACGACCTCCGAGCCGGTGCCGGCCGTGGTCGAGAGCGGGCGACTGCGCGATGACCTCTTCTACCGGTTGCGGGTGGTGCCGTTGCGGGTGCCGGCGCTGCGCGAGCGGCACCCCGACGACCTCCTGGCGGCGGTGCGGCGGATGATGCGCGAGTTGGTGCCGGCACTGCCTGGCGCCCCCACCCGCCTCGGCGACGAGGTGCTCGAGCGCCTGCTCGCCCACGGCTGGCCCGGCAACCTGCGCGAGTTGCGCAACGTCCTCGAGCGGGCGCTTCTGCTTGCCCGGGGCCAGGACCAGGTGGCAGTCGAGCACTTGCCGGCGGAATTTCGCGCCCGGCCCGGGCCGTTCGATCGCCGGCACACCCCCCTCACCATGGCCGAGGTGGAACGGATGCACATCGAGCGCACGCTGAAGCACCACAAGGGGAACCGGACGCGCACCGCCGAGGAGCTCGGCATCTCCCGCGCCACGCTGATCGCCAAGATCAAGCGTTACGCGATCGCCCACTGATGAACGCCACCGCCCGTCCCCCCCTCGTCGAGCGCGATGCGATGCGCTGCCGCGCCTGCGGCCGTGAGGAGCGCGCATCCGAGGGCTACCCCTGTGACGAGTGCGGGACCTTCATCTGCCTCGTCTGTACCATCCGCGGTACCACCCGGTGCCGCGAGTGCGCCGCCAAGGACGCGCCATCGTGATGGCCCTGCTGGCCCATGTGGCCGTGCGGCGGCTCACATGATGCACACGCTGGTCCTCTTCGACATCGATGGCACCCTGCTCGACAGCTCGTCGGCGGGGCGTCGCGCGATCCGTCGGGCGCTGCACGACGAGTTTCCCGACCTCGCCTTCTTCGACAGGGTGCGCTTCGACGGCAAGACCGATCGCCAGATCGTGGCCGAGCTGTATCTCGCGGCCGGGGTCCCGGAACGCGCCACGCGCGAGCGCACCGACGCCCTCCTCGCCGCCTACCTCGGCCACCTCGAGACCGAAGTGCGCGCGCCGGACCACCGTGTGCGCGCCTTGCCCGGGGTGCCGGCCCTGCTCGATGCGCTCGATGCGGTCGAGGGGGTCTGCGTGGGGCTGCTCACCGGCAACATTGTCGACGGGGCGCGCCTCAAGCTCGGCGCGGCCGGGCTCCCCTTCGAGCGCTTCCGCGTCGGCGCTTACGGCTCGGACAGCGCCCATCGCCCTGACCTCCCCGCGATTGCCACCGCGCGGGCCGTCGACCTCTTCGGCCGGCTGCCGAGCGGGACCGAGGTCGTCATTCTGGGGGACACACCTGCCGACGTGACGTGCGGCGCGGGCATCGGGGCACGCGCCGTGGCGGTGGCCACCGGCGCCTACGACACCACCACCCTGGCGGCAGCGGGGGCGGCCGCGGTCTTCGAGAACTTCGTCACGACCGCCGATGTCGTGGAGGCAATCCTGTGCTCGAACTCGAACTGAAGGCGGTGGTGCCGGACCCGACCGCCGTGCGCGCCGCGCTCGGTGCCCACGGCACCGTCCACTTCCGCGGGCGCCTGCTGGACCGGCGCTACGATCAGGGGGGGGCACTTGCCGCGCGCGATGAGGTGCTCCGGATTCGCCGCTACGAGGCGGAGGATGGGGCCAGCCGCGAGGAGCTCGGCTGGAAGGGACCGGTGCACCGCTCGCCCGAGGGCTTCAAGGCCCGCCGCGAACTGGAGACCCGCCTGGCGGGCGGCTCACCCGCGGGGGCGCTGCTGGTGGCGCTGGGCTACGACGTGGTCCATGCGATCGACCGCTGGGTCGAGGTCTGGCATGTTGGGGGGGGGACGGCCCGGATCGAGTGGTACCCCGACCTCGACACGCTGCTCGAGGTGGAGGGTGAGCCCGCGGCGATCGAGCGGATCCTGCCACTCACCGGACTGCCCCGCGAGGCGTTCACCGCCGACGCGCTGGCGGCCTTCGCCGAGCGGTTCACTGCGCGGACCGGGCGCCCCGCACGTGTGGCCCTCGCCGCGCCCGACGAACAGCCGCCGCACTGGCCGACATGACTTCCGCTTTGGGACCATCGCTCGGGCGGATCGCCGCGCCGCCCTCCGGGGGGCGGTGGGACGCGATCCGCCTCGACCTGCTCGACACCTTGGTCCGCGGCACCACCGCGGGGCCGCGTTCGTCCGAGACCTGGCTTGGCGCCTGGCACGCCGCGGTGGAGGCGCTGCGCGACGATCTCCTCGCGGAGTCGCGTGCGATGATCACCGCGGCGGGTCGTCGCGCCCGCTACCCGACCACCCGCCAGGACCGGCTGCTCCCCGACCCGGAGCAGGCCGACATCCTGCTCCAGCGCCTCCTTGCCGAGGGGATGCCGCTCGAGCGACTGGCCGGGGCGGGGAGCACCGCTGAGGTCACGCGGGCTCGCGCCGCGGCCCTTGAGACGGCCTGGGACGGGGCGGTCGCGGTGGCCCGGGGCGAACGGCAGCGGTGGACGGCGGAGGCGGCTCGCGTGGCGGCGTGGCGCCGTCCGTGGTGGCCGGTGTTCGTTGCAGGCGCCGTGCTGGTGGTGGCGGCTGGCGTGGCGGCGGCGTGGTTGGGCGGACAGCTTCCCGCACCGGGGTGGTTCACCCCCGTGGCCCAGTGGTTCTGGGACTTCCCATGGCCGTGATCAATATCGGGCTCGACGTGGTGGAGGTGGCCCGCGCCCGGCAGATGCTCGCCCGACTCGGCGATCGCCTGCTGGATCGGACGCTCACCCCGGACGAGCGGCGCTACGTGACCTCCCTCGGCGACCCTGCGCCGGCCTTTGCCGCGCGTCTCGCCGCCAAGGAGGCGGTCTACAAGGCGCTCCAGGTCCTCCCCGGTGCCCGGCCGGTGGGGTGGCGGGAGATCGCGGTGCGCCGCCTCCCGGATGGTCGGCCGGAGGTGGACCTCTCCGGTCGAGCGGCGGAGCTCATCGCCCCACATCGCGTCACGATCCACCTCTCCATCAGCCACAGCCGCGAGGTGGCCGCGGCGGTCGCGATCCTCGAGGGGTAGGGCCCAGTATCCCCCTTTCCCCTTGCACCATCCGTTGGTATGGTTCGCTGTACCCTCTACAGAGAATGATAATGTTTCTCATTAGTGCCGTGTTCCTGCTCCAGGTTGCCAGCCCGGATTCCGTTGCACTCGCGCGTCGCATCGCGGCGGCGGCCGACCTCGCCGTGGCCGAGTACCGCATCGGCGTGGTGGATGGGCGGGTGGTGGCTCCGGCGGAAGTGGAGGAGGCCCGCCTCTTCCTTTCCGAGGCGCAGCGAACCGCGG